>DALZLW010000024.1:0-30943 GCA_032007425.1 Stenotrophomonas sp.
TGGCCGCGCGCGCACGCGCCGGTCGGCTGCGGCTGGTCGGCGATGGCAGCAACCGGGTCGATACCACCTACATCGACAACGCCGCGTTGGCCCATTTCCTCGCCCTCGATGCGCTGGTGCCCGGTGCGGCATGTGCCGGCAAGGCCTACTTCATTTCCAATGGCGAGCCGTTGCCGATGCGCGAGCTGCTCAACAAGCTGCTGGCCGCCGTCGGTGCGCCGCCGGTCACGCGCAGCCTCAGCTTCGCCACGGCCTATCGCATCGGCGCGGTCGCCGAACGCCTGTGGCCTTGGCTGCGCCTGCCGGGCGAACCACCGTTGACCCGGTTCCTGGCCGAACAACTGTGCACCGCGCACTGGTACAGCATGGAACCGGCCCGGCGCGATTTCGGCTATGTGCCGCAGGTGTCGATCGAGGAAGGGCTGCGTCGACTGGCTGCGGCCACCCCGTGAAAGGCTGCTCACCGGGCTGAAAACTTCATGCAATGACGAGATTCCCATCACCGGTTGCACACCGGGAGGGCGCGAGGATGGTGCCAACGCCGGAACCCGGCACGCCAACGCGAGGATCGCCATGCTGCATTACGCCGTCGTCTTTTTCGTCATCGCCATCATTGCCGCCGTGCTCGGCTTCTCCGGCATTGCCGGCGCGGCCAGCAACATCGCCTGGATCCTGTTCGTCGTGTTCCTGGTGCTGGCGGTGATCTCGATGTTCCGCAAGCGCACATGACGCACTGAGTCCTCGGATTCCTTCCCGCAGACGCCGGCCTCGTGCCGGCGTTTGTCGTCAGGCCGGACTGGCTGCCTGCACCTGCATTGGCGCAGGTAGAATGGCGGACATGGCTCTTTCCCTGCTGACCTCACTCAAGCCGATCGCCGGCCGCGCCCTGCAGAGCGCGCTCAACCGCGCGCTGGCGCTGGACCCCGATACCCGGCAGGCGCTCACCGCGCTCGATGGCCGTCATATCGACCTCACGCTGGAAGCGCCTGCGCTGGCAATGCGCATCAGCGTGGAGGCCGAACGGCTGCACGTGGGCCCGGTGGATCACCGTGAGGCCGATCTTGCCGTGCGCAGCAGCCTGTCCGGCGTGCTGGCGCAGTTGCCATTGCTGGCGCGTTCTGCGCGCCAGGGTGCGCCGGCCGGGAGCGTACGCGTCGCCGGTGATGCCGAACTGGCCCGCCGCCTGCAGCAGCTGGCGCAGGGCTTTGATCCCGACTGGCAGCTGCCGTTCGTGCAGGTGTTCGGCGAGGTTCTGGGGGTGCAGGTGGCCAACGTGCTGCGCGGCGCCCTGCAACAGGCACGCCGCCATGCATCCGGGCTGGCCCATGCCAGTGCCGAGTACGTGACGGAAGAATCGCGCGACGTGGTGCCGCGGGCCGAACTGGAGGCCTTCCATGACGACGTGGACGTGCTGCGCGACGACGTCGAGCGGCTGGCCGCGCGCATCCAGCGCCTGCGGGGCGCGGCATGAAGGCGGCCCTGCGCGCGGCGCGCATCGGCCGCATCATCCTGCGTTACCGCCTCGACGACCTGCTCGCCGGTACCGCGGCCGAGCGTTGGCTGCGCCTGGCCAAGCCCTTCGTGCCGCGTGCGTCGGCGGCGATCGCCGCGCAGTCGCGTGGTGCCCGCCTGCGACTGGCGCTGCAGGACCTGGGGCCGATCTTCGTCAAGTTCGGGCAGATCCTCTCCACCCGCCGCGACCTCGTGCCGCCGGACGTCGCGCAGGAGCTGACCCTGCTGCAGGACCGGGTCAAGCCGTTCGACAGCGCCACGGCGCAGGCCATCGTCGAACGCACGCTGGCGCTGCCGGTCAGCGAAGCGTTCGCCAGCTTCGACACCGAGCCGCTTGCCTCGGCCTCCATCGCCCAGGTCCATGCAGCCACCCTGCATGACGGTCGCCAGGTGGTGGTCAAGGTGCTGCGCCCGGGCATTGAAACGCAGATCGACGCGGACATCGCCCTGCTCAACTCCTTGGCCACCCTGGTCGAGCGCACCCACCCGCGGGCCGACAAGATCCGCCCGCGCGAGGTGGTGGCTGAAATCGAGAACACCCTGGCCGCCGAGCTCGACCTGCAGCGCGAAGGCGCCAATGCCAGCGTGCTGCGGCGGTTCTGGCAGGATTCGCCCGACCTGTACGTGCCGGAAGTGGTGTGGAGCCATACCGGTGAGCGTGCGCTGACCCTGGAACGCGTGTGGGGCATCCCCTCCGATGACATCGCCGCGCTGGACCGCGCCGGCGTCGACCGCAAGGCGCTGGCCGCCAAGGGTGTGCGCGTGTTCTACACGCAGGTGTTCCGCGACAACTTCTTCCACGCCGACGCCCACGCCGGCAACATCTGGGTCGACCCGGATCCAGCCCGCCGCGATGATCCGCGCTTCATCGCCCTGGACTTCGGCATCATGGGCCAGCTTTCGCAGGAAGATCAGTATTACCTGGCCGAGAATTTCATGGCCATCTTCAACCGCGATTACCGACGCATCGCCGAACTGCACATGCAGGCGCGCTGGATGCCCGATCATGTCCGTGTCGATGACCTGGAAGCGGCGGTGCGCTCGGTGTGCGAACCGTACTTCACCCGCCCGCTGTCGCAGATATCGCTGGCCGAAGTGCTCATGAAGCTGTTCCGGGTCGCGCAGCGCTACCAGCTCACCCTGCAGCCGCAGTTGATCCTGCTGCAGAAGACCCTGCTCAACATCGAAGGCGTGGGCCGCCAGCTGGACCCGCAGATCGACATCTGGGCGGTGGCCAAGCCGGTGCTGGCCAGGATCCTGCGCGAACGCTACAGCCCGCGGCGGGTGGTGCGTGAACTGGGCAAGCGGTTGCCGGAAATCATGACCCATGCGCCGGACATGCCGCGGCTGGTCCACGCATGGCTGAGCCAGCAGGTGGAAGGACGGCATGAATTGTCGATGCGCTCGCGTGACCTGACCGCGCTGGACGCCAGCCTGCGGCAGCTGCAGAAGCGCGCGGTGGGGGCGATCAGCGGGGTCGGGCTGCTGGCCATCGCCGCCCTGCTGTATGTGCTGCAGCCGCCGGGCTGGTACTGGGGCGATGCGCCGGTGTGGAGCTGGGCCAGTGGCGTCCTGGGGGCCTTCGCACTGGCCCGCGCCTGGTGGCGCTGACCGGTCCGCTGGCGGCATTGTCGGCGCGCCAGCACATCCGGATAATCGCGCGGTGAGCACCGAACCAGAAACCGTCGCACCGCGCGACACGCCTCCATTGCAGCTGCTGCACCAGGACGACCGGCTGGCGGTGGTCAACAAGCCGGCCGGCCTGATGGTCCACGACAGCAAGCTGGCCCGCGGCGAGGACGACTTCCTCGCCGACCGCCTGCGCGAACAGCTGGGCAGGCCGATCTTCCTCGTGCACCGCCTGGACCGCGCCACCAGCGGCTGCCTGTTGCTGGCCTTCGACCGCGATGCGGCCAGCTTCCTTGGTAGTGCGTTGATGGACGGGCAGGTGCACAAGGATTACCTGACGGTGTGCCGTGGCTGGCCCGCAGAACAGGCGTGGACGGTCGACCATGACCTGGACGGCGGTCCGGGCAAGCCGGTGAAGAAGCCCGCGGTGACTGATTTCCAGCGCCTGGCCACCGGTGAGCTGCCGGTGCCTTCGGGCGAGTTCACCACCTCGCGCTACGCCTTGCTGCGCTGCCAGCCGCAGACCGGGCGCTTCCGGCAGATCCGCCGTCATCTCAAGCACCTGTCACACCACATGATCGGTGACACCAGCCATGGCGATGGGCGGCACAACCGGATTTTCCGCATGCAGGGCGTGCACCGCATGCTGCTGCACGCGCAGCGCCTGCGCTTCCCGCACCCGGAAGGCGGCGAGGTGGATGCCAGCGCGCCGGTGGACGCGCAGTTCCGCAAGGCGATGGACCTGTTCGGCTGGTAAGCGCGTGGCAGCGCCGGGCCCTGCCCGGCATCTGCATCTGCATCGGCGCCGGCGCCATCCCGCCGCGTCGCGCGTTCGCCGGGCCTGGCCCGGCACGACCGGGTTACTTGCCGGGTTCGTTGACGATGGCTTCCAGGTCCTTCTGCAGGTCCACGAACAGCGGCTGCATGCGTGCCTGGATGGCCACCATCACGTTCCGCATCAGCAGCGGGGTCTTGTCCAGCAGGCTCTGGCCAGCCGTGCTCTCGTAGAACTCCGCCATCGCCAGCACGTCTTCCTTGCTGAAGGTCTTCTTGTACAGGTCCACGTACATCGGCCGCAGCTGCTGCCAGGACAGCGCCTGGCGCAGGGTCTGGCTGGTGCGCGCCTGGATGCGCTGCAGCTGCTCCTGCTGCTGCGGGGTCAGCTGGCGCTGCTGGGTGATCTGTTGGAACTGCTGCTGCTGCATCTGTTCGATCTGCGGCAGCATGCTGTCGAGCATGGTCTGCGCGCGTGACGCCGAAAGCAGGCGGTTGATGTCGCCGTCCGACGGGGGCGCGGCCAGCACTGGTGCACTGGCCAGGGTAAGCGCCAGCAGCAGGCCGACGCGGCGGAACAGAGGGGCGGAACGGGACATACGGGCATCCTGCGCGATCAAGAATGCCGAGCATACCCGCTATGGTGGCGAAGGCGGCGTGTTGGGTCCGCGATCGCCGTCAAAGGGCACGCGATACCGACCACCCGCCGACACATCCTCCCGCTACAATAACGCCATGGCCACCGCCTCCGTTCCCGTTTCCGCGCAGCTGTCGATCCCCGGCGATGAACTCGTCGAACGGTTCGTGCGCGCCAGTGGTGCCGGCGGGCAGAACGTCAACAAGGTGTCCACCGCCGTGGAACTGCGCTTCGATGTCGCCGGCTCGCCGTCGCTGCCCGAGCCGCTGCGCGCGCGCCTGCTGGCCCGCCGCGATCGCCGGTTGACCAGCGAAGGGGTGCTGGTCATCGATGCCCAGCGCTTCCGCACCCAGGACCGCAACCGCGAAGATGCCCGTGAACGCCTGGCGGAATTCATCCGCGCCGGGCTCAGCGTGCCCAAGGCGCGCAAGGCGACCAAGCCTACCTACGGCTCCACCCTTCGTCGGCTGGATGCCAAGTCAGCACGCGCCAACGTCAAGCGCGGCCGTACAACCCGCAACTGGGAGTAAGCCTTGAACCAACCCGCCTCGTCGCTGCCGGCCGTCCCGCCGGGCATGCCCCAGGTCAAACCCAATGCCTTCCTGCGCTGGCTGGCGCGCAACGTATTGCGCCTGGGCGGCTGGAAAGTCGTCGGCACCCTGCCGGACATCCCGCGCCTGGTGCTGATCGTCGCCCCGCATTCGTCCAACTGGGATGGTTTCTGGGGGATGGCGGTGAAGATCGCCCTCGGACTGGAAGTGCGGGTGCTCGGCAAGGCCTCGCTGTTCTGGTGGCCGCTGGGCCCGCTGCTGCGCCGGCTGGGGGTGATCCCGCTGGACCGCAGCTCACCGCAGGGCACCGTGGAACAGGCGGTCAGCCTGATCAAGCGCTCGGAAAAGATGTGGTACGCCATCACCCCGGAAGGCACCCGCAAGGCAGTGAAGGAGTGGAAGGCCGGCTACCTGAAGATCGCCCGCATGGCCGGCGTGCCGATCCTCACCGGCTACTTCCATTACCCGGACAAGACCATCGGCTTCGGCCCGGTGTTCCAGCCCAGCGGCAATGATGCCGCCGACATGGCCGCCATCCGCGAGTACTACCGGCCGTGGATCGGCAAAACCCGCGGCACCGTATGATCGGCCTTGGCCGGGCAGGCCACGCGCCACGTCCGGCACATGCCCGCGGCATGCGAAGGGAGTAGGGTGAAGGGCTGGCGACCGCTCTTGGTCGCCCCCGAAGGAGCCCTTTACATGTCGCGTACCCTCGTCCTGGCCGCCGCCATCAGCCTGGCCCTGGCGGCCTGTTCCGGCAAGGAGTCCACCCCCGTGTCCGAAGCACAGACCGCGCCGGCGCAACAGCCGGCCGAAGCCTCCACCAATCCCCTGCTGAGCGCCAGCACGCTGCCGTTCCAGGCCCCGCCGTTCGACAAGATCCAGGACAGCGATTACCTGCCGGCGTTCGAAGAGGGCATGCGCCAGCACCTTGCCGACGTGCGCGCGATCGCCGACAGCAGCGAGCCGGCCACCTTCGACAACACCATCGTGGCGATGGAGCGCAGCGGCGAAACCCTGGGCCGCGTCTCGCGCATTTTCTTCGGCCTGGTGCAGGCCGATACCAATGACACCCGGCAGAAGATCCAGGAAGAAGTGGCGCCCAAGCTGGCCGCCCACCAGGATGAAATCAACCTGGACCCGAAGCTGTTCGCGCGGGTGAAGTCGCTGTACGACCAGCGTGACACGCTGGGCCTGGACCCGGTGCAGAAGCGCCTGGTCGAGCACTACTACGACGGCCTGGTGCGCGCCGGCGCGCAGCTTTCCGATGCCGACAAGGCCACCCTGCGCAAGCTCAACGTGGAAGAAACCACGCTTTCCACCCAGTTCCACACCCGCCTGGTCGCCGCCACCGCCGCGGCCGCCGTGGTGGTGGATGACAAGGCCAAGCTGGCCGGCCTGGGCGAGGATGCGATCAACACCGCCGCCGGTGATGCCGCCGCGCGCAAGCTGGATGGCAAGTTCCTGCTGCCGCTGCAGAACACCACCCAGCAGCCGGTGCTGGGCGCACTGAGCGACCGTGAACAGCGTGCCGCCGTGCTCAAGGCATCCGAAACCCGCGCCGAGCGTGGTGACGGCAACGATACCCGGCAGACGGTGCAGCGCCTGGCCCAGCTGCGCGCGCAGAAGGCCAAGCTGCTGGGCTTTGCCACCTATGCCGATTACAACCTGGGCGACCAGATGGCCAAGACCCCGGCCGCGGCACTGAAGCTGCTCACCGACACCGTGCCGGCGGCCACCGCCAAGGCGCGTGCCGAGGCCGCTGACATCCAGCAGGTGATCGACGCGCAGAAGGGCGGCTTCAAGCTGGCCGCTTCGGATTGGGATTTCTATGCCGAACAGGTACGCAAGGCCAAGTACGATCTGGACGAATCGCAGATCAAACCGTACTTCGAGCTGGACAACGTGCTGCAGAACGGCGTCTTCTACGCCGCCACCCAGCTGTATGGCATCACCTTCAAGCAGCGCACCGACATCCCGACCTACAACCCGGACATGAAGGTGTACGAGGTGTTCGACAAGGACGGCAGCTCGCTGGCCCTGTTCTACACCGACTACTTCAAGCGCGACAGCAAGTCCGGTGGCGCGTGGATGGACGTGTTCGTCGAACAGGATGGGCTGACCGGTGCCAAGCCGGTGGTCTACAACGTCTGCAACTTCACCAAGCCCGCCGCTGGCCAGCCGGCGCTGCTGAGCTTCGACGACGTCACCACGCTGTTCCACGAGTTCGGCCATGCACTGCATGGCATGTTCTCCAACGTGAAGTACCCGTCCATTGCCGGTACGGCCACCTCGCGCGATTTCGTCGAGTTCCCCTCGCAGTTCAACGAGCACTGGGCGCTGGACCCCAAGGTGTTCGCCAATTACGCGAAGAACTACAAGACCGGCGAACCGATGCCGCAGGAACTGGTGGACAAGATCCTCAAGGCGCGCAGCTTCAACCAGGGCTACGCCACCACCGAGTACCTGTCGGCGGCGCTGCTGGACCTGGCCTGGCACACGCAGAAGGCTGATGCGCCGCTGCAGGATGTCGCCGCGTTCGAAGCGGCCGCACTGAAGAAGTACAAGGTGGACCTGCCGCAGGTGCCGCCGCGCTACCGCACCACCTACTTCGACCACATCTGGGGCGGTGGTTACTCGGCCGGTTACTACGCTTACTTCTGGGCCGAAGTGCTGGACCATGATGCCTTCCAGTGGTTCACCGAACACGGTGGGCTGACGGCGGCCAATGGCCAGGAATTCCGCGACAAGGTGTTGTCGCGCGGCAACAGCGTGGAGTTGAGCCAACTCTACCGCGACTTCCGCGGCAAGGACCCGTCGGTGGAACCGCTGCTGCAGTTCCGCGGCCTGAAGTAAGCCGACCCACGGCAGGGTAGCGCCAGGCCATGCCCGGCGTTGCTTTTGCCGCGGCGGCGGGAACCTCGGCACGGCGGGCAGGTCATAAACGCACCTGCCCGCTGCCTGGAACCTGCCATGGATGCCACCGTCCGCCCCTCCTTCGCCCAGCGCAGCCTGGCCTGGTTGAAGAAAGAGGCCCTGCCGTTGCTGGTGATGATCGGTCTGCTGGCCGCTGCCCGCGACACCCTGGCCAACCACTACGTGGTGCCCAGCGGCTCGATGCAGCCCACCCTGGAGCCCGGCGACCGGGTCGTCGTGGACATGCGGGCCTACGGCCTGCGCCTGCCGTTCACAGGGCATCGCCTGCTGGGCACCGGCGCCCCTGCCCGTGGCGAGGTGGCCGTGTTCGATTCACCGGCCGACGGCACCCGCCTGATCAAGCGCATCGTCGCCGTGGCTGGCGATGAAGTGACCGTGCGCGATGGCCACCTGAGCCTCAATGGGCAACCCCTGGCCACCGCCGACGATTCCGGCCACGAGCACTTCGGCGAGCGCACGGCGACGCTGGGGCTGGACATGGGCGGCGGCCCGGACGTGGCCGACATCGTGGTGCCGGCCGGCAAACTGCTGGTGATGGGGGACCACCGCGGTAACAGCTTCGATGGCCGCTTCTTCGGTTTTGTAGATGCCGACAGCGTCTATGGGCGCGCGGTCTCGGTGTATTACCGCCGCGGCGAAGGCTTCCAATGGCGTCAGCTCTGAGCAATCGAGACGTCATGCATATCGATGGGTATGGATCAGGTTATGGTTCGACTCGATAGGCAGGGCTAGGCTTATCGTCTCCCCTGCAGAACACGGTCGTGCACGCGCGGCCGCGCCTCCCCCATGAATGGCGACACCGCGGCAGCCCCTGGGCGCCCAGCTCCCCCCGCACCGGCTGCACCTGCCGATACCCGCATCAGCCAAGGCACGCCGGCATTCCGCCGCGTTGCCGTGGGCCTGTTCCTGGCCGGATTCTCCACGTTCGGCCTGCTCTACACCGTGCAGCCACTGTTGCCTGAGTTCAGCCACTACTTCGGCGTGTCGGCGGCCAACAGTTCGCTGTCGCTGTCGTTGAGCACCGGTCTGCTGGCGGTCTCGATGCTGGTGGCCGGATTGATCTCCGACCGGGTCGGGCGGCGGGTGGTGATGATCAGTGCGCTGCTGCTGTCCACGGTGTTCTCGCTGGCCACCGCCCTGGTGGATGACTGGAGCACGATGCTGGTGTTGCGCGCGCTGCTTGGGCTGGCCTTGAGCGGGGTGCCGGCGGTGGGCATGACCTACCTGGCCGAGGAAATGGACGGCCGCGCGCTGGGCCTGGCGATGGGCCTGTACATCGGCGGCAACGCCGTAGGGGGCATGAGCGGGCGGCTGATCGCCGGCATCGTCGCCGACCATTGGGGCTGGCGCTGGGGTATCGGCGTGGTCTCGTTGATTGCCGTGGCCAGCACCGTGCTGCTGTGGGTGCAGTTGCCGCCATCGCGGCACTTCCAGGCCCGTCGCGGCGGCCTGCGGCAACTGCCGGCACGCTGGCGCCGGCTGTTCGCCGATCCCGGCCTGCCGTGGCTGTTCGCCACCGCATTCGTGCTGATGGGGGTGTTCGTCACCACCTACAACTACCTGGGTTACCACCTGCTGGCCGCGCCCTATCGGCTCAGCCAGACCGTGGTGGGGCTGATCTTCAGCGTGTATCTGGTGGGTACCTTCAGTTCGGCGTGGATGGGCCAACAGGCCATCGCCCATGGCCGCGGACGGGTGCTGTCGATCTGCTACGGCTTGATCGCCATCGGCATCGTCCTGCTGGCCATGCCGTGGCTGGGCGCGATGGCGCTGGGCATCAGCTTGCTCACCTTCGGCTTCTTCGGCGGCCATTCCGTGGCCAGCAGCTGGGTCGGCAGCCGCGCCGGTGTAATGCGCGCCGAAGCCTCGGCGCTGTACCTGTTCGCCTATTACCTGGGCTCCAGCCTGCTCGGTGCAGGTGGCGGGCTGGCCTACACCGCATGGGACTGGTGGGGTGTGTGTGCATTTGTCGGCGTGCTCACGCTGCTCGGCACCGCGATTGCGTTTGGCCTGTGGCGCCGCCCGGTGATGCAGGCCGCAGCGGCACGCTAGGGCCGCGGCCAGTGGCCCCACCGGTGCCGCATCGGCTTTGATGGCAGTTCAGCCGTCCGTGCCGTGGGCGAACTCGTCCTGCAGCAAGGCGGTGAAGTTACGGATCAACGGGGTCACTGCCTCGCGCCGCCATGCCAGCTGCACCTCCGAATGCGCGTCCTTGTCTGCCAACGCCACGAAGCAGGCCCCTTCGATCTGGATGTGATCGCAGGACGAAGGCAGGATCGCCGCGCCCAATCCAGCGGCGGCCAGGCTGATCAGGGTCGATGCCTCGCCGGCTTCCTGCACGATGCGCGGGGTAAACCCGGCGGCGGCACATAGCGCAATCATCTGGTCATGGATGCCGGCCCCGACACTGCGGTGGAAGCCGACGAACGGTTCATGGGCGAACGCGGCCAGTGACAGCCGCAGGGTCGCCGGATCACGACCACGCAGCATCGGGTGCCCACGGTGCAGGACCAGCGCCAGTGGATCGGTGAACAGGCTGTGCGCCACCAGCTCCGGTGGCAAGGCGCGCTTGCGGATGATGCCCACGTCCAGTCGCCCTTCCAGCAGGGCATCGATCTGCTGCAGGGTGTTCTTCTCCCGCAGTTGCAGGCGTACCTGTGGGTAGCGTTCGCGATAGGCAAAGATGGCGCGTGGAATCTGCGGCACCAAGGGCGTGGCCCGGGTCAGGCCGATGTGCAGTTCGCCCTGTTCGCCGCGCTGCACCCGCTGTACCTCGTCCACGGCCGCGTCCAGCTGCTGCACGATTGCCCGCGCCTTGGCCTGCAGCAGGATGCCGGCATCGGTGAGCTGCACGCGGCGGTGGCTGCGCACGAACAGCTGCGCACCCAGCAGTTGCTCCAGTTGGCGGATCTGCTGGCTGAGCGGTGGCTGCGACATGCCCAGCCGTTCGGCGGCCTGGCCGAAGTGCAGGGTATCGGCCACGGCAAGGAAGTAACGCAGGTGGCGCAGTTCGATCGACATGGCGTCAGTGTAGGGCAGCGCCGGTCGATGCCCGGCGGTCATCAACGTTCCGAATGCCCGCTCTGGTCATGTTCGCGCGGGCTGAACAGGTCCGGCTGGATCAGTTCGATGAAGGCGCGGGCCTGCGGCGACAAGGCCTTTCCCCGGCGCACGATGACCCCGTAGCTGCGCTGCGGGAACCAGGCACTGAGCGAGCGTGCCTGCAGCCGCTCATGGTCGGCCTCGTTCAAGCACAGCGCCGGCACGATGGAAATGCCCATGCCCATGGCCACGTACTGTTTGATCACCTCCCAACCGCCCACTTCCAGTGCGACGGCGTAGGGCAGGCGATGGCGCTGGAAGACCTGGTCCACCAGCCGGTAGGTGATCTGCCGGCGCGGCGGTAGCACCAGCGGGTGCATGGAAATCGCCTCCAGACTGAGCTCGCCCTGGGCCAGCGGATGGCCGCGCGGGGTGATCAAAACCTGCTCGAATCGGTAGGCCGGGGCGTAGGTGAGGTCGGCGGGGACGTCGGTCATCGAGCCCACCGCCAGATCCGCGGCGTCATCGCGCAGCAGGTCGGTGCCATCGGCGCTGATGGCGTTGTGCAGGGTCAGGCGCACGTCCGGGTGGCGCTGACGGAAGCCTTCGACGATGCGCGGCAGCAGGTAGAGGATGGTGGAACTGTTGGCGGCGATGTTCAGCTCGCCCGCATCCAGACCCTGCACCTTGTCGCGGAAGTTCGCCTCCAGCCCGTCCAGGCTTTCCACCAGCGGCTTGGCCATGTCGTACAGCAGCTGACCTTCACGGCTGGGCACCAGGCGTCGCCCGCTGCGCTCGAACAGCGCCACCCCCAGCTCCCGCTCCAGTGCCTGCAGCTGCTGGCTGATCGCCGGCTGGCTGACGAAAAGCGCCTCAGCCGCCCGTGAGACTGAGCCAAGACGCACGATCTGACAGAACGCGCGCAGCGGCTTGAGTCGGTCGGATTTATAGGAAAAACGCGGACTTGGCGTGCGGCGCGTGGACATGGCGTCATGGTTATAAGGGCAACTTATGTATGGCATTGCAAAAACTGCTTTGTCAAATACGAGCGCCAAGCGGCACCTTGGCGTCGTCCCTCAACGCTGGAGTACCCCATGTCTGCCGTTGCCACCGACATTCCCGCTACCACCAAGGCCACCCCGGGGATCAGCCTCACCACCCAGGTGGCCGGCCAGGCCGCGCTGCTGCCGCCGCCACTGCTGGGCCTGCTGGTGTCGCTGCACCGGCTGGTGGAACCGGAACGCCAGCAGCGGCTGCAGTTGCGCCGCCAGCGCCAGGCTTTCTTCGACCAGGGCGGCACCCCGGACTTCCGCCCGGACACCGCCGTCATCCGCGAGGAGCACTGGACGGTGGCACCGCTGCCGGCCGCGCTGCAGGACCGTCGGGTCGAAATCACCGGCCCCACCGACCCGAAGATGGTGATCAACGCGCTGAACTCGGGGGCCAAGGTGTTCATGGCCGACTTCGAGGATTCCACCTCGCCGACCTGGCGCAACCTGCTGGCCGGCCAGCAGGCACTGATCGGTGCGGTGCGCGGCGACCTGTGCTTCAACGCGCCGGCCGTCGGCGACAAGCCTGCCAAGCAGTACGCGTTGCGCCCGCTGCACGAACAGGCGGTGTTGATCGTGCGCCCGCGCGGCTGGCACCTGGATGAAAAGCACGTGGCCATCGACGGCCAGCCACTGGCGGGTGGGCTGTTCGATGCGGCGGTGTTCGCCTTCCACAATGCACGTGCGCTGCAGGCCCGTGACCGCGGCCCCTATCTCTACCTGCCCAAGCTGCAGAGCATGGAAGAGGCGGCCCTGTGGGAGACGGCGCTGTCGCATATCGAAGGCATGCTGAGCCTGCCGCATGGGCAGATCAAGGTCACCGTGCTGATCGAAACCCTGCCGGCCGTGTTCGAGATGGACGAGATCCTGCACGCCCTGCGCGATCGCATCGTGGGGCTGAACTGCGGCCGCTGGGATTACATCTTCTCGTACCTGAAGACCTTCCGCCGCCACGCCGACAAGGTGCTGCCCGAGCGTGGCCAGGTGACGATGACCCAGCCTTTCCTCAAGGCCTATTCCGAGCTGCTGATCAAGACCTGCCATCGCCGCGGCGCGCATGCGATGGGCGGCATGGCCGCACAGATCCCGATCAACCACGATGCAGCGGCCAACGAGCAGGCGATGGCGCGGGTGCGCGCTGACAAGCTGCGCGAAGTCAGCGCCGGCCACGATGGCACCTGGGTGGCGCACCCGGCGTTGATCCCGGTGGCGATGGCGATCTTCGACGAGCACATGCCCACCCCGAACCAGCACCATGTGCTGCGCCAGGACGTGCAGGTGCAGCGTGATGACCTGCTGGCACGCCCGCCGGGCACCATCACCCGCGCCGGATTCGAAGGCAATGTCGAGGTCTGCGTGCGCTATCTGGCAGCCTGGCTGGACGGCAATGGCTGCGTGCCGATCCATCACCTCATGGAGGACGCCGCCACCGCGGAAATCAGCCGCAGCCAGTTGTGGCAGTGGCTGCATGCACCGGGGCAACACCTGGACGATGGCACCGCCATCACCCTGGCCCTGCTCGACACCACCCTGGCCCAACTGCCGTCGCGGCTCGGCGAGCGCGCCAGCCTGCCGGGCGGCAGCCGTATCGACGAAGCGATCGCCCTGCTGGGCCAGCTCAGCCGTGCCGATGAACTGACCGATTTCCTGACCCTGCCGGCTTACGCACGCATTGATTGATGCCGGCCATCCCCTTGCTGACCCGCTGACCCACCCACTGAACTGGAGAACAGACATGAGCACCCTGCCCACTGCGCAACAGATCCAGCACGATTGGGACACCAACCCCCGCTGGAAGGGGATTGAACGCAACTACACCGCGGCCGACGTGGTGCGCCTGCGCGGTACCGTGCACGTGGAGCATTCGCTGGCCCGGCTGGGCGCGGAAAAACTGTGGGGCTACCTGCACGAAAAAGACTTCGTCAACGCCCTGGGCGCCCTGACAGGCAACCAGGCCATGCAGCAGGTCAAGGCCGGCCTGCATGCCATCTACCTGTCCGGTTGGCAGGTGGCGGCCGACGCCAACCTGGCCGGGCAGATGTACCCCGACCAGTCGCTGTACCCGGCCGATTCGGTGCCGGCGGTGGTCAAGCGCATCAACAACACCCTGCTGCGTGCCGACCAGTTGCACCATGCCGAAGGCAAGGACGACATCGACTTCCTGCAGCCCATCGTCGCCGATGCCGAAGCCGGCTTCGGCGGCGTGCTGAATGCCTTTGAATTGATGAAGGCGATGATCGAAGCGGGTGCGGCCGGGGTCCACTTCGAAGACCAGCTGGCCAGCGTGAAGAAGTGCGGGCACATGGGCGGCAAGGTCCTGGTGCCGACCCGCGAGGCGGTGGAAAAGCTCAACGCCGCACGACTGGCCGCCGACGTGCTGGGCGTGCCGACCCTGCTGGTGGCACGCACCGATGCCGAAGCCGCCGACCTGCTGACCAGTGACGTGGACGGCAATGACCAGCCCTTCACCACCGGCGAGCGCACCGTGGAAGGGTTCTACAAAACCCGCAACGGGCTGGACCAGGCGATCAGCCGCGGCCTGGCTTATGCGCCCTATGCCGACCTGGTGTGGTGCGAGACCGGCAAGCCGGACCTGGAGTTCGCGCGGAAGTTCGCCGAGGCCATCCATGCGAAGTTCCCCGGCAAGCTGCTGGCCTACAACTGCTCGCCCAGCTTCAACTGGAAGAAGAACCTGGACGACGCCACCATCGCCCGCTTCCAGAAGGAAATCGCCAGCTATGGCTACAAGTTCCAGTTCATCACCCTGGCCGGTTTCCACGCGCTGAACTATTCGATGTTCAACCTGGCACACGGCTACGCGCGCCGGCAGATGAGCGCTTTCGTGGAATTGCAGGAAGCCGAGTTCGCCGCCGCCGAGCGCGGCTTCACCGCGGTCAAGCACCAGCGCGAGGTGGGCACCGGGTACTTCGATGCCGTGACCCAGGCCATCCAACAGGGTCAGTCATCGACCACCGCGCTGACCGGTTCCACCGAGGAAGAACAGTTCCAGGGTGAACGCGCCGCCTGATCCGGACCTGCATACGCCCCGCCCCCATTCAGGTTTGGGGGCGGGGTGCGGCAATTTGGGATGGAGCGCACACTTCAATGCGGTGCTATGCTCGCCCTTCCAGGGGAACCTGACGGCGGGATCAGGGGATGACCGGCAAGGGGGCGACCGACACCCACGGGGTCGGCAACGTAGGCGCGCAACCGGGCATTGCCAGTACGGCGATGGCCGAGATCGTGCACGCCGTTCTGAGCGCCGAGGAGTTTACCCTGTTCTCCCGTTTTGGCCGCGCACGCCGCCTGCTGCAGGGTGACACCCTGTTTGCGCGCGGCCAGCGTGGCAGCAGCATGTTCGTCATCGCCAGCGGTGCCATCGAGCTGGATTTCGGCGAAGACCTGGTGGTCAAGAAGCTGGCCCGCAACGAGTTCTTCGGTGAGCTGGGCCTGTTGATCGGCGACCACCTGCGCAGCGCCGATGCCCGCGCCCTGTGCGACGCCGAGGTGCTGGAGCTGGGTCATGTCGACTTCCAGGGCCTGGTGGAATCCGAACCCGGGCTGATCGCCTATTTCCTGCGCCGTACCATCATGCGCGTGGTCGGCAACGAACAGGCCCTGATCGGCCAGCTGCGGCGCCGCAACCATGATCTGGAAACGGCGCTGGACAATCTGTACATCACCACCCACCAGCTGACCCACACCCGCGAACAGGCCCGCACCGACGAGCTGACGGGCCTGCACAACCGCCGTGGGCTGGCCCTGTACCTGCACGAAAGCCGCGCCAGCGAGGCGACCATTCCGCAGGGACTGCTGTTGATCGACTGCGACCATTTCAAGCAGATCAACGACCAGCACGGCCACCAGGCCGGTGATCGGGTGCTGCAGAGCGTGGCCAACATCCTGCGTTCGATGGCCGGTGAACACGACCTGGCCTGCCGCTTGGGAGGCGATGAATTCTGCCTGCTGTTGCGTCATGCCGACACCGAGTTGCTGCAGCACGCCGCGGAGTTCGTCCTCAGTGCCGTGCATGGGCTGCTCGAACGCAGTACCGGCGTGCCACCCGTGTGCCGCCTGAGCATCGGTGCGCATGTGCTGTTGCCCCATGCCGACTGGAACGAATGGTACGGCCGCGCCGATCGTGCGCTGTACCAGGCCAAGCGCGAGGGCGGGGACCGTCTGCGCTGGCCCGATCAAGTCCGCGGCACGGATTGAACGAGGCGAGCCCACGCATGCCCGCAGACACCGGACCGTCACCGCCCCACGCGTCGCAGCTGCGGGCACTGCTGTTCACCGATCTGTGCGATTCCACCCTGCTGGTGGAGCGCATCGGCGACCTGGCCGCCGCCGAACTGTTCCAGCAGCATGACCGCCTGGTCCTGGCCATGCAGCAGCGCTGGAATGGCCAGCAGATCGACCGCTCCGATGGCCTGTTCCTGCTGTTCGAGCGGCCCATCGACGCCCTGGGTTTTGCGCTGGATTACCAGCAGGGACTGGTCGAGCTGGGCAGCCGTGTGGGTTTCAAGATGCAGGCGCGTGCCGGACTGCACGTGGGCGAGGTAATCCTGTGGAACAACGCTGCCGATGCGGTGGCGCTTGGCGCCAAACCGGTGGAAGTAGAGGGCTTGGCCAAGCCCATGGCAGCACGCCTGATGCAGCTGGCGCGGCCTGGCCAGATCCTGCTGTCGGCCACCGCCGAAGGCATGGTGCGCCGTGCCGTGGACAGCCTGGGTGATGTCGGCAAGGGGTTGAAGTGGCGGGCCTATGGCCGCTGGCGCTTCAAGGGCGTGGCGCAGGCGTTGGAAGTGTTCGGGGTTTCGGCAGCCGACATGCCCAAGGTCGGCAAGCCGCGGGCCAACGCCAAGGCGATCCGGGACATTCCCTTCTGGCGCCGGCCGATGACCTTGGCGGCCGAAGTGACGTTGAGTCTTACCGTGGCGATAGGCATCTGGCTGGCGGTGCGCTCTGAGCCCGCCATCGCCTTTGCCGAACGCGATTGGGTCGTGCTTGCCGAAGTCAACAACAGGACCGGCAATCCGCTGTTGAACGATGCCTTGGACCAGGCGTTCCGGATCAGTCTGGAGCAGTCGCGCTACGTGAACATCGTCAGTGATGACCGGATCATCCGGACGCTGGAGATGATGCGCAGGCCGCTCGATGGGGGCGTGCGCGAACGCAGCGACGCGGCGAAGGTCGCGCAGCGTGCCGGTGCACGGCTGCTGTTCCTGCCGTCGGCGACCAACGTCGGTGGGCGCACGCGTTTCAGTGCAGAGGTCGTCGAGCCATCGACGCTGCGGACGCTGGCGGTAGTGACGGCCGACGCAAGGGCCGGTGCGGTGCTGGCAGCGGTGGATGATGTGTCGCGCCAGTTGCGCGACAAACTGGGCGAGGAAGCCGCGTTGATCCGGCGCGACAGCCAGGCATTGCCCGAAGTGACCACCGGCAGCATGGACGCGCTGCGTGCCTTTGCGCTGGGACAGAAACGCTACGTGCGCGGCGATTTCAAAGGCGCACTGGGCTTCTATCAGCAGGCGACGGACCTGGACGCGCGGTTCGCCCTGGCATGGCTGGGCCAGAGCCGCAGCCACTTCGCCACGCCGGATTTCCCGGCCGCCGCCGCCGCCTTGGCAAAAGCCGTTGCCCAGGCGGCACAGTTGCCTGCGCGCGAGGCCTTGTACGTGCGTGCATGGGCGTTGCAGATCGATGATCCCGATCGGGCGACGGATTCATGGATGCGGATGGCGGAAATGTATCCGGACTACGTGCCTGCGACCAACAACGCGGCGATGAACCTGTACCACGAAAACCGCCTGCAGGAGGCCTTGCCGCTGGCCCGGCGCGTTGCCGGCAGCCAGGTGGACCTGTTGGCCGTCGGCCAGGATCTGTATGGCCGGATCCTGCTGGGGCTGGGCCGTTACGATGAAGCGGACCGGGCCTTCGGCCTGGCGGCCTCGGGCGGGTGGCAGGGCGCATTGATGCGCCAGGCAACGGCGTCCGCTGCACGCAGCGATTTCCAGAAAGCGCAGCAGCTGCTCGGGAAGGTTGATGCGGGCAACTACCTTGCTGATATTTTCGGTACATCCATCGCACTGGACAGTGGAGACGCCGCCGCCGCGCTCGCTGCCGCCGGACGGGGCATGACCCGCAGCACGTCCAAGGCCGGCCTTGAGCGCATCATGTACCACCTGCCGCTGGCCGTGACCTATCTGCAGGCCGGCAAGAAGCCACTGGCCCTCACCGTGGTGGACGAGGTCTGCCCCTTGGCGTTCGAAGGCATCGAAGGCCTTCCTGCCGTCGAGGTCACCGACCGCATCGTCACCGCGCAGGCCGCTGCCCTGGTAGGGCTGCGACTGGGCAAGCAGGCTGCCGCACAGTGCGTTCAGTCGCGGACCGCGGCGTTGAAGCGCGCGCCGGACAGTGTGGTCGTGGATGAGTTCAACGCGGTGATCACGGCCGAGCGCCTGCGTCACCAGGACAAGCCGATCGAGGCGTTGGCGGTGCTGCAGCCCTTCATCGGGGAGCGGTCACGCGTGCAGACCCGTGTTGCCGTGCTGCAGGCGGCGCGTGCAGCCGGACAGGCCCCGCTGGCCCAGCAGCAACTGGCCTGGTTGCGGGCCCGGCCAGGGCTGGCTTATGCCGAAACCGAATGTGCCTTCTGCCTGCAGGGACTGAACATCCTGGATGTCCGCAGCGCGCAGCGGGCTGCGGACATCGAACTGCCCAAGTAGGCCGATCAGCGCAGCGTACGCGGTGCCGAGCCGTTGTTGCCGTTCTCCAGCATCGGCACGCTGAACGCCGTCCCGGAGGTGAGCATGTTGACGATTTCCGGCAATGCATTGGCGATGACGCTCTTGTCGGCCAACGTGATTCCCGCACAGCACTCTGCAACGAACGCGGTCAGCGCGGCCGGGTCCGTCGGCACATGGCCGGCTTCCAGCAAGGCCGCTTCCGGCGATGCAGCAAAACGGTCTCGGAAGCCATCATCGGTTGCGAGCAGGTTGACCAGGTTCTGGGCGACAGCAGGTTCAAGCGTCAGGGTAGGCATGGTTGAATCTCGAGTGAGGGGTGGTGCTTACTTGGTGACGGCCGCATCCGGCGCTTCTTGAGGTATCTCCACCCATCATCAAGGAATGCCACGTGTGTTCGATAACATGGCAGCCCCCTTGAACAGGAAGACCCATGTACATCCGGCGTTGCGCAGTGGTGATGATGGAGCCGCGGGAAACGGCCACGTTCCATCTCGAGAACCTGCTTGTCGGGGGGGATGGACTCACCCGTGTCCGCGCCTGGTTTGCATTGGCACCGCATCTGCCTGAACCGGTACAGATCAGCCAGGCGCAGCAGCAATGCCTGGGCGAACTCAGTCCCAACGCCTGGCAGTGTATCGATGATGCCGTCGCCGATGCCGCAACGGTCCAGTCGCTCATCCAGCTCGGGCTCGTGTTCGCCCGCGACCAGCCGATGGATGCCGCAGCCCGTGCCGACCAGGCCCTGCGGTCAACCTACTGGCATCCACTTGCCGCCGTGATGCACGCATTCTCGCGCTGGGATGGCGTGGATGCGGTGGGCAACATGCGCGCTTCCCACACCGAGACCGCCGTGCAGATGCGGCAGACGCTGGGCGCGCCCCCGGCAACCACCGTGGCACGTTGCCAGCAAGGTGCCATCGCGCTGCCGAGGGCCGAGCCGGACGCCTTCGATCAGCTGCTGGCCCGGCGTACCACTTGCCGCAACTTCGACGTTTCGCGGCCGCTGCCGCTGCCCCTGCTTGCACGCATGCTGCAGCGTGTCTTTGGCAGCACCGGCGAACACCGGGTGGGTGAAGACCTGGTGTTCCTGAAGAAGAACGTTCCCTCCGGTGGTGGGCTGCATCCGGTCGAGGCCTACCTCATCGTGCAGCACGTTGAAGGATTGCCTGCCGGGCTCTATCACTACCGGGGTGACACCCATCAGCTGGAGCCGATCGCCACCGAACGCTGCGTCGACCATGCCTTCGTCATGGACGTCGTGGGCCAGCAGCACTGGTTTGCCGATGCGCACGTCCTGGTCATGCTGGCCCCACGCTTCGACCGCACGTTC
The DNA here is from genome assembly GCA_032007425.1 of Stenotrophomonas sp. GTDB lineage: Bacteria > Pseudomonadota > Gammaproteobacteria > Xanthomonadales > Xanthomonadaceae > Stenotrophomonas. Next base: position 20,211 of record DALZLW010000024.1, read on the forward strand.
TGGAAGTACCGCCAGCATGCCAAGAGCTACCGGGTCATTGCCCTGGAGGCCGGTCATCTTTCCCAGACCCTGTACTTGGCGGCCACGGATGCAGGCCTGGGCGCGTTCATCACCGCAGCGATCAACGAAAAGGCGATCGAGCGGGCCTTCGCCCTGGACCCCATCACCGAGGGCGTGTTGGCGGTCTGCGGCTTCGGCTGGCGCGCTGCGGTCATGGAAACGACCGAGCTGGATCCCGCCGGCGTGATATGGGGTGACGCTACGACGCCGGCCTCGGCGGAGGCCGGCGTGTAAGGCGTCAGCTCGCCTCGAAATCCACCAGTATCACGCCATCGCCCACCTGCTCGCCGGCCTTGCAGCGGTAGCCCTTCACCGTGCCATCGGCGGGTGCCTGCAATGTGTGCTCCATCTTCATCGCTTCCAGCACCACCAGCGGCGTGCCCCGCGTGACCTGTGCCCCGGCCTCGACCAGGGTGGCCACGATCCGGCCCGGCATCGGTGCCAGCAGGCTGCCGGTGTCGGCCGTGCCCTGCGAGGAAGCACTGATCGGATCATGCATCACGAAGCGGTGTGTGCCCTCGGCGGTGAACAGGTACAGGGCATCACCGTCGCGCTGGACCTGCACGGACCAGCGCTGCCCGTGCAGCTGCGCCAGCAGGCCTTGTGCATCGGCGGTGCCGTGCACCTGCAGGGGCTCGCCATCGTCACGCTGCACGCGCCAGCCATCCGTGCCTGGGCTGACCTGCAGTACGTGCTGTTGGTCGCCTTGCTGCAGTGTCACGTTGCGCGATGCACCCGCACCCACGCGCCAGCCATCCTGTACCGTCCACGGTGAGTGTGGGTCATGCGCATCGCGATGCGCCGCCGCGGTGCTGCTGACGGCGGCAATGGCGGCCAGCAACCAGACCTCGTCCATCGAGCGCGATCCCCTGCTCACTACATCGTGTTCGCGTTCGATGAGCGCGGTATCCAGCTTCGCCCTGGAGAACGAGTCGGTGTTGATCAAACGGCGCAGGAAGCCGGCATTGGTGGTCACGCCCACCACCTGGCAGGCCGACAGGGCCTTGTCCATGCGCCGCAGGGCCGCATCGCGGTCGACGTCCCAGACGATCAGCTTGGCGATCATCGGATCGTAGAACGGGGTGATGCTGTCGCCCTGTTCCACGCCGGTGTCCACCCGCACGTGGGCCGTAGATACAGGCAGGCGCAGGCGGCGCAGGGTGCCGGTGGAGGGCAGGAAGCCACGGTCGGCATCTTCGGCATACAGCCGTGCTTCGATGGCATGGCCGTTGATGGCCAGCTGTTCCTGTCGCAGCGGCAAGGGCTGGCCGCATGCTACGCGCAGCTGCCATTCCACCAGGTCGGTACCGGTGATGAACTCCGTCACCGGATGTTCCACCTGCAGCCGGGTGTTCATTTCCATGAAATAGAAATCACCGCCAGGACCGGCGATGAACTCCACCGTGCCGGCACCGACGTAACCCACCGCGCGCGCGGCATCGACCGCGGCCTTGCCCATCGCCGCGCGGCGTTCGGCGGTCATGCCAGGGGCGGGCGCTTCTTCAAGCACTTTCTGATGGCGGCGCTGTACCGAGCAGTCACGCTCGAACAGATGGACCGCCTCGCCCTGGCCATCGCCGAACACCTGGATTTCGATATGGCGCGGGCGCTCGACGTACTTTTCCACCAGCACGTGCTCATTGCCGAAGGCTGCAGCCGCCTCGCGTTGGCAACTGGCCAACGCAGCGATGAATTCGTCGCTGCGTTCGACCTTGCGCATGCCCTTGCCGCCGCCGCCGGCACTGGCCTTGATCAGCACCGGATAGCCAATGGCATCGGCCTGGTCGCGCAGGAAGGCGGGGTCCTGCTGCGCACCGTGGTAGCCGGGGGTCAGCGGCACGCCGGCCTGGGCCATCAAGGCCTTGGCGGCGCTCTTGTCACCCATCGCACGGATGGCGCTGGCGGGTGGTCCGATGAAAGTGATGCCGGCGGCGGCACAGGCGTCGGCGAAATCCGCATTCTCGGAAAGGAAGCCGTAACCAGGGTGGATCGCCTGGGCAGCGCTTCGCCGTGCGGCGTCCAGCAAGGCCTCGCCGCGCAGGTAGCTGTCGCGCGCGGCGGCAGGGCCGATGCGGATGGCCTCGTCGGCCAGGCGGACATGGCGTGCATCACGGTCGGCATCGGAATACACCGCCACCGTGGCGATGCCCAGCCGCTTGCACGTGGCGATGACCCGGCAGGCGATTTCGCCGCGGTTGGCGATCAGGATCTTGCTGAACATGGCAACGGAACTCTTGGCGACGGGCGTCATCACGGTGGCTGCAGTCATGGCGCGGCTCACATACGGAACACGCCGAAGCGTGTTTCCTGCGGGGCGGCATTGAGGCTGGCTGACAACGCCAGTGCCAGCACGCGGCGGGTGTCCACGGGATCGATTATCCCGTCGTCCCACAGCCGGGCGCTGGCGTAGTAAGGATGGCCCTGTTGTTCGAACTGATCGCGGATGGGGGCCTTGAACGCCGCTTCCTCGTCACTTGACCAGTGCCCGCCCTTGGCCTCGATGCCATCGCGGCGGACGGTGGCCAATACGCTGGCGGCCTGCTCGCCGCCCATCACGCCGATGCGCGCGTTGGGCCACATCCACAGGAAATTCGGTGAATAGGCGCGGCCACACATGCCGTAGTTGCCGGCGCCGAACGAGCCGCCGATCACCACGGTGAACTTCGGCACCTTGGCGCAGGCCACCGCCATCACCAGCTTGGCGCCATCCTTGGCGATGCCGCCCTGCTCGTACTTGCGCCCGACCATGAAGCCAGTGATGTTCTGCAGGAACACCAACGGGATGTTGCGCTGGCAGCACAGTTCGATGAAGTGCGCGCCTTTGAGCGCGGACTCGGAGAACAGAATGCCGTTGTTGGCGATGATGCCCACCGGATAACCGTGCAGGTGGGCGAAGCCGGTGACCAGGGTGGCGCCGTAGCGCGGCTTGAACTCATCCAACCGCGAGCCATCGACCAGACGGGCGATCACCTCGCGCACGTCGAAGGGTTTGCGGGTATCGGCCGGGATCACCCCATACAGTTCCTCGGCCGGGTACAGCGGCGGCTCCGGTGCCTGCAACGCCATTGGCGGCGCCGGCTTGCGCCAGTTGAGCTGGGCGATGAGCGCGCGGACCCGCGCCAGCGCCTGCAGGTCGTTGTCGACCATGTGGTCGGCAACGCCGGAAATCCGCGTGTGCACGTCGGCGCCGCCCAGTTCCTCGGCGGTGACCACTTCGCCGGTCGCCGCCTTCACCAGCGGTGGGCCACCGAGGAAGATGGTGCCCTGTTCACGCACGATCACCGTTTCATCGCTCATCGCCGGCACGTAGGCACCGCCAGCCGTGCAGCTGCCCATCACGCAGGCGATCTGCGCGATGCCCTGCGCCGACAGGTTGGCCTGGTTGTAGAAGATGCGCCCGAAGTGGTCGCGGTCCGGGAACACCTCGTCCTGCATCGGCAGGAAGGCACCACCGGAATCGACCAGGTAGATGCAGGGCAGGCGGTTGCGCTCGGCGATCTCCTGCGCGCGCAGGTGCTTCTTCACCGTCATCGGGTAGTAGGTGCCGCCCTTGACCGTGGCGTCGTTGGCCACGATCACGCACTCCACGCCGCTGACCCGGCCGATGCCCGCCACTACCCCGGCGCAAGGCACGGCGTCGTCGTACATGCCATGCGCGGCCAGCGGCGCCACTTCCAGGAAGGCACTGCCGGGGTCGAGCAGCGCATCGATGCGCTCGCGCGCCAGCAGCTTGCCGCGTGCGGTGTGCTTGGCCCGCGCCGCTTCGCCGCCACCCTGCGCGGTGCGGGCCAAGGCGGCGTGCAGGTCGTCGACCACCGCCTGCATGGCCGCATGGTTGGCCTGGAAGGTCTCGCTGCCGGGCTGCAACTGGCTGTTGAAGATGCTCATGATGATCGCCTCAGGCCGTTCGCTGGAACAGTTCGCGGCCGATCAACATGCGCCGGATCTCCGACGTGCCAGCGCCGATTTCATAGAGCTTGGCGTCGCGCCACAGCCGGCCGGTGGGATACTCGTTGATGTAGCCGTTACCACCGAGGATCTGGATCGCCTGGCCGGTCAGCCAGGTGGCTTTCTCGGCGGCGTACAGAATGGCGCCGGCCGCGTCCTGGCGGGTGGTACGGCCCTGGTCGCAGGCGCGCGCCACGGCGTAGACGTAGGCGCGGCAGGCACCGAGGCCGACGTACATGTCGGCGATCTTGGCCTGGATCAACTGGAAACTGCCGATGGCTTCGCCGAACTGATGGCGTTCGTGCACATAGGGCATGACCACGTCCATTGCCGCCGCCATCAGGCCCAGCGGGCCGCCGGACAACACCACGCGCTCGTAGTCCAGGCCGGACATCAACACGCGCACGCCATTGCCTTCACCGCCCAGGATGTTTTCCACCGGCACTTGGCAGTCTTCGAACACCAGCTCGCAGGTTGGCGAGCAACGCATCCCCAGCTTGTCCAGTTTCTGCGCGGTGGAGAAACCCTGCATGCCTTTTTCCACGATGAAGGCGGTGATGCCCTTTGCCCCGGCACCCGGATCGGTCTTGGCATAGACCACCAGCACGTCGGCATCCGGGCCATTGGTGATCCACATCTTGTTGCCGGTGAGCCGGTAGTGATCGCCGCGTCTTTCCGCACGCAGCTTCATCGATACCACGTCCGATCCGGCTCCCGGCTCGCTCATCGCCAGCGCGCCGACCTTGCTGCCGTCGCACAGGCCGGGCAGGAAGCGCGCCTTCTGCGCTTCGGTACCGTTCTTGCGCAGTTGGTTCACGCACAGGTTGGAGTGAGCGCCATACGACAGGCCGATACCTCCGGATGCACGGGAGATTTCTTCCATCGCCACCACATGGGCGAGGTAGCCCATGCCGGTGCCGCCATAGGCCTCTTCCACGGTCAGGCCCAGCAGGCCCTGCTCGCCCAGCTTCGGCCACAGGGCCAAGGGGAACTGGTTGCTTTCATCGGCCTGCGCGGCCAGCGGGGCGACCTGCGCCGCAGCGAACTGGGCCACCGATTCGCGCAGCAGGTCGATGTCCTCGCCGAGGTCGAAGTTCAGGGATGGGACATGCATGCGGGCGGCTCCACGGACGACAGGAAGGTCAAGGGGGCGCTCCGGTGGGGGAGCGGAACGGCGGTTCCGCGCGGGCGATGGCTGCAGCGTAGCCCGCTTCGAGAAAAAAGTGAACAATGATTCAAAAAATGAAACTACAATCATGGCATGGCTTACAAACGCTCCCCCCTGATGGAAGAACGGCTCGCCGGTGCGCGCGGTCGCATCCTGCTGGCGGCCCGCGAATTGGTGGCGGCCGGCGGCTACCGCAGCGCCCCGGTGACGGCGGTGGCGGCCCAGGCGGGGGTGTCGACCGGGCTGATCTACCGGCATTTCCCCTCCAAGGCGGAATTGTTCGTGGAAGTGCTGCATGCGGCGGTGGAGCGCGAAGCCGGCATCCTGGAGGCGATCGCCGCCGGCCAGGCACCTGCCAGCGAACGCCTGGCCCAGGCCATCACCACCTTCGTGCACCGCGCGTTGGCCGGCCCCGGCCTGGCCCATGCCTTCATCGCCGAACCGGTCGACCCGGAAGTGGAAGCCGAGCGCATCCGTGGCCGGCGTCGGTTTGGCGCGGTGTTCCACGGCCTGGTGGTGCAGGGCGTGGCCGAAGGGGTGTTCCCGGTGCAGGATGCGGACGTCACCGCGGCCTGCATCGTCGGTGCGTTCACCGAAGCCCTGGTCGGGCCGACGGCCCCAAGCCGCGTGGCGGCCGGTGACGGTGATGCCTTGGCCAAGGCGATCTGCACGGTCTGCCTGCGTGCGGCCGGATCGGCCACGCCGCCATCTGCGGCGGGATGATGCGCTGGCTCTGATGGCGCCGGGGCTGTGCCTGCCCCGGTTCGCCGCGGGCGAGCGCAGCGGCGAACGAGACACGGCCCATGGTGGGCGCTTCCGGAACCAACGGACGGAACCGTTGCCCCCCGTCATGGCGCACTGCACCACGTTCGGCGCTGTCGCCACCGCAGCGTGCGGCCTATACTCACCCCGCAGGTATGTCCACTCAGCCGTGGTCCAATGACTATCAGCCAGGGGTAACCAAGCGTGCGCAGTTACGACCTTGAGTTCCTGAAACGATTTTCCATGGTGATTGCCCTGCTGATGGCGATCACCCTGGCCCTGATCCTGCTGGCGGCCTGGCTGCACACCCGCCTGCCGCCGGAAGTCTCGCCCACGGCAGCCAGACGCACCGAACAGCGCATCGCGCCGATTGGTGCGGTCTATGCCGGTAGCACCGGCGCGGCGGCACAGGCGGCGGCCCAGGCGGCAGCACTGGCCAAGGCGGCAGCGCAGGTCGCTTACGGCGGCACCACCGACGGCAAAGTCATCTTCGACAACCTCTGCACGGCCTGCCATACCACCGGCGTCGGCCAGGCCCCCACGCTCGACAATGCGCATTGGGATGCCCGTCTGGCCCAAGGCAAGGAAACGCTCTACAAGCATGCCATCGAGGGCTATACCGGCCCCGATGGTGGGGTGATGCCCGCCAAGGGCGGCAATCCCGGACTGACCGAAGAGCAGATCCACGCCACCGTCGACTGGATGCTGGACAACCTCAAGTAAGGCGCGGCCTGCCTTGCCCTCCTAACCCGGCGATGGCGTGTGCGGAAAGGGCTGATGCGCCGCGCCAACCCGTACACCCACTGTCCTCATCGGTCATCGGCCGGCAGACGGGCTTTGCCGTGTGCGGCCGCAGTGGCGGGATGCCCTGAACTTTCATCTTTTGCCGGTAAAGTGACGCACTCGCCTTGGTTGCGCCGGCGCCTACCGCGCCTGTGTGGCCTGCAATCTGCTTGGAGTCGTTGTCGATGCGCCGTCAAACCCTTGCTTTCGCGTTGGCCCTGGCCCTCGCCCTCGCTCCCGCCGCCCTGGTCCACGCACAGAGTCAGCCGCAGCCGGCTGCGGCGCCCAACCCCTCCACGGACGCAACGCCAACGGCGACGATCACCTTGGCCCGGGCCCCGTCGGATTGGCGCACGCTGCAGGGCCAGCAGGTCCGGATCGCCGCGCCGCTGACGCTGGTCGGCACTGACCAGCTGGAACGCCAGGGCCAGTTGACCGTCGCCTTCGACGGCCGGCTGTGGCAGCCCACCGAAGTGGCCGCGCCAGGCACCGCAGGCATCGCCCAGGTCAGCGCAGACAACCAGCGCCGCCGGCTGCTGCTCGATGATGGCAGCAGCAAACGCGATCCAGCCCAGGTGCCCTACCTGCCTGCCGATGCGATCCTGCGCAGCGGGATGCAATTGCGCGGCGTCGAAGGGCGGGTGAGCGTGGATGGCAAGGGACAGCCAAGCCTGCACGTGTCCCGTCTTCTGCAGATCCCCGGCGTGCAGCGGCCGGACGTGCCGGATGTCGCCGGTACACTTCGCGTGGCTGCCTTCAATCTGGAGAACTTTTTCAACGGCGACGGCCAAGGTGGCGGCTTCCCGACCCTGCGCGGGGCGAAAACACTGGCCGAGCACCAAGCCCAGGTACGCAAGCTGGTCGCCACCATCGTGCCGCTGCGTGCGGATGTCGCCGCTTTGATGGAGCTGGAAAACGACGGTTACGGGCCGCATTCGGCCATTGCCGAACTCGTTGCCGCGGTCAATGCCGATCCGGCGAGCGGCGGTGACTGGCGGTTCGTCGATGCCGGTGACGGCCCCGGCGACAACCCCATCCGAGTCGGCATCATCTACCGCGGCAGCCGCCTCACCCCGCTGGGGGCGCCGGTGACCCTGCAGGGCGGCACCTTCGTCGAACACAGCCGGGTGCCACTGGCGCAGGCGTTCCGGGCCGGCCAGGGCGCTCCCTTCACCGTAGTGGCCAATCACTTCAAGTCCAAAGGGTGCCGCGAGGCCAGCGGTGTCGACACCGACCAGAACGACGGGCAGGGCTGCTGGAATGCCACCCGGGTACTGAGCGCGCAGGCCCTGAATGCGTGGATGCAGACCGATCCGACGGGCAGCGGCACGCGTGATGCCGTGCTGCTGGGCGACTTCAACGCTTACGCGATGGAAGACCCGATCCGCGCGCTGCGTGCGCAGGGCTGGCAGGATGCCTTTGCCGTGGCGCGGGTGGAGCGCCCTTACAGCTATGTCTACAACAGCTACAGCGGGCGGCTCGACCATGCGCTGTTGAGCCCCGGCATGGCCAAGCGGCTGGTCGGCGCTGCCGAATGGCATAGCAACGCCGATGAAGCCGACAGCAGCGGTTACCAGAAGCGCAACGTGGCAGGCCCGTGGCGCAGCTCCGATCATGACCCGCTGCTGCTGGGCTTTGATCGCTGAAACGAGGCCTCCATGCCGCTGTCCGGCGGCACTGGGCGAGCCGATGCATCAGCCCAGTGCGATCAGCCCGATCGCCAGTATGGCCAGCGCCAGGCCCACTCGGTTCAAAGTGCTGGTGCGCTCGCCGAAGCCGACGATGCCGACCAGTGCCCCCAGCACCACCACGCCGATGTTCATGCCGGCAAACACCGTGGCTGGACTGTCGGCCAGCTGCTGGTGGGCCCGCACGTAGCACAGGATGTTGCCGAAGTTCAGCACGCCCAGCAGCGCGCCGGCGCCGAGGTTGCGCAGGCTCAACCGGCTGCGGCCGCTGCCGTGGCGCCACAGCTGCAGGGCCAGCATGAGCACGAAGGCGAGGCTGAAACACACCAGCAGGGCGGCCATTGACGGCGTGCCAGACAGCGCAACCTGCTTCAGCAGGATGTCCACGGAGGCAAAGCCGACCCACACGGCCAGCAGCCAGCGCCAACTGCCGGCTGCCCGCGTATCACCGCCGCCGCTGCGCGCCGTGATGCCGGCGATGGCCAACAGGCCAATGGCCAGCCCGGCCAGCCGCAGCGGTCCGGCCTGTTCGCCGAAGAACAGGAAGGCAGCGGCCAGTGACAGCAGCAGCGACAGGCGTTGCGCCACGTCGCTGCGTAGGATGCCGGCTTGGGCCACGGCGCGGCCCAGGATCAGGAACAGGGCCGGCAGGATCACCGCCAGCGCCAGCAGCGGCATCCACGGGGCATGGCCGTGGCTGAGTGAGTCCAGCGATGGCCGCAGCAGCAGCGCGCTGAGGCTGGCCGCCACCAGGTAGTTCCAGGTGACCATCTGGCTGACATCCAGCCGCCGGCCGCGGGCAAGCTTCAACAGCACCGACACCAGGACGCTGCAAAGGACGGCGGACAACAGATAGACCATGGTGGGCAGGCAGGAGCACGACGCGGAACGGTATCATGCTGCAACGCCAAGCCGTCAAGACGCATGAAACGCGCGCAGTACTCCTGCCACCCGGTCGGCCTTCAGAGGCCGAAGGCGAAGGTCACCGGCGCCAAACCATCCATGTTGACCTGTTCAGTCACGGCCTGTCCCCCGCCCACCACAGTCTTACTGGCCAGGAAGGGGCGTACTTCCAGGTCGATGCTGAACCGGCTTCCTGCCTGCATCGCAGAACTACCCGATGCCCAGCCGGTGTATTTGGTCCAGGAGTTAACCACTTCATCGTGCCCATTACCGACACGCGGACGCACGCTGTTGATGCTGTCGCCATAAATCTGTTGGCGAGAGGGATTGTAGACACCGTGGTAACTGGGATTCCCATCAACCTGGGCATTGGAAGCCCAGATCTCGTAATAGCCGATCTTGCTGGTGCCCCGTCCCGGCATTTGTCCCAGGCCGAAAACGCGCTCGGATCCGCTGCCGTTGCCGCTGGCGGTACCGTCCCGTCCATCGGTGATCCGGTAGCTGACATACGTGGTGGCGGCACCACAATCCACTGTCAGGTTCTGCTTCTTCCGGGGCAACTCGTGATGACCGCTGGTCGGCAGGATATCCAGTGACATCATGCCGTATTGGTAAATCCCAGTGTTGTCGGCAGTGACCACGCATACCGGCGTCTTCACCTTGCCATTCACCGTGAGGTCAGCCGGACTCACCGCCGCCTGTGCGGCACCGGCCAGGCCCAGTGCCAGGGCCAGCACGGAAATGTTCTTGATCGTTTTCATGGTTTTCTCTCGTGAGTGTGGTCATCGTCGTCCGGCCCCATGGCCGGACGGCGATGCGCCCATGGGCTCACAGCCCGAACGAATAGCTCAGCGTCATGCTGCCATCCAGCGGAATGCCATCGGTTACCGGGGCCCCCATCGTGGTGGCGTTGGCGATGTTGCCCTCCACCTGCAGGCCCATGCTGAAAACGCTGCCGGCGGCCGGAGCCCGGCTGTTGCCAGCCGTGGTCGCCCAGCTGTGCGACTGCGTCTTGTCCAGGCTCACGCTGTGGGCTGCCGTGCCACTGACTGCGCCAGGAGCGGCCTTCAGCACGAAAGCCGACCGGCCGTCGATGAACGCATCCTTCAAGGTCACCGTGTAGTAGCCGATCTTGCTGCCGGCAACGGTCGGGACTTCACCCAGGCCGAACTTGTCATTACCGGTCATGCTGGCACTGGCTTCCCGGTTGTCCACCACCTGGAAACCCAGGTAGGTCGTACCGGCGCCGCAGTCCACCACCCACTGCTGGGTCAGCTTCGAAAGCTTCAGGTGGTCCGTGGTGGGGATGTTGGCCTTGTTGATTCTGCCGTAGTCATAGATGCCGGAGTTTTCCGGCGTCACCGTACACTGCGGCGTGCGGATGGTGCCGGTCACTTCCAGATCGTGCGGCGCGATGGCCG
>DALZLW010000025.1:0-29424 GCA_032007425.1 Stenotrophomonas sp.
ACCTGCGCGAAGCACTGGACAAGCTGCGCCTGAACGATGCCGCGCTGCGCTTCGAACCGGAGAGCTCCGAGGCCATGGGCTTTGGCTTCCGTTGCGGCTTCCTTGGCATGCTGCACATGGAAATCGTGCAGGAACGGCTGGAGCGCGAGTACAACCTGGACCTCATCAGCACCGCGCCGACGGTGATCTATGAAGTGCTCAAGACCGACGGCACCGTGGTCAACATGGATAACCCGGCCAAGCTGCCGCCGGTGAACCATGTGCAGGAGATCCGTGAACCGATCATCCGCGCCAACGTGCTCACCCCCGAAGAATACATCGGCAACATCATCAAGCTGTGCGAAGAAAAGCGCGGCAGCCAGATCGGCATCAATTACCTGGGCAGCCAGGTGCAGATCAGCTACGAACTGCCGATGGCCGAAGTGGTGCTGGATTTCTTCGACAAGCTGAAGTCGGTCAGCCGTGGCTATGCCTCGCTGGATTACCATTTCGTGCGCTTCGATGCCGGTCCGTTCGTGCGCGTGGACGTGCTGATCAATGGCGACAAGGTCGACGCGCTGTCGTTGATCGTCCATCGCAGCCATGCCGATCGCCGCGGTCGCGAGCTGTGTGAAAAGATGAAGGACCTGATCCCCCGGCAGATGTTCGACGTGGCCATCCAGGCCGCCGTTGGTTCGCAGATCATCGCCCGTTCCACGGTCAAGGCCATGCGCAAGAACGTGCTGGCCAAGTGCTATGGTGGCGACGTCTCGCGCAAGAAGAAGCTGCTGGAGAAGCAGAAGGAAGGCAAGAAGCGCATGAAGCAGGTGGGACGCGTGGAAATCCCGCAGGAAGCCTTCCTGGCCGTGCTGCAGATGGATAACAAGTAAGCGGATCGGTCGCCTGCGGCCTACCTGCATGAATGTCGCCAAGGACAACCCATGAAAGTATTTGAGTTTCTGCTGGTCTTCCTGACTGTCGCATCCGGCCTGATCCTGCTGGCCGAGCGGCTGTTCCTGGCCAAGCGCCGGGCCCGTCGGGCCGGGCTGCTGGACACCGAGCCGGCGGTTCTGGAGTACTCGCGTGCGTTCTTCCCCGTATTGCTGGTGGTGCTGGTGGTGCGCAGTTTCATCGCCGAACCCTACAAGATCCCGTCCAGCTCCATGATGCCCAACCTGCTGATCGGGGATTTCATCCTGGTCAACAAGTTCGCCTATGGCCTGCGCCTGCCGCTGACCAACACCAAGGTGGTGCCGTTGGGTGAGCCGGCGCGTGGTGACGTGGTGGTGTTCCATTACCCGGGCCGCGCCGAGAATGATCCGGCCAAGGGCGAGAACTTCATCAAGCGGGTCATCGGCGTTCCCGGCGATACCGTGGCCTTCCAGGGCAACGGGGTGATCCTCAACGGCGAGCCGCTGGCCTACGAAGACAAGGGCATCTACGCCGGCCACCACGGCCAAGGCGAAGGTGACAGCCTGCTGCTGGAACAGCTGCCGGGCCGCCCGCACACCGTGCTGGAAACCTCGTATCCGGCCGGGCAGGGCGAATGGACCGTGCCGGCTGGCAAATACCTGGTCATGGGTGATAATCGCGATAACAGCGACGACGGCCGCTTCTGGGGCCTGCTGCCGGAAGAAAACCTGCGCGGCAAGGCATTCGGGATCTGGCTGAACTGCTCCGGCTGGTTCTGCAAGGATGGCTTCGAGCCATCGCGGATCGGCTCGGGCATCAATTGACCCTCGGTAGCCGGAGGTTGTTATGAACACGATGTCCCGCCAGCGTGGCATGACCCTGACCTCCTTCGTGGTGGTCCTGGCGGTGGGCGGCTTTGCCGTCTACATCGGCATGAAGCTGTTGCCGATGTACCAGGAGTACTACGCCGTCCGTGCCGCCATGAAGAGCCTGGCCAAGGAGCCAGGCGTGGCGCAGATGCCGCCGGAGACCATCCGCAGCCTGTTGTTCAAACGGCTGGACATCAGCTACTCGGAAAACGTGAAGCCTTCCAATGTAAAGCTGGAGCGGGCAGCCGACGGCTGGTCGCTGCGGATCAACTACGAAGTGCGCCGGCCGGTGGTGGGCAATCTGGATGTGGTTGGCCGGTTTGATTCCACTCAGTCATTGACCCGCAGCGGTGCCGAATAAACCTTTCCAGCGCGGTGACCTGATCGGTCACCCGTTCCGCAACCCCGAACTGCTGCGCCAGGCATTGACCCATCGCTCGGCCGGCGCGCCGCACAACGAGCGCCTGGAGTTCCTCGGCGACAGCATCGTCAACATGCTGGTGGCACAGGCGCTGTATGAGCGCTGGCCCAAGGCCGACGAAGGTGCCATGACCCGCGGCCGTGCCGACCTGGTGCGTGAACCCGCTCTGGCGGTGATTGCGCGTACACTGCAGCTTGGCGACCGGTTGACCCTGGGCGCAGGTGAGATGAAGACCGGCGGTCACCGTCGTGATTCAACGCTTGCAGACGCTCTGGAGGCGGTGGTGGCGGCCATCTACCTGGACGCTGGCTTCGAGGCGTGCCGGGCGGTGGTGCTGCCGTGGTTCGAGGCCTCGATGGCGGCCCTGCCAGTGAACGGGCGGACGGAAAAAGACCCCAAGACCCGTCTGCAGGAATGGCTGCAGGGTCGACAGAAACCACTGCCGCAGTATGAACTGCTTTCTGAAACGGGCGAGGACCATGCCAAAGTGTTCCACGTCCGCTGCAATCTGAACGATCCGGCCATCACAACCGAAGGCACGGGTGCCTCGCGCCGATTGGCCGAACAACTGGCGGCTGCCGCTGCCCTGGAACTACTGGTGAAACTCAAGTGAGCGAACAAGCGCCTCATCGTTGCGGCAGCGTTGCTGTCATTGGCCGCCCCAACGTGGGCAAATCGACCCTGACCAATGCCCTTGTCGGCGCCAAGGTCAGCATCGTGTCCAACCGGCCGCAGACCACCCGCCACCGCCTGCTGGGCATTGCGACTTTCCCGGAAGGGCAGTTGGTGCTGGTCGACACCCCCGGGCTGCACAAGGTGCAGAAGCGGGCGATGAACCGGGTCATGAACCGTGCCGCGCGCGGCTCACTGGAAGGCGTGGATGCCGGCCTGCTGGTGATCGAGGCCGGGCGCTGGGACGAAGAGGACAGCCTGGCCTTCAAGGTGCTGCGTGACGCCGGGGTGCCTGTGGTGCTGGTGATCAACAAGATCGATCGCCTGAAGGACAAGGGCGCGTTGCTGCCATTCCTTCAGGAAGTAACCGAAGGTCGCGAATTCGCCGCCGTTCACCCCATTTCGGCGCAGAAGCGTAATGGTCTGGAAGCCTTGGTGCGCGACGTGCTGAAGCTGCTGCCGGAAGCGCCGCCAATGTTCGGCGAAGACGAGATCACCGACCGCAGCCAGCGCTTCCTGGCCGGTGAACTGGTACGCGAGCAGCTCATGCGCCAGCTCGGCGAAGAGCTGCCTTACGCGACTACGGTGGAGATCGAACGCTTCACCGAGGACGGTAACCTGCTGCGCATCGGTGCAGTGATCTGGGTCGAACGCGAAGGCCAGAAGGCCATCGTGATCGGCAAGGGCGGCACCCGGTTGAAGGAAATCGGTGCCAAGTCGCGGCTGCAGATGGAGCGGCTGTTCGGTGCCAAGGTCTTCCTGGAAACCTGGGTGCGCGTGCGTGAGGGCTGGTCCGACGACGAAGCCGCGCTCAAGGCGCTCGGCTACGAGTAAGCCACTGAGGTCACCCCGGTGCTGATCGAGGACGACACCGGCTATGTGCTGCACGCGCGCAGCTACCGCGAAACCAGCCTGCTGGTGGAAGTGCTCAGCGCCCAGCATGGGCGCCTGGGCCTGCTGGCCCGCGGGGTTGCCAGCGCGAAAGGCCAGGTGTTGCGGGCCGCTCTGCAGCCATTGCAGTGGGTACGCTTCAGTGCCCTGCAGCGCGGTGAACTGGCCCAGTTGCGCAGCGCCGAAGCACTGGATGCGGCGCCCCGCCTGTTCGGCGACGGCATGTTGGCCGGCTTCTATCTGGGCGAATTGACCCTGCGCTTGGCCCCTCGGCTGGATCCCTTGCCCGAACTCTACCTGGCTTACGGTGAGGCGAGGGCGCGCCTGGCGGTGGGGGCCGGCCTGGCCTGGACGCTGCGGCGTTACGAGCGCGAGCTGCTGACTGCCGTGGGGCTAGGCTTTGAGCTGGATGTGGCGGTGGACGGCACGCCGATCGATCCGGCCGCACGGTATGTGCTGGAACCGATGGAAGGCCCGCGCCGCCTGTTCAGTGAGCGCAGTATCGACGAGCGTCGTCGCAGCGCGACGGGTGCGGCGCTGATTGCACTAGCCGCCGATGAAGAGCCGACAGCGGCGGATCTGGCCAGCCTGCGCCTGCCGATGCGTACCGTGCTGGCGCATCACCTGGGCGCCCGTGGACTTAAATCCTGGGAATTGCTGGACGATCTGGGCCGCCGTCGCTGAACGCCGAGGCCGTGGTCGGATCAGTGCAGCAGGGCGGCCACGGCGGTATTGAAGCGCACCCGTGCCTCGATGGAGGTTGGCGTCTGTCGCAGATGACGGACGGCACGGGCCAGCCGTGCGGCGCCAACGAAGCCACAACTGGCCTGCAGGCGATGCAGCTGGCCGCGCAACGCCGTCTCGTCGGCACAGTCCACTGCCTGTTCAACCGCCTCGCGGACCCCGGGGAGCTCGGCCAGAAACAGCTCGCGCAGGGCAACCAGATGATTGCGCTGGCCATTGAGCGCAGCCAATGCCGTCACCTCGTCCCAGTCCTCTGCGTCCTGGCTGATCGTCGGCGCCACGGTTTCCGGCGCCGGCAAGGGCTGCTGCACCAATGCGCGCCGGACCGCCTTGAGCAGCGCCTCGCGCCCCAGTGGCTTGAGCAGGGTGTCGACGAAGCCGTCGGCACGCAACTGCGCGTGCAGGCTGGCCTCGCCATCGGCCGTGTGCGCCAGCGCTGGCGTATCGGGGCGATCCTGGCGCAACTGACGCAGCAGCTGGCTGCCACGGCCATCGGGCAGATTGACGTCGATCAGCCACAGGTCATAGCGGCTGGACGCTGCGCGCGCCAGCGCGGCTGCCATGTTTTCCGCGGTGTCCACGTGAGCCGGAAGCGTTTCCAGCGCGGCTTTGAAAAAGCCGCTGCTGATGATGTCGTCCTCGACCAGCAGTAAACGGGGCCGGGCCGCCGTTGGGGTCATCTGCATAAGGGCTGCCTCCATGTCAGCTACGCGCATATTAAACGTGTGAGCCACGGGCGCAAGCCTCCAACGGGCATCAACGCGTTCTATCTGAGACAATAGCCGCCCTTTTTTGCCCGCAGCCTTCCGCCACGTGGCCCGTCAGCGCTCCCGAATCGACCGTACCCCTTACCAGACCGACATCCTTGACCTCAGCCATGATGGCCGCGGGGTCGCCCGCCGTGAAGGCGA
This sequence comes from Stenotrophomonas sp., assembly GCA_032007425.1. GTDB lineage: Bacteria > Pseudomonadota > Gammaproteobacteria > Xanthomonadales > Xanthomonadaceae > Stenotrophomonas. Next base: position 5,400 of record DALZLW010000025.1, read on the forward strand.
GGGTGGCAAGGTCACCTTCATCACCGGCGCCCTGGCCGGCGAAACCGTGCTGGCCGAGCAGACCGCGCGCAGCCGCCATTTCGACGAGGGGCGCACCGTGGAAGTGCTGCAGCCCTCGCCGCATCGGGTCAGCCCGCGTTGCCCGCACTTCGGCACCTGCGCCGGCTGCGTGCTGCAGCACCTGGATGAGGACCAGCAGATCGTTGCCAAGCAGCGCGTGCTGATGGACAACCTGGAGCGGATCGGCCACGTCAGCCCGGGCACGGTGCTGCCGGCCCTGGTCGGTGACAGCTGGGGTTACCGTCGCAAGGGCCGTTTCTCGGTGCGTCGGGTAGAGAAGAAGGACAAGACCCTGGTCGGCTTCCGCGAACAGGATCCGCGCTTCGTCGCTGACCTCAGCCAGTGCCTGACGGTGATCCCGGAGATCGGCCAGAAGGTGTCGGCACTGTCGGCATTCGTCGAGTCGCTCGATGGCAAACGCGACATCCCGCAGATCGAGTTCATCGCCGGCGACGCCGCCATCGCCTTGACCGTCCGCCATCTGCAGCCGCTGAGTGACGCCGACCGCGCCGCCTGGACCGATTTCGGCCAGCAGCATGGGTTTGCCATCTACCTGCAGCCGGGCGGATTGGACACCGTGCATCCGTTGGACGGGCAGGGCGTGCCGCTGTCGTTCAAGCTCACCCCATGGGACGTCGAGCTGGCCTTCCGACCGTTGGACTTCATCCAGGTCAATGCCAAGCTGAACGAAAAAATGATCGCCCGCGCGCTGGAATTGCTCGACGCTGGCCCGGACGAGCGCGTGCTGGACCTGTTCTGCGGCCTGGGTAACTTCACCCTGCCGTTGGCGCGTGGCGTGCGCGAAGTGGTCGGCGTCGAAGGTGATGCCGGGCTGGTGGCGCGTGCGCGCGAAAACGCGGTGCGCAACAACCTGCCCAACGCCAGCTTCCATGCCGCCGACCTCACCCAGGACCAGCGCCAGGCTTCGTGGATGCGCGAGGGCTTCGACAAGCTGCTGCTGGATCCGCCGCGTTCGGGCGCAATCGACGTGCTGCAGCAACTGCCGCTGAAGCAGTTCAAGCGCATCGTCTACGTCAGCTGCCACCCGGGCTCACTGGCACGCGACGCCGGTTATCTGGTGAACGAACAGGGCTTCACCCTGGTCAGCGCCGGTGCGATGGACATGTTCCCGCACACCGCGCACGTGGAGAGCATTGCCGTCTTCGAGCGCCGCTGACGCCAAGCCCGCCCATGGCCGCATAATGTCGCCATGGGCATTGAAATCGAACGCAAATACCTGGTCACCCATGACGGCTGGCGCGCAGCAGCGCATGCCGTCATCCCGATGGCGCAGGGCTACATCAACGATATCGGCGCATTGGACCGTGGCGACCAGAAGGCCTCGGTGCGCGTGCGGATCGAGGGCGACGGCGCGGCGTTGAACCTGAAATCGCGCACGCTGGGGGCTTCCCGGCAGGAGTTCGAGTACCCGATCCCGGTGGATGAAGCGCAGGCCTTGCTGGCCCTGTGTGTCGGCGGGCTGGTCGAGAAGCGCCGACATCTGGTCCGCCATGGCGGGCTGGTGTGGGAAGTGGACGAATTCCTGGGCGCCAATGCCGGCCTGGTGGTCGCCGAAGTCGAACTGGACCACGAAGACCAGGCCATCGACCTGCCGGACTGGGCGGGCGAGGAAGTCACCGAGCAGGCGCGGTATTACAACGTTGCCTTGGCGGCGCATCCGTTTTCTGGCTGGTAGTTGTTGGTTTCTGGCTGCGGGTGGGTCTGCGCTGGGAGCGGCGGCGCTTCTTTGGGGGCCCTGATGGTGGATTCCCGTGATGGGGCCGGGGGCTGGGGCTGGATCGGGGGACGGCAAAAGCCGCTCCTGCGTGCCTCGCGTTTCGCCATCCATGGCGAAACACGCCCCCGTCCAGCCCCGGCCCCCGGCCCCTCCCAAGCATCACCTTCGGCCCAGCCCAAAAGCAGAAAAAATAAAAGCAAAAGCAACGGCAACGGCAATGGCAATGGCAATGGCAATGACACTGGCAATGGCCAGGGCAGCCTGAACGGCAGCGGCTATTGCTCGCGGTTTGGCTTTAGCTTTTGCTTTTGCTTTTGCTTTTTTATCTCCCCTGTGTGGCTGACGCCCGCGGCGAACTGACCGGAGGGCGGTCGCGGCGGGGGTGAGGGGGCGTGTTTCGCCATGGATGGCGAAACGCGAGGCACGCATGGATGCAGTTTTTGCCGTCCCCCGCACCACCGCCGCGCCCGCCCGGCGCGACCAACCGGCGTCCCGCGACCAGCCCACAGCCCGCCGCTGTAGGCGACTAACCAACGTCCCACGACCAACCCGGGGCGACGCTCCGCCCGCCATTCTGCGACAATGCCGCACTGCGCCACCCCGGCGCGCCCAAGGACATTCCGCATGCTGCTGATCGGCGTCGCCGGCACTGAACTGACCGCCCAGGAACGCGACTGGCTGCAGCACGATGCAGTGGCCGGCGTCGTGCTGTTCAAGCGCAACTTCAGTTCACGCAGCCAGATCGTCGAGCTCTCCGCGGCCATCCGTGAAGCCGCCCCACGACCGCAGTTGATCTGCGTCGACCAGGAGGGCGGCCGCGTGCAGCGGTTCCGTGACGGTTACAGCGACTTGCCGCCGCTGCAGCAGATCGGGGCCCAGTTCGAACATGATCCCGAGCGCGCCCTGGCCCTGGCCGAACAGCACGCCTGGCTGATGGCCAGCGAGGTGCGCGCCAGCGGTGTCGATCTCAGTTTCGCGCCGGTGGTGGACCTGGCGCGCGGCAACCGGGCCATCGGTGACCGCGCATTCAGTGAGGATCCCGCAGTCGTTGCCGCCTTCACCGCTGCCTATGTGCGCGGCATGCACCGTGCCGGAATGGGCGCCACGCTGAAGCATTTCCCCGGTCACGGCACGGTGCTGGAAGACACCCACGTCGATACCGCGGTCGACCCACGCACGTTGGATGCACTGCGCTCACAGGATCTGGTGCCGTTCGTGGCCGGTATCGCCGCCGGTGCCGATGCGGTGATGATGGCGCATGTCGTCTATCCCCAGGTTGCTCCGGAACCGGCCGGTTACTCCCCCCGCTGGATCCAGCAGATCCTGCGCGATGAACTCGGTTTTCGCGGGGTGGTGTTCTCCGATGACATCGGCATGGCCGCCTCGCACAGCGCCGGTGGCGTGCCGTCGCGGGTGCATGCCCACCTGGATGCCGGCTGTGATGTCGTGCTGGTCTGCCACCCGGAGCTGGTTGATGACGCCCTGCATGCGGTGCAGCACCGTACCCTCAACACGGCGGCGCTGCTCGGCCTGATCGGCCGCGGCGCGCTTGGCTGGGACGGTCTGTTGGCCGATGCCCGCCACGACGCCACTCGAACCCACTTGTTACATACCCTTGGAAGAACTGTCTGATGCCCAACCTCACCATTGCCCAAGCCCTGGCCCAGGCTGACCTGCTGGTCGACCGTCCCACCATCGACAAGGCCATCGCCGGTATCGCCGAGGCCATCGCGCGCGATTACCAGGGCGAGGTGCCGCTGTTCCTGTCGATCATGCACGGTGCGCTGCCGTTTGCCGGCCAGCTGGCGCTGGAACTGGGCGCGCGTGGCCAGGACGTGCAGTTCGATTACCTGCATGCCACCCGTTACCGCGGTGAAACCACCGGTGGCGACCTGGTCTGGAAGCATAAGCCGGCCACGTCGTTGTTCGGCCGCCGCGTGCTGCTGGTCGATGACATCCTCGATGAGGGCTACACCCTGCAGGGCGTGCGCACCTGGTGCCTGGAACAGGGCGCGACCGATGTGCGCATCGCCGCGATGACCGTCAAGCAGCACGATCGCGGCCTGCCGGATGTGACCGCCGACTACGCAGGCATCGAACTGCCGGATCGCTATGTGTTCGGTTTCGGCATGGACGTCAACGAGACCCTGCGCTGCGTCCCGGCGATCTACGCCATGAAGGAATAAGCGCCGCCGTTTCGGCGTCGCCCGTCTTCCCCGCCGGCATTCCCTGGGTGCCGGCGTTTTCATTACTGGAGTATTTCCCATGCAGAAGATCGCACTGGCCGTCATTGGCGGCACTGGTGTCTACAACCTGGCCAAGCTCGATGATGTGCAGACCCACGAGGTCGACACCCGGTTCGGTCGTCCGTCCGGTCCGGTGCGCGTCGGTACGCTGCTCGGCCAGCGCGTGGCCTTCCTTGCCCGCCACGGCGAGGGCCATTCGCTGCCGCCGCACAAGATCAACTACCGTGCCAACCTGGCGGCCCTGCAGCAGTTGGGCGCACAGCGCGTGCTGGCGTTGAACACCGTGGGTGGCATCACCGACAGCTTTGGTCCGCGGGTGCTGGCCTGCCCGGACCAGATCATCGATTACACCTGGGGACGCATCAGCACCATCTGCGAAGAAGAAGGCAGTGAGGTGGTGCACGTTGATTTCGGCCACCCGTATACGCCGATGTTGCGCAGCAAAATCATGGCCGCAGCGAAAGTGACGGGTGTCACGGTACAGGACGGTGGCTGTTATGCCGCCACGCAGGGGCCGCGTTTGGAAACCATTGCTGAAATCGCCCGTCTGCGCCGTGATGGCTGTGACCTGGTGGGCATGACCGGCATGCCGGAAGCGGCACTGGCACGCGAGCTGGGGCTGGATTACGCCTGCCTGGCGATCGTTGCCAATTGGGCTGCCGGCTGCGGTGATGCTGAAGAAATCACCATGGCCGAGGTGCTGGCCAACGTACAGGCAGCCAGCAATGGATTGCCGGAACTGGTTGGCGAATTGGCGCGGGGGTGATTGTCATCCTCGATCAAGATTTGCATACTCCGCCAGTACGCAGGTTTTGTGTACACCACCCATTCATTGCATAAGGTCTCGCATTACCATGCCGAACGGTACCGTCAAGTGGTTCAACGACGCCAAGGGATTTGGCTTTATTTCACCGGAGGACGGCAGCGCCGACGTGTTCGCGCACTTCTCCGCGATCAACGCCAAGGGCTTCCGTAGCCTGCAGGAAGGCCAGCGTGTCACGTACGACGTGACCCAGGGCCCGAAGGGCGCCCAGGCTTCGAATATCGTGCCGGCTGAGTAATCCGCTCAGCTCTGCCGGAAGGACCCCGCTTCGGCGGGGTTTTTTCTGCGCCATTGCCAGCGGCAGCCTCCTGCACGCCGCATATTTATTGCGTGATGGATATCACATTCATACATGTCGTCATGTGTGTTGCCGCGCCTTTAACGACCATATCACCCCGGCCATGGGATAAAGGAGTGGCACGCGCTTGTCGCACTTGCCCCAAACGCAACGCCTGTGGTGCTGGCATCGCACGCGTACGGGGCTCGGGGGCAGGCTGCGGCCCCGTACTGGCTCGGGTGAGCCTTTGGCAAGGAGTGGCACATGCTGTTGTCGGTCGATGCACTGGAATCGGAGATCTGCAAACTGCGCGGGTTGTTGCAGATGTTGCATGAAGACCAACCGGATGTGCTGGATGATGTCTTCCAGTTCCACGTGGGCAACCTGATCAGCCATGCGGCGCCAGACCACCATGGACATATCCGCAGCTGTGCGCGTGACATGCTTGATGCGATCCGTGCGCTGCCCACCGCTGTCGTGCGGCCCTCGCCGGAGTTCCAGGTGATGCCGCAACCGCTGGCACGCCCGGCCTGACGGATACTGGCGGCCAGGCGGCGGCCGGGGGCTGTACTCAACGCGCGACAGGCAGTGGAATGATTGCCCCTTCGACACAGGCCAGCAGTTGGTCGCCGCGCTGCATCGTCGGGGTCATGCCTGCGGTGAAGTGCGAGAAAGCGGGCAGCACGGTCAAGCCAGGGCGCAGCCAGAACGCTGGCCAGCGTCGGCGCAGTCCGGGAAGCGTGGCCTGGGGATGCAGGTGCCCACAAAGCAGATGCGTTGTGTGGTCCTCTGCGGCGACCGCATCGGGTTCATGGGCCAGGCGGAAGGGCCCGAGCACTTGGCTGTGGTCGTGCACCGTCACGTGCAGCGCATGGATGGCCGCAGCGCGGTCGTGATTGCCGCGGACAAGATGCACCATGAGCTGGGAATTGGCCGCGCGCCACGCCTGCCACTGCGTCAACCAATCTGCTGACTCTATCGGGCCGTGCACGATGTCGCCGAGTATCCACAGTTGGCGGCAGTCGAAACGCGCAAGCAGCCCCTGCAGCCGCTGCAGGTCGTGTGCGGTACCGCCGCGCGGAATGGCGATCCCGGCACGGCGGAACACCTCGGCTTTGCCCAGGTGCAGATCGGCCAGCAGCAGCGCCCGGCCCGCGGGCCAATACAGGGCGCGTTCGCCCAAGGCAATCAGCCGCGTTTCTGCCCGGGCGAGCGCGAACTCAGCGTCCATGTCGCTTCTCCAATTGCAGCACCGCGCGCTGTACCCGCGTGCGCCAGTCTTCGTTGCTCATCTGCCCACGCAGGCGTTCGGCCCACAGCGGGAAGCCCAGCGGGGTGAGCGAGGGGGGCGCCTGCAGTTGCAGTTGCCGCGTCTGCAGGTGGTGCAGCAGCTGCTGCAGGCCCTCCACTTCCAACTCGTCTTCGAGCACTTCGCGTTCGGCCAGCTGCAACAGCAGGTGCTCCGGGTCGTGCTCGCGCAGGACGTCGTAAAGCAGGCCCGCCGATGCCTGCAACTGGCGCAGCGATCGCGGCAGGCCCCCGGGCAGGTTGGGCAGCAGCAGGCCGGCAACGCGGGCAATCCCGCGAAAGCGACGGCGCGCAAGCTCGCCCAGGTTCACCGCCTCGCGCAGATCGGCCAGTAATGTGCCAGGGTGCAGGAGCGCGCGCCAAGCGGCCTCGTCCAGGGACACCGCGTGCGCGGGTGACAGCACCAGGCCATGGTCGTTGGCCGCATAGTGGATGCTGTTGCGGCCTTGCCGGGTAAGCCGCAGGGCCAGCAGCGCGGCCAGTGCCTCGTGCCGGCGGCGCCCGGCGAACGGAAACACGAACAGGAACTGGCCCTCGCGTCGGCGCACGCTTTCCACCAGCACGGCGCTGCCCGTCGGGCGCGCTGACAGGCGTGCCTGCATGGCCAGCAAGGGGGCCAGCCAGCGTCCTTCGGGGCTGTCGTCCTCGCCGGCCAGCACCGCTTCCAGTTCCTGGCCCAGCAGCTCGGACAGGGGTAATTGGCCGCCCTGCCAGCGTGGCACCACCCCGCTACCGCCACGTGCCAACCGCACATAGGCCACCATGTCGCGCAGTTGCACCAGCTGCAGCAGGCGGCCGCCCAACTGGAACTGGTCGCCGGGACGCAGGCGGCTGGCAAAGCGTTCTTCCACCGTGCCCAACGGGCCACCCCGCAGGAACTGCACGCGCACGCTGCCGTCGCTGCTGATGGTGCCGATCGACAGGCGGTGGCGCAGCGCCTGGCGGCGATCATGCACGCGGTACAGGCCGTCCGCGTCACGCTGGACTTTCTGGAAGGCCGGGTAATGGGCCAAGGCCTGCCCGCCGTGCTGCAGGAAGGCCAGCACCTGCTGCCACCTGCCCTCGTCCAGACCGGCAAACGCATGGGTCCGGCGCACCTGCGCCAGCAGCGTATCGGCGTCAAAGCCGCCGGCAAGTGCGCGGCTGACGCAATGCTGGGCGAGTACGTCCAGCGGCAGTCGAGGCGGGCGGCGTGCTTCGACCTCGCCACGCAGCAGGGCGCGGCGCGCGGCCGCGAACTCGGCCAGCTCCAGCGCATGGGTGGGGACACAGACAATGTGGCCAGCGGCGTCTGGCCGGTGATGGGCGCGGCCGGCACGCTGGCGCAGGCGGGCGATGCCTTTGGGGCTGCCCAGCTGCAACACCTGGTCCACTTGCGGAAAATCGACGCCCAGGTCCAGGCTGGAGGTTGCCACCACGCAGCGCAACTGACCCTCGCGCAGGCCTTGTTCGACGGCGTGCCGCTGTGCAGGATCCAGCGAGCCATGGTGCAGTGCCAGCGAGTCAGCGGCTTCCGGCCACACCGCAGCCAGCGCCTGGTGCCACAGCTCGGCCTGGGCGCGGGTGTTGGTGAACAGCAGGCTGCTGTTTGCCGTCATCAACGTGTCCAATACCTGCGGCAGCTGGCTCAGGCCCAGGTGTCCGGCCCACGGCAGGCCTGCGTCGTCGGGCGGCAACAGGCTGCGCAGCTGGACCGGGCGTTGCCGCGCGCCGGCGACCAGCACGGCATCGGGCGTGTCTGGCAACAGGACCTCGCAGGCCTGCTGCAGATTGCCCAAGGTGGCGGACAAGCCCCACAGCCGCGCCTGCGGGGCAGCATCACGCAGCTGCGCCAGGTCCAACTGCAGCAGCGCGCCGCGCTTGCTGCCGATCAGTTCATGCCATTCATCGACCACGATGCAGCGTAGCTGGCGCATGCGCGGCAGGGTGTCGGGGTAACTGAGCAGCAGTGCCAGCGATTCAGGCGTGGTGACCAGCACATCCAACCGCCCCTCGCGCGCCAGGCGACGTTCACGTGTCGATGCATCACTGCTGCGCAGGCCGACCCGCCAGTCCAGGCCCAGCGCAGCCAGTGGCGCCTGCAGGGCACGCACGGTGTCGTTGGCCAGGGCCCGTAGCGGGGTGATCCACAACACCTGCAGCGGACGCGCCGCGCCCCGCCGTTTGCGGGCTGGCAAGGGCGCGTGCAGGGCCTGCAGCAAGGGGCCACCGAACACGGCCAGGGTTTTGCCACTGCCGGTGGGGGTGTGCAGCAGTCCGGATTCCCCGGCCAGGTAGCGCCGCCACATCGCCCGCTGGAAGGGCAATGGCTTCCAGCCCTGAGCCTGGAACCAGTCCTGCAGCTTCTGCCTTGCCTGTGCCGGTGACAGGGGCGCAACGGCCGTGACTGCAACTGCCGTGGCACGTGCCCTCATCGGGCCAGTGCCTGCAGTTGGCTCAGGTGGTCGGCTTCGCTGGCGGGTTTGTCATGCCGCCAGCGCAGGATCCGCGGAAAACGCACCGCGACCCCGGATTTGTGCCGCTTGCTCTGGTTGACCGCTTCAAAGCCCAGCTCGAACACCTGTTCGGCCTGCACGCTGCGCACTGGGCCGAAGCGTTCGCGGGTGTGCGCACGGATCCAGCGGTCCAGCGCAAGGATCTCCTTGTCGTCCAGTCCTGAATAAGCTTTGGCCACCGGGACCAGCGCATCGCCATCCCAGACGCCAAACGTGTAGTCGGTATACAGTGTGCTGCGACGGCCGTGCCCGGCCTGCGCGTAAAGCAGCACCGCGTCGACGGTGAGGGGGTCGACTTTCCATTTCCACCAGTCGCCACGCCGACGTCCCGCCTGATAGGACGACTGCAGGCGTTTGAGCATCAGTCCCTCCACGCCGCGTTGGCGCGCCTGCTCGCGCAACTGTGCGGCCTCTTGCCAATCCGTGGCCGCCACGGTGGGCGAGAGTTGGATCCGTGGATCGCCCAGGGCCTGCAGCAGTTCGGCCAACTGCGCGCGGCGCTGCTGCAGGGACTGTGCGCGCAGGTCATGGCCCTGGTATTCCAACAGGTCATAGGCGAGCACCCGCACCGGCGTGTTACGCAGGGTGGCCGCACCTGGCTTGCGGCGCTGGATGCGCGTCTGCAAGGCGGTGAAGGCACGAGGCTGGTCGCTGCCCGCGTCCCAGGCCAGCAACTCGCCATCGATCACGCAGCCGTCGGGCAGCGCGGCTGCCGCCTGTTCGATTTCCGGGAAACGGCCGTCCAGCCGTTCTTCGCCGCGCGACCACAATGCGGTCTCGCCTTGCCGCCGCAGTACCTGCAGGCGGATGCCATCCCATTTCCATTCCAGCAGCCAGTCCTGCGCCGGCCCCAGCGTCGCCGGCTCCACCTCCAACGGTGAGGCGAGGAAGAAGGCGTAGGGCTGTTGGCGATCGCCCGGCAGTTCGTCGGGAGATAGCAGGTGTGGCAACAGCGCCGGCGTTGGCGTGACCCCGCCCAGCATGCGTTGGGCGATGCGGGCGATGTCCACCCCGGACAGCTCGGCCAGCGCCTGCTGGACCAGCCGCTGCGAGACGCCGATCCGCAGCGCACCGGTGAGCAATTTGTTGAAGGCCAGCCGCTGCGGTGCCGGCAACGTTCGCCATGCCGCGACCACCGCGGCCTGGCGGGTGGCGGCCTCGCCATTGGCCACGGCCAGCAGGCGCTGCTCGATCCACACATGCAACGGGAGATCGGTTGCCTGCTGATCCGGCTCGTCCACCAGCAGGGTAAGGGTCTCGGCCAGATCGCCGACCTTGTTGTAACTCTCATCCACCAGCCAATCGGGCAGGCCGGTCTCGGCGCTGACCCAGGCGCGCAGCTCGCCGCTGGCGGCAATCTTCGTGCGGGCACCGCCCACTTTGCCGCCGGCCAGCAGGAACAGTGCCCATGCGGCATCGGCAGGCGGTGCGGTGCGGAAGTAGTCGATCAGCGCGGCGCGTTTGTCGCTGGTGGCGGTGCTGCGGTCCAGTCGCTGGTAAAGGTCGGCGAAGGCTTTCATTGCTCGTCACCGAAGTCGGTACGAAAGGCTTCGGCCGCCACGCCGCGCTCATCCAGGTAGCGGATCAGCGCCTCGGTATCGCCATGCGTGGCGATTACCCGGCGCGCACCGGTCTGGGCAATGGTCTGCAACAACGCGGGCCAGTCGGCATGGTCGGAGACCACGAAGCCGCGGTCCACGTTGCGGCGTCGGCGATTGCCGCGCAGTTGCATCCAGCCGGAAGCGAAGGCCAGCTGGTGGCGGCCAAACCGGCGCATCCACGGTGTGCCGGCAGCGGAAGGGGGCGCGAGGATCAGCCGTCCCGTCGCGTCGGCTTTGCGCGCCTGCTCGCTCACGGTTTCGGTCGCCAGCATCGGCACGCCGGCATCGCGGTAGACCTGTACACCGTTGCCAATGGCGCCGTGCAGCCAGGCCGGCTGATCGTCCAGCGGCAGCAGTTCGGCCAGAATGCGCTGTGCCTTGCCCAGCGCGTAACACAACAGGATCGCGGCCTCGCCACGTGCGGCGCATTCGTGCCGCCAGGCGACGATGTCGGCGGCCACTTCGGCGGTGTCCTGCCAGCGGAACACCGGCGAGGCGAAGGTTGCTTCGGTGATGAACACATCGCAGGGCACCACCTCGAACGGGGCACAGGTGGGATCGGCTTGGCGTTTGTAATCACCGGAAGCCACCCAGACCTGATGACCGTCATCGATGCGGACCTGGGCCGAGCCCAGCACGTGCCCGGCCGGATGCAGCGAGACCTGCACGCCGCCCAGCGCGAAGGCTTGACCATAGACGTGGTGCTGCAAGGCGATGTCACCCAGTCGCCAGCGCAGGATGGGCACGCTGGCCTGGGCGCAGTGATACTGGCCCATGCCCATGCGCGCATGGTCGGCGTGGCCGTGGGTGATCACCGCACGCGGCACGGGGCGCCAAGGGTCGATATGAAAGTCGCCTGCGGGGCAGTACAGGCCTTCGGGGCGCAGCACCACCAGATCGTCACTCCGTTCCATGCCGCTACCGTGACGCAGCCGGCGTGCAGGCGGTGCGACCCGGACCTGCAGCCGGCGTGAATGCGCTGATCAGTGCTTGTCGTGGTTCTCGTGCTGCTCGGCGTTGGCCTTGGCATCGTCGGCCACATCGCGCGCCTTGTCGGCAACCTTCTGTGCGGCGTTGGCGGTGGCGTCGCTGGCATCAGCGGCCGCATCCCTGGCGGCGACGCGCGCCTGGCCGGCAGCTTCGGCGGTGGCATCGGCCGCATTGTCCAGTGCGACCTGGGTATCGGCGGCGGCGCGTTCGGATGCTGCAGCAGCGCGGTCGACCGCATCACGGGCGGCGGCGCCGGCGCTGTCGGCCGCCTGTGCGGCATCCTCGCGGGCCTGTTCGGCTTCAGGGCCCTTGCAGGCAGAGAGTCCGGCCAGCAGGGTGGCGGCAAGCAACGGGGTGGTCAGCAGGCGCAGGTTCACGGGCGATCTCCTGAAGCGGAGGAAGGGGCCATGAGCGTATTCAGCGCTGGGTGGAGGAGGGGTGAATCTCTGCGGGGGCCGGGCGCGATGTCGTGGCGTCGGCCTGAAACGCGATGGCCCACGCCATAGCCTCACAGGCTTCGGGCAAAAGAAAAGCCGCTGGAGACCAGCGGCTTTCCTGATGCAGCGTGAAGAAAGAAGTGATTACTTCTTGGCTTCTTCAGCAGCGTCCTTGGCCTGCTCGGCGGTGCCTTCGGCAGCCTTGGCAGCGTCGGCAGCGGCGTCAGCAGCAGCGTCGGTGGCAGCGCCAGCGGTCTGGGCAGCGGCGTCAGCCGAAGCGTCGGCAGCGGTGGCGGCGGTGTCGGCGGCCTGCTGGGCAGCGTCGGCGGTTTCCGAACCAGCGGCAGCAGCCTGGTCAGCAGCAGCCTGGGCTTCGGTGGCGGCTTCGTTGGCCGAAGCAGCGGCGTCCTGGGCAGCTTCCTGCTTCGAGCAGGCAGCCAGGGCCAGGGCCAGGGACATCGCAACCAGCAGCTTGTTGATGCTCATTAGGTGAATCCTCGTCGTTAGATTAGGCAACGCGCTGTTGCGCGCCGTCCACATGATGACAAGCCACGAATGGCTGTCAAGCGATCCCGCATTCATTTTTGAGAAACCGCCGTTAAACGCAATTAAATCAACTCGATAGCGATGGCTGTCGCCTCGCCTCCACCAATGCAGAGTGTCGCGATTCCGCGCGTGCCGCCGCGCGTGCGCAATGCGTTGACCAGAGTGACCACCAGTCGCGCACCGGATGCACCGATCGGATGACCCAAGGCGCAGGCACCGCCATGGACGTTCAGTCGCTCGTGCGGGATGCCCAGTTCCTGCATCGGTGCCATGGCCACCACGGCAAAGGCTTCGTTGACTTCAAACAGGTCGATATCGTCCAGCGACCAGCCGGTTTTTTCCAGCAGGCTGTGGATCGCACCGATCGGCGCGGTGGTGAACCATTCCGGTTCCTGCGAGTGGGTGGCATGGGCGACGATGCGGGCCAGCGGCTGCAGCCCGCGCGCGCGCGCGTCGTCTTCCGACAGCAGGACCACCGCGGCGGCGCCATCGGAAATGCTGGACGAACTGGCGGCGGTCACGCTGCCGTCTTTCTTGAACGCCGGGCGCAGGGTCGGGATCTTGGCGATGTCGGCGCGGGTCGGCTGTTCATCGCTGGTGTATTCAACGTCGCCCTTGCGGCCGGCGACCTTGACCGGAACGATCTCATCGGCGAACGCGCCGGAGGCCTGCGCAGCCTGCGCGCGGCGCACCGATTCGATCGCATAGGCATCCTGCTGCTCGCGGCTGAACTGGTACTTGTCCACCGCGCATTCGGCGAACTCGCCCATGGCCTTGCCGTCGTAGGCATTGGTCAGGCCATCAAACGCCATGTGATCGACGGCCTGGAAGCTGCCGTAGCGGTTGCCGGTGCGTGAATTGGGCAGAAGGTGCGGCGCATTGGACATCGACTCCATGCCGCCGGCGACCACGACGCGGGCCGAGCCGGCCTTGATCAGGTCATGGCCCAGCATGATGGCCTTCATGCCCGAGCCGCACACCTTGTTCAGCGTGGTCGCGCCGGCCGACAGCGGCAGGCCGGCGGCAATGGCTGCCTGGCGGGCGGGTGCCTGGCCCAGGTTGGCCGGCAGCACGCACCCCATGATGACTTCGGTGACGTCGCTGGCAGGAACGCCCGACTGCTGCAGGGCTGCAGCGATGGCCGCCGCGCCCAGGGTGGGCGTGGGCACGCCGGTGAACTGGCCGAGGAAGGAGCCGATGGCGGTGCGCTTGGCGGCGGCGATGACGATTGAGGACATGGCAATCTCGTTGATGCGTGAGCAAATTCAGGGAGGAATGACGGCGGCCGATTGGAAGCGCGTGCAATTCCCGGCAGACTGCGTGGGGGACCCCAGTATAGAGGGAGCTCCCGGCCCGCGCTGGGCAGGGGACCATGTCCCGGCGCACACACGCGACAGGAATTCGTTGATGGGGATGCAAGGATGAAATACGCAGTTGCTGCACGTTCGACGCTGGCCACCGCACTGGCCTTGGCCTTGGCCGCCTGTGGGGGAGGAGGGGGCGGTGGCGCGATCCGTCCCGATCCACCGACGCCGCCGCCGGTCACCCCGCCCGTCACCCCGCCGGTGACGCCGCCACCGACCACCCCGCCGCCCGGCAGTCCGGCGCAGCCGACCCTGCAGGGCCACCTGACTGCGATCAACGCGCTCGATACCGGACTCACCGGGCAGGGCGTGCGCATCGGCATCGTCGATTCGGGCGTCAACCGCACCCATCCGACGCTGGCTGGGCGGGTGCTGGCCAACTACACGTATGTTGATCCGGCGCGGAACAACACCAGCCGCGATGACGTGGTGGGCCATGGCACCACCGTGGCCGGGTTGGCCGCCGGTGGCAACTGGCAGGGCGCGCAGATGGGCGTGGCACCGGGCGCAGAGATCGTCTCGGCGCGGATCATCGCTGACACGCGCCCCAGTGACGACGGCTCGGGCAGCGGCAACGAAGTGAAGGGGGCCATCGGCCTGGCCCAGGTCCACCGTGACCTGATCGCCGCCGGGGTGAAGGTCATGAACAACTCCTGGGGTGGCCTGTATTGGACCGACCTGCCGACCACCGCGGCGATCGCCGACGAGTACCGCGGCTTCATCCGCGACAACAACGGGCTGGTTGTCTTCGCCACGGGTAATGAAGGACGTGCCGATCCGTCGAACATGGCCGCCCTGCCCAGTCGACCGGGTGTGGCGGGCAGCCGGCCGGCGGCCGATCTGGCCAGCGGTTGGCTGGCCGTCACGGCGGTGGATACGGTCGACCCGACCACGCGTGCCAGTTATGCCAATGCCTGTGGCGAGGCGGCCGATTACTGCCTGGCCGCGCCGGGTACGGCGGTCTACCTGGATCCACAGGCCGGGGCCAACGCGGCAGCCAATGCGTCGATGTTCTATGGCTGGGGGACGTCCTACGCGGCGCCGCTGGTCTCCGGTGCGGCCGCGCTGGTATGGGAGCGTTATCCCTGGATGAGCAATGACCTGCTGCGGCAGACCCTGCTGGGTACTGCCACCGATCTGGGCGCGCCCGGGGTCGATGCGGTATTCGGTCATGGCCTGCTGGACGTGGCCAAGGCAGTGAATGGCCCCGAACGGCTGGACTGGGGGCAGAGCGTGGCCACCATCAACCAGCTGGGGCTGGATTCGGTGTGGCGCAACCACCTGGAAGGCAGCGGTGGGCTGACCAAGCGTGGCCCGGGCGCACTGACCCTGGAGGACAGTGGTTCGACGTATGCCGGGCCGACGTTGATCGAAGGCGGCACGTTGGCCTTGCGCCGGTCCTCGCTTCGTTCCGATGTCACCATCAGTCGTCCTGCCGGCGCCCCGACCAGTGCTGCGCTGCAGTTCCTCACCGGCGCGGCGACGGTGTACGGCAACGTGGACAACGGCGGTGCGCTGATCAACAACAGCGCATCCACTGCGGCCCGCATCACCGGCAACTATCTGCATCGCGACGGCGCGCAGCTGGTGGTGGCCTTGGGCGCCAATCCATTGGCGATCGAGGGTGTGGCGACCTTGCAGGGTGGCGGTGTCGCGGTAAATGGCGTGATCAGCGGCTATGTTCCCAGCAACGGCAGTCAGCAGACCCTGCTGGTGGCTGATGGCGGTGTCACGGGACGCTTCAATACCGCGCCGGTGGCGTTGAACGGACTCTCGCTGCTCGAAGCGGATTACAGCTACAGCACGACAACCGTGCGGCTGGATATTGCCCGGGTCAACGTCAGCACGGCCGCCGCCAGTGCGCGCCTTGGTACCGATGCGCAGGCATCTGCCGAGCGGGTGGAGCGCGCCTTTGAACAGCTCGACGGTGATCCGTCAGCCCTCGGTTCGGTCTTCGCCGCAGCGGCCGGCCAACTGCAGTTGGGCACGGTGAGCGCGGCAGGGCTCGGTGCCAGCCTCGACAGCCTGGCAGGCAAAGCGCACAGCCGTGCACTGATGGCCACCTTTGACGGTGTGGACATGGGGCGCCGTGCGGTGGTCGAGCGCCTTGGCAGCGCCCAGCGGTGGTCGCCGTCGCAGGCCCGCAGCTGGTCGGCGGCACTGGGCGAAGCCGGGCAGGGCGGCGCGACGGCGCGTGACAGCCGTATGGGCGGCTGGATGCTTGGCCAGGAGGCGGCACTGGGCCTGAACGGGGTCATGGGGCTGGCAGTGAGCGAAGTCCGGGCGTTGGCGGCAGATGGCCTGGAGCGCGGACGCGAGCGTCTGGCGCAGGCGCAGCTGTACGCGGGTTGGCAACTGGGGAGCGGCTATGCCGTTGCGCAGTTGGGCAGCGGTCAGTTCCAACGCGCGATTGATCGCCAGCTGCTGCTGGGCAGTGCGGCGGTGGCGGCCGGTGCCCGTTATGGCGGGCGATTTGAAACCGCCAGCCTGGAAGCAGGGCTGCGGCTGGGCACGGCTGACGCCGCGCTGGTGCCGTTTATCGGCGTGGCCCAGACCCGCATTCACAGCGACGCGTTCAGCGAAGACGGCGGACTGGGCTTCGGCCTGCGCAGCGACCCCGGGCGGGCCAGCCGCAGCGTGACCACGGCCGGGTTGCGCGGACTGTGGCAATGGCAGGGCTGGACTGTGCGCGGGTACGGTGAGTGGCAGCAACAACTGGCCGTACAGGATCTGCGCGCGCAGGCCAGTTTCGTCGGCATCGATGCCTGGGCGCCACTGGCCGAGGCCGACTGGGCGCGCTCGAGTGGCCTCGTCGGCTTCAGTCTGGAAACGGCCATCGGCCGGCAAGGGCGTCTGACATTGGGAATGGATCAGCGCCTGGGCGGTAACCAGCAAGGCCAGGCGGCCCTGCAGTACAGCGCCAGCTGGTAGCGCCGGCGGGTTTGCGGTGTGCCGCGCTGCGCGCTCGCCACGCATGGCGCGGCGCTACCCCAATCCCATGCACCGGGTGGCGCGGTGCGTGACGACCCACTGGTCGTCACGGGTCCGCGCTCACCCGCCGCGCAGATCCCCCAGGCGCGGCGTGGCGCGGCCCAGTGGCATCTTCAGCTTGCCGATCGCCAGGATGCGCGATTCGGCAATGCGGTCGGCCGCGCGCTGCGGTGCGATGTTTTCCGTACGCGACAGCTCGAAGATGCGGCCCAGGTTGTGGTAGATGCTCCGGATCAGGCGCATCGCGCGCTCGCGGTTGTAGCCGTCGATCTCCAGCGACACATTCATCACCCCACCGGCATTGACGGCGTAATCGGGCGCATAAAGGATGCCGCGCGCATGCAGCTCATCGCCTACTTCGGCGCTGGCCAGCTGGTTGTTGGCGGTGCCGCAGACGATCCGGCACTTCAACCGCGGCAGCACGTCCTGGCTGATCGCACCTTCCAATGCGCAGGGGGCGAACACGTCGGCATTGACTTCGTGGATCTCGTTGGGCTTGACCGCTTCGGCGCCGTACTCGCTGACGGCCCGTTCCACCAGCGCCGGATCCAGATCGGTGACGAACAGCTTGGCGCCGCGGTCCCGCAGCAGCTTCACCAGCTCCATGCCGATATGGCCCAGTCCCTGCACCGCGATGCTGGTTTTGCCGACTTCTTCATGGCCGAGCTTGGCCTGCAGCGCGGCCATCAGGGCCTGCAGCGCGCCATAGGCGGTGAAGGGCGCCGGATCACCCGAGCCACCGTGGACCTGATGCACGCCGGTGACGTACTGGCTTTCCAGGTAGATGTTTTCCATGTCGTTGACATCGGTGCCAACGTCTTCGGCGGTGATGTAACGACCGCCCAGCGCATCGACGTGGCGGCCAAACGCGCGCAGCAGCACTTCGGTCTTGTCCACCCGCGGGTCGCCGATGATCACCGCCTTGCCGCCGCCGATGTTCAGTCCGGCCAAGGCATTTTTGTAAGTCATCGTGCGGCTGAGCCGCAACACGTCATCTAGGGCCTCGTCGGTGCTGGCGTAGGGGCGCATGCGCACGCCACCCAGGGCCGGACCCAGCGTGGTGTTGTGGATGGCAATGATCGCCTTCAGGCCGGCATCAGGGTTGTTGCAGAAAACAACCTGTTCGTGACCAGTGGTGGCGAGGGTTTCAAATAACATGACGGCTCCGTTGGCAGCATCGGCGGAGGAACGGGATGGGGCGTGCCGGCGCAGTGGGGGCCGGAAACAAAAAAAGCGACGTCGTCATCGGCTTGGACGGGTCGCACGGCCGCATTCTAGACCAATCTTCGCCCGCCTGCGTGCAGGGCCCGGGGAGGGCGTGTTCAGTAAAGTGAGTGAGGACGGATCCTCAAGAAGCGACACTGGCAGCCGATGGAGGCACCATGAGGCATTCACGCACACGTGGCACGGCCGTACCTGCTCCCATTGGCTCGCGCGATGGCGTGGGCGGGTGGGCATGAGTCCGCCGCAGGCAGGAGATGGCCGCCCTTGGTGGCAACGGTTGTTTGGCGCCGCCGCTTCGGCGGTGGCACCGGCACGGTCGGCCGTTGACGACGACACGCCGGAAATCGAAGCCGAAGGGCCGGCCGCCGTCCAGGCCGAACAACAACTGCAGGACGGTCTGCTGGTGCTGGCCCTGTTCCCGGCGCTGGACCCGGACCTGCCGGCCGATGCGCTGCTGCAGGCGGCGGTCTCCAAGCAGTTGCGGCAGCGCGATTGGAGTGCCCGCTCGTTGCCGCGCCGGCCACAGCTGCTGTCGCAACTGATCCAGACGCTCAACGATCCCGAGGCGTCGGCGCGAGTGACCTCGGGCATCATCGGCCAGGATGCGGTGCTTACCGGCAACCTGCTGCGTATCGCCAACAGTCCGGCCTACCGCAGCCAGGAACGGCCCTTGGACAGCCTGCAGCGCGCGGTGGCCGTGGTCGGCACCGACGGCATCCGCCAGATCATCAGTGCCGTGCTGGTGCAGCCGGTCATCCAGATCGACAGTCCAGCGTTCCCGCGTTTCAGCGAGATCATCTGGGAACATGCGCTGCTGTGCGCGCGGGCGGCGGCGGACCATGCGCGCAGTGTCAGCCGGGAAGACGCCTTCGCCGCTCAGTGGTTGGGCCTGACCCAGGGGCTGGGGGCGGCGCTGGTGATGAAACAGGTGTTGGCTGAGGCCCGTGACAGTGGCGTGCCGCTGCGTCATGCCACTGTCCAGGGGCTGCTGGACCAATGGACCTTGCCGGTGGCGCAGCGCGTGGCAGCCGCCTGGGAACTGCCCGCACCGGTGCACGAGGCCCTGGTGCTGCGGCCGTCCAGCAGCAGCGAAGCACAGGGGCTGGCGCGCAGCCTGCGGTTTGCCCGCGCGGCCGCATCGGCCAGCCTGTTGTGCCGGCACGGGCAGATGGGCCAGAGCCAGGCCCTGGCCCTGCTCGAATGCCTGCCGGGAACCCCGCCGCACGCGCGTAACTGGATCTGGCGCCGCCTGCATGGACGGTCGGTGGAAACGCTGGCCGACGAAGAAGGCGCCGATGGCCAGTAAGCACCGTTGCCCGGCTGGGCAGTCACCGGTAACTGGATGGTGGCAACCCTTGGTCGCCACGGTGCGTGCGCAATCGCACATCACACCTTGCCGAAGTCTCAGAACAGCTCGTCGCTGCCCAGGTAGCGCCACTGGCCGGCCGCCAGCGGCCCCAGCGCCACGCGGCCGATGCGCAGGCGGCGGATGGAGATCAGTTCAAATCCTGCCGCAGCGACGCTGTTGCGCAGCAAGCGCGGGTGCAGGCCCTTGCCGGCATAGCGCAGCCGCTGCTCGCTCTGCCAGCTGATCCGGCACGAAGACAACTGGATTCGGTCGTCGTCCAGTCCGCTGCGCAGCTTGCCGATATCCCAGGTGTTGCGTTCGCCGCGCACTTCAACGAGGAACTCCTGTTCGGTGCGCTCCAGTTGCTGTTGCAGGTGGGCCAGGATGCGCGGGTCCTGGCTGACCACCACCAGCCCGCAGTCGTCGGCCGGCAATGCCGCGGCCAATTGCAGGCCATGGAAGTGCCGCTGCAGCAACTGGGTGCCGCTGGCGTCGAGCGCGCTGCGCGATTCGGGCGTCACCAAGCCGCACAGATCGGCCGCGGCGACAGCGGCGGGCTTGTTCAGCAGCATGCTGACCCGCTCGCTGCGGGCGTCCGTTGCCTGCTCGGCCAGAACGACCACGTGGCTGTCATCGACCAGCCGCTGTGGCTGTTCCACCACCTGGCCATCCACCTGTACCCAGCCACCCTCGATGTAACGACGGGCCTCGCCACGGGCGCAGCCGAGCTGGGCGGAAAGTCGTTTGTCCAAGCGGATGGCAGTCATGGTCAGGCTCCTCGGGGGCGCGCAGTGTACCGTCCGGCGGCGCGGCCTGCTGGTTTCAGCGTGCGCGCAGTGCCAACCCGGTCAGGTACAAGCGGGTATCGAACTCCAGTTGCAGGTAGTCCGGCTCCATGTGCTGGCAGAGCTGATAGAAGGCCCGGTTGTGCTCGGCTTCCTTCAGGTGGGCCAGTTCGTGGACGACGATCATGCGCAGGAACGCCGACGGCGCCTGCCGGAACACGCTGGCGATGCGGATCTCGCGGCTGGCCTTGAGCCGTCCGCCGTGGACCCTGGACACCGCGGTGTGCGTGCCCAACGCATGTTTGACCACTTCCAGGCGGCTGTCATAGACCACTTTGTTCAGCGGTACCGACTGCCGCAGATAGCGGTCCTTGAGCTGCTGGGTGTAGTCATACAGCTGGCGGTCGCTGCGGATTTCGTGCAGGTCGGGATAGCGCCGCTGCAGCATCGGCTGCAGGCGGTCCTGGGCCAGCAGGTCACGGACCTGGGCCAGCAGCGGCTCCGGGTAGCCCTGCAGGTATTTGAGCTCGTTCATGCCGCCATCGTACCGACAGGGCCGGCCCGGGGCACGGCAGCGGGCAATGCCTGCACGTGGTCAAGGGCGGCGTGCCGGCGCAGTAGGCCGTTAGAATGACGCTCCCTCCAGTCGACTATCCGGTACGCGCATATGGCCAAGCCCAACGCCCTGCAGGAACAACTGCTCAAGGCCGGTCTTGCGAAGAAATCGCAGGCCGCCGCCGCCGCCCGCGAACAGGTCAAGGCCCGCCAGGGCAAAGCTCCCTCGGCGGCTGCCGAGATCCAGCGCGATGCCGAACAGGCGCGCCAGGAGAAGGTGGAGCGCGACCGCGCGCTGGCGGCCGAGCGCAACGCGCAGGCGCGGGTCGCCGAGCAGAAGGCGCAGGCCCTGCAGATCATTCGTGCCCATGCCGTGCCGCATGCCGGCGACGACGAGTACCGGTTCACCGACGGCACGGCGATCCGCACCCTGCTGATCGATCCCAAGCTGCGCAAGGCGCTGGCGGCGGGCGTGCTGCTGGTGGTGGCCCACGGCGAAGGCTATGCCGTGCTGCCGAAGGTGGCTGCGGAAAAGGTGCGCGACCGCACGCCGGAGGCCATCATCGTCGACCACGGGGCGCCCGGCGCTTCGGCGATTCCGTCCACCGGCAACGCCGAGGATGATGCGTACTACGCGCAGTTCCAGGTGCCGGACGACCTGGTCTGGTAAGCACGGCGCGGGCGGGCGGGCGGCGGCCTCAGCCGTCGCCCTGGATCCCGCCCGGGGCCGTCGCCGGATCGCGCCAGCGGCGCACGGTGCGCTGGAAGAACAGGTTGTTGGGCAGCTGCAGCACCGTGCCTTCATGGCCTTCGCCGGTTTCCTGCAGGGTGGTGTAGATCAGGTTGACATCGATCACCCGCCCCTTGAGCCCCGGCTTCTCGCCGTTTTCCAGCACTTCGATGTAATCGTGCAGGCGGAACGGGCGGGTGGTGAAGATCAGCAGCGTGCAGAAAATGTTCGACAGCACGCTCCAGGCGGCAAAAAACGCCACGGCACCCACGGCCGCAAAGCCGGTGAAGGCGGTCCACAGCACCGCCGGCGAGGTGCCCAGCAGGCTCAGCACCGCCAGCAACGCACCGAAGTAGATGATGAAGCTGGTGATCCGGCGTGCGCCGATCACCATCTCCGGCGGCAGGGTGTAATGGGCGGCAAAGCGCTTGATCAGGCGGCGCGCCAGCAGACGCAGCAGCCAGGCCGCGATCAGGGTCAGCACGATCAGGCCGGCGACCTCGATCCAGGTCAGCCATTCATGGCTCCACAGCGGCATGTATTTCTTCATTGCACAGCAGTCCAGCGGTGTATCGGGGGACCGTGATGGTACCGCGTGGAGTGCCCCTGCCGGCTCCGTGCGCGGGGCTAAACCTTTTTCGAGCTGGCCGCATCCAACGGTTATGCTCGACACCACGATGCCCGATACGACTGACGATGGCGTTGACGACGACGAGACCGCGCAGTGGTTGCAGGCGGCCGTCGCCGGTGACGTGCCCGCCTATGAGCAGATCTATCGACGCCACGCGCCGCGCCTGTTTGCCACCGTCTGGCGGCTGTGCGGCGGCCAGCAGGCGCGGGCCGAGGATGTGCTCCAGGAAGCGTTCCTGCAGGCATGGAAGGCGCTGCCGGGGTTTCGTGGCGAGTGCAGCCTTGGCACCTGGCTGCACCGGTTGGCGGTCAATGCCGCTTTGATGGACATGCGCGGCGGTGCTGTCCAGCCGCATGAAGTGCTCGAGCAGGACGATCCGCTGCACGAGGCGTTCGTGGTCCGCGACCCCTGTGCCGGCACCGAGCGCGATCTGGAGCGGGCGCTGGCCCGCTTGCCGGCACGTGCGCGCGCTGTCCTTGTGCTGCATGACATCGAAGGCTGGAAACACCACGAAATCGCCACACAACTGCAGATCGCCGTGGGCAGTTCCAAGGCACACCTGCACCGGGCGCGCGGCCTGCTCCGCGCCTGGTTGGGAGACATGACATGACCGATACCCCTGATCCATTCGACCGTCTGCAGCGTGCGCTGCAGCAGCTGCCTGGCGAACGTCTGCCGCCGTCCGATGGCTGGGCGCGGCTGCAGGTGCAGCTGCAGCCGCGGCGTGCGGTTGCGGGCAGCGCCGTGGTGCCCGCCGTGGTCCGGTCGTCACATCGAAGGCCGCGTTGGCGACGGCCGCTGCTGGCCGCCATGGCCGCCGCACTGGGGCTGTTGCTGCTGATGCCGGCCGGACGCCAGCCCCACGCGCCAGCAGCGGTACCGCTGGCCTCCTTGCAGGTGCAGCAGGTGCGGCAGCTGGAAGGCGACTACGGCCGCGCGGTGGCGAGCCTGCCGTCCACGCTGGACCCGCGCTGGCAACCGGCGCTGGACGAAATCGACCACAGTGCCGCGCAGATCCGCGCGGCACTGCGCCAGGACCCGGGCTCACGCAGCCTGTTCGACCAGTTGCAGCGTGCCTACACGCTGCGGCTGCACCTCACCCGGCAGGCCGCAGCGGCCGCCGCCGGCCTGCCCCTTGGAAGGAGTGCTTCATGAATACCCGTACCCTGCAGCTGCTTGGCTGCGTGCTGCTGGCAAGCCTGCCCGCACTGGCGCTGGCCGATACCCGCGTGGACGAGCGCGCCAACGTCGCCAGCGGAGGGCGCATCGAGCTGAGCAACGTGGCCGGCAAGGTCACCGTGCGCGGCTGGGACCGTAATGACGTGCAGCTCAGCGGCACCCTGGGTGAGGGGCTGACCCTCAAGCAGGACCGCAGTGCCAATCGCGTGCGCTGGGAAGTGGGCTATCCGCGCCGCAGCACCAAGGGCAGTGCCACCCTGGAGCTGCGCGTGCCGCGCGGGGTGGAACTGCAGGTGGGCACGGTCAGTGCGGACATCGACGTGGCGGCGGTGGACGTCAAGCGCCTGCAGGCCAATACGGTCAGTGGCGACGTGTTGGCGGCGGGGCGCAGCGCGGAAAGCACCCTGGCCACGGTCAGCGGCAGTATCGACGCGTCGTTGCAGACGCCACGCCTGGACCTGCGCACCGTCAGCGGTGCGATCCGAGCGCCAGCCGGCGGAAGCGGGGACATCGCCGCGCAGACCGTATCGGGGCGGATCGGCCTGGGTGCGGGGAGCGTGCAGCGACTATCGCTTGAGTCGGTCTCCGGCAGCATCGACGCCAGCGCCAGCGCGTTGGCACCGGGCGGTCGGATCAGCGCCGAAACAGTCAGCGGCGGTATCACCCTGCGCCTGCCGCGCAACGTCTCGGCACAGCT
>DALZLW010000025.1:29434-30493 GCA_032007425.1 Stenotrophomonas sp.
AGGCCGACGCGTTCAGCGGGTCGATCAACAGCGATGCGGGCAAAGTGGAACGCCCGCGCTACGGACCGGGCAGTTCATTGGAAGCCACCTTGGGCGGTGGCAACGGCGATATCCGCCTGGAATCCCACTCCGGCTCGGTGCGGGTACGGCTGGATCGCTGAGCGCCCGGGAGGGACAGTCCGCGGCGGAAGCTGCCGCCGCGGATGCCGCCAGCCTCAGCTGGCTTTCTTGAGCGACCAGGTGGTGCCGAGGATTTCGACTTTGCCGCCGGATTTGCGGAACGCAGCCAGATCGGCGGCGATGCTGTCGCTGCTGATCACCGAGCTGCTGGTGGCGCCCTTGCGATCATTGCGGATGGTATTGCTGGCCTTCGCGGGGGTCTTGGCCTTGCGGGGCATGCGGGCTCCTTTCACGGGACGGGGGGAGACGGACTCCATGAGGGCTCGGGTCGTGCGCGGACCTGCCAGAGCCAGAGGCAGGGCTGCAGGGCCCCGGAGGGCCCGCCGTGCCTTTGAACACACACCGGGGAGGTGGAAGGCAGGGCTGTCTATCAATCTGCGGGAGTGTAGTGCATTTCCGCTTGCGATATGTTAAAGCGGGTCGGCCGCCGCCAGAGCCAACCCCTGGACCACCCCGAACGACGCATCGCCGTGCACCTGCCGTGCCTGCGGGAAGGCCGTGGCAACGGCCTGCTGCAGGTACCCGGCACGGGACATGCCGCCCGTGAGGAACACCGCTTCGGGATCGCCGCCGATGTCGCTGCGAACCCGTTGCAGCAGGTCCACCAGCTGATCCAGGTAGCCTTGGGCGGCCGTTCCCAGCCCGGCCGAGCTGGTTTCGGCCTGCAGATCACGCTCGATGAAAGCCAGCGCACTGGCATGCTGGGCCTGGCCACTGAGGGCGATTTTCGCCCGCTCCACTTCCCGATAGAGGCGCGCGGTGTTGCCGGTGTCCTGCAGCGCCTGTAGCCGCGGGCCCCACGGGGCATCGACCTGATCGTAGCGGTGCTGGCGGAAATCGCGCTGGCGGGTCATGTCCTGCACCATCGCCGCTTCCACG
>DALZLW010000026.1:0-29226 GCA_032007425.1 Stenotrophomonas sp.
GCGGCCGGCGTGGCGTTGCTGCGACCGGCCAGCGCGTCGCCGTCGATACCCGCGTAGGCATCGTTCTCGGGTGCCGCCAGCGCCGCGACGCGCTCCTCGTTGAGGCCGCGCGCCGGGTTGAGCACGCGCTTGGGCACCGGGAACAGACTGGGATCGGCGACGGCGGTATCGGAGGGATGGCGCAGGGCGAGGAACAGCTTGCCCTGTTGCGCACCCAGCAGCAGGCGGTTGGCTTCGGCCACCGGCACCGCCAGCACGGCGGTGCGTGCCGGCGCCTGGTTGGCGGCGGTGCTGGTGTTGCCATTGCTGCTGCCATTGCCGGCAATTTCGGCGGCGCGGGGGTCTTTGTTGGCGCCTGACTGTTGCGCCTGCGCCTCGGCCTGTGCGGTGGCCTGGGCCTGCTCGGCCTGCGCCTGCAGGTCCTGCTGGCCATAGCTGAGCACGCGCAGGCGGGACAGCAGCAGGCGGGTCTGCGCCTGCGCTTCCTGCTGTGCATAGCCCTGCGCGGCCTTCAGATTGAGGAAGACATCGACGAAATCACCGGGCAGGATGCGGTTGCCGGCACCGGCCAGTTCGTCCACCGGTACGGCCAGCGCGCGTTCGCCGGGACGCAGCTGCAGCGAGAAGCCCTGCGCCAGCTGGCCGCGCTGCAGGATGCTGCCTTCCGGGATGTCCTGCGTGGGTACCAGGCCGATCACGCTGGCGGTGTCCAGGTAGGCGCCCGGCGAAGCCTGCGCATGGCCGGCCACGCGTACCTGGCTGGCTTCGATGGGGGTGCCGGCGAACAGCCGCGTGGTGGCTTCCACCACCATGACGGCCTGCTGCTGTGGCGCACTGGCGGTGCTGGCGGGCAGCACCGTTTTCACCGGCTCGGCGGCGCGGCGGCCGACCACGAAGGCGATCAAAGCCAGGATCACTGCCAGGGCGATCAGCGCGATGGCGGCGAAACGAGTGAACTTGAGCATGGAGCGTCTCCTGGCGCCAGGTCAGTTGCTGCCCAGGTCAAGCTGGGCGACGGCGGTGTTGCTGAGGGGTCTGTCCAGCGTCCAGCCATACAGGCGGCCGGTGCCGGGCAGGAACGGAGCGGCCTGGTAGTCGTAGCTGACGGTGACCGTGATGCACTGCGGCGGCGAGGGTGCGCCGGGGCTCGCTGCAGGTGCGCCCGGGCAGGTTTGTGGAACCGACACCACGACGGGCGATGCGGTCGGGCTGTTGCAGTTCGGGTTCTGTCCGCTGAAGGCGGTCAGCCACTGCATCGAGCGGCGCGCGGCCTGGCAGGCGGCGACGCGGCGGTCGGCCAACGGCGCGAAACGCAGCGCGGCGCGCGCGCCTTCGGCCGATGCCACGGAAAGGGTCTGTTGCGCTGCCATCATCATCACCCCGGTGTAGGTGAGGAACAGCAGCGGGATCAGCCCGAACATCAGCATCAAGGCGTATTCGAGGGTGACCACGCCGCGTTGCTGGCGCAGGGCGCGAACGGGGCGGGTGCGGCTGCGGTTCATGGCGTTGCGCCTCCATAGTGGGACCAGAGCAGCCAGCTGATGGCTGCCATTGCCAGATAGGCGGCGTAGGGGATGCCAACCCGGCCCTGGCGGGCCTGCTGCATCTGTTTCACTGCGGGCAGGTTGCAGGTGTGGGCCTGCAGCGCCTGCAGGCGCAGCGGGGCGAAACGTGCGGCGCCACGTGCCGCGAAAATGGCCAGGACATGCACGCCGGCGAGCAGGCTGGCACCGATCCAGATCGGCAGCAGGGCCTTCCAGCCCAGCAGGAACCCCAGTACCGCGAAGAACTTCACGTCACCGGCGCCCATCCAGCGGATTACATAAAAGGGCAGCAGGGCGACCAGGCCGATGACCAGTCCCAGCACCCCCGCAAGCACTGGCGGTGCGGCCTCGCCGAGCAAGGCCTGCACCGCCATGACCAATGCGCCGGCCGCAAGGGCGGCCAACAGCCAGGTATTCGGCACGCGGCGTGCATATAGATCGCTGATCACGATCCGCACGCACAGAACGATCGCCAGGAAACCCAGCACGGTCATTAACTGCTCCTCCGTTGAGCATTAACTTGATGTTCGAAGGTGCGCTGATTGATTTTCGTCAAAACAGGGCATCCCGAGATACGGTAACCGTTTAGGTCGTCTCAGCTGCGGTGGTGACCGAGGTGTTGAGCGTGGTGAACAGTGCCTCGAAGAAATCGGTGATTTCGTCCTTAGCGACACCCACCAGCACACCGGCAATAACAGCAGCCAGCAGGCCGTATTCCAGCGCGGTCACGCCGTCTTCTTCCTTGAGGAACTTCTTGATCGATGCATTCATGGCGGTTATTTCCTTGTTACCGATTGAAAGTCGGATTTCGCTGCGGAAGATGGCCCGGTCGAACTCCGTCGACCTCCACCGTCTGGGCCCACGCCATCCGTGCGTGGGGAGTGGCACGCAACGCGCGCCGCACTCGGTTTTCAACTGCGCAGGGCTCCGCAACGGTAACGGCGGCTGCACCTGGGTGCAGTGCCGGACAGGGTGTGGCCGCTGTCATGTGCATGAGTGTCCCCCTTCGGGGCTGCTGGTCTCCCCCAGCAGCGTCCGTGCCTAAACTGTGCCTTAGTTTGCCGCCCGTGCGCAGGGGAGTTGTATGCAAATTCGGCAACAACGCAAAAACTTTACGCGGCTGTCACGCCAATAAACTGACGCGGCCATTTGTCCCGGGACAAATTCTGGAAAAATGTGCCGCAGTGCACACAGTGGCGATGAATCGTTTATTTAGTAGGTGCATAAAGATACATCCTTCACGGCCATGAATATTCATGCATAATCTTCGCAAGTAAGGACTGGTGACACGCCTGGCCGCGACGCATCTGCGACGACGGCAATGTACGGGCGGTCCGCAAGACGGGGGCATCACTGTCATGGCCGATGGTGTAGTTGAAGGAATCTGTGACGAAGCGTTGAGGCCGGTCGACCTGGCCACGCTTGGCGGCGTGCTGCGCGTGTGTGATGTGGAACTGGTGCTGCTCGATGGCAACGGCCCGAAGGCCGCCATCAGTTCGCGTGTGCATGATGAAGCGTTGTACTGCACGCTCAGCACGGGCTTCCAGGCGCGTGGCCGCTTCATGCTGCCGCCGGACTGGGCACTGCTTGGGTACATCCATGACACCGACCCCGACCAGAGCTGGTGCCACGGCATCCCGCTGGCGCCGGGCATGGTGATCACCGTGATGCCCGATGGCATCAGCGAGTTCGCACTCAGCGCGAACACGTCGATCACCTTGGTGCTGATGGCCACCTCGCGCCTGCAGCGCAAGCTCACCGAGCTGAGCCTGCTCAGTACGCCGCCATCCGGGCACGCGCTGAGTCTGTTCTCAGTGGCCGATAGCAGTGTGTTGGCGCGCCACTACGCGCAGTTGCGCGAAATCCTCGACAACGACGACATGCCCGCACTGGCCGCGCAGGGCAGTGCGTCGCTGCTGCATGAGCATGTGCAGGCCTTGTTGGCTGCCAGCCCGGCCGACCAGCCGAGCAACACGCGGGCACGACGCACGCACTACCTGATCGTGCAGCGCGCCGAGAACTTCATGCGCCTCAACCTGCGCCGCAACATCTATATGACCGAGATCTGTGACGCCGCCGGGGTCAGCGAGCGCGGGCTGCGCTACGCCTTTGATGATCTGTTCGGGATCTCGCCCAACCGCTATCTGTCGATGCTGCGCCTGTGCGCGGCCTGCCGCAGTTTGTCGATGGCCGACTCCGGTCGGCGCTCGGTCAAGGCGATCGCCTTGAGTTGCGGGCTATGGGATCTGTCCCGTTTCGCCGACAATTACCGCAAGGTGTTCGGGGAACTGCCGCGCGATACGTTGATGCGCTCACCAGGGGCCATGGGTCAACCTGCCTGAGGGTGCATCACTGGCTTGCCGGATTCGTGCATGCTGCTGCCGTTTCCGGTCGTGGCTTTGCCGGAATGCACGTGCCCACTGCCGGAATGAAGTGCGCGCAAGGAGGCGCACGGGTTGAAATACTCCTCACCTGCCGCGAGGCAATCCGCTCACACGTGTCGTCCACGGGGGACAAGCACATGAACCGCATTTTCCGTTTGGTCTGGAATCGTGAACTCAACGCCATGGTCGTGGCGTCCGAACTGGCCAGCAGCCACGGCGCTGCCAGCGCCAACGTCGATCAGCGCCATGCCGTGCCGGTGTTCGGTGCCCTGGCGGTCGCCCTTGCCGTGGCCTTGAGCGCCGGCAATGCGCACGCCAGTTACCAGAGCCTGCGCGACCTGCAGTCGCTGGCCGCCAAGTACACCCAGCAGGCGCCGGTGAAGGTGGATGCCGAGGCGGCCATTGCCGCGCTGGCGGGCCAGCCGACCTCGCGCGCGTTGCTCGATGTCAACACGAATGTCGCGCTGCAGTTGGGCAGCCAGGTACCGGTGGTACGCAACGTGCTGCCGGCCAAGGTCGACGCCAATGTCGGTTTGAAGGTGCAGGCGCCATCGGCTGCCGCACCGCTGGGGGTCAAGGCCAGCGTCGCCGCCAACGTGGCCACGCCGGCCATCGCGCCAGTGCAGGCGCTGGCCGGCCAGTCGCTTGATCTGAAGGTGAACACCGACGCCGCCGTTGACCTGGGCGTGCGCGAGGCCGCGTTGCAGTCGGCCGTGAAGGCCGACGTGGCGGCGAGCCTGGCCGCTGGCAAGGTCGCTACCGATGCCACGGTGCAGGCGCAGGCCGCCGCGACCTTGGCGATGCGCGAAGAAGAAGTGGCCGATACCCACGATACCCAGGTGCTGGCTGCACTCGATGCCGGCGTCGCCGGCAAGGTCGCGGTGCAGGGCGAGGCCGCCCAGGTCATCGCCGCTGATCGCAACATCAAGGTGGCCGCCGAGGCGCCGGTGACGGCGCAGGCCAGCGCGCTGGGCCTGGGTGGTCTGCTCAACGGGGTCGGCACCGGCGTCGGCTCGCTGCTGGAAGGTGTGGGCGGTGCGGTCGGCAGCCTGACCAACGGCGACCTCAACGGCACCGTCGGCAACCTCGTCGGTGGTGTCGGTGGCCTGGTCGGCAACACCGTCGGCGGGCTGGGACTGAGCACGCCTTCGGCGATTCCGCCGACCAGCCCCAAGGCACCGCGTCCGAATGATCCGAACTCCGGCCTGATCGTCGGCACCGGCGGTGCGGTGGGCACCCTCTCCGGGCTGCTGTCGGGCACCACGCAATCGCTGTTTGGCACCACGGAAGAGGCGCGCTTCATCCGCAATGGCAACACCGCCATCGCCAACGCCAACATCCAGCAAGCCTATTCGGTGGTCAACGTGCTGGGCATCCCGACGGTGTCGCTGGCGCCGGTCGGCACCCTGCTCGATGGACTGGGCGGGGCGGTCACCGGCGGCAGCTCGCATCTGACCGTGCTTGGCGGCGCGACCTCGGACAGCTACATCACCAACATCAACAATGGTGCTGTCGGCGGCCTGCTGGGCCTGCTGCTGCCCAACGAGGCGCCGGAGTGGGCCGCCTCCTGCTTGAACGTGCTGGGCATTGCCTCGATCGACTGCTGGGCGGTCAACCCGGCGCAGGATTACCAGGTGCTGGTCGGTGACGGCGCCTACGCCAACGGCTCGCGCGAAGTGGTGATCGGTGCCAACGCCCGCCACGAACTGCCGACGGTGGATGCCAGCGTGGCCTTCCCCGGCAACGGCCCGAACGATCCCACGGACCCGACCGGTGTGCCGACCGCGGATTATGCCGCGCGGCTGGGCCATTCCGTGGTGGTCGGTGACAGTGCAGTGGGCTCGGCCAATGGCCAGGTGCTGCTGGGTGCCGAAGCGACTTCGGACAAGGCCAACAGCGTGGCGCTTGGCTTCCGCTCCAGTGCCACCCGCGGCGCCCAGGCCAGCTACAACGCCTATGGCCTGACCACCGCGCAGGTGTCGGCAGGTGAAGTATCGGTCGGCGTCGCCGGCAGCGAGCGGCAGATCACCCATGTGGCGGCCGGTAGCGCAGCCACGGATGCGGTCAACGTCGGCCAGTTGCAGGGCGCCATCAGCCAGGTGGAAGCCTTGGGCGTGATGGCCGTGGTCTACGACGATGACGGCACCGGCAACCCGAATTACCGCAGCGTCACCCTCGGCGCTGGCACCGGCACCACCTCGATCAACAATGTGGCGGACGGTTCGTTGGCCGCTGGCAGCACCCAGGCGGTCAATGGCGGCCAGCTGGGCAGCACCAACGTCGCGCTGGCCGGCTTCCTCGGCGGCACCGCGGCCTTTGATCCGGCGACCGCGGCCTTCACCGCGCCGACCTTTGCCATCACCTCGGTGGCGGCCGACGGCACCCAGAGCGCCGGCACCTACGCCAACGTGACCGATGCCTTCGACGCAGTCGATGGTTCGCTCAACAACCTCAACACCCAGATCAGCAACATCAACAACGTCGGCACGCGTTTCGTGAAGGTCAACTCGACCCTCGCCGATGCGGCGGCAGGCGGCGTGGAGTCGGTGGCCATCGGTGGCGGCGCCAGCGCGACGGCCGACAATGCGGTGGCGCTGGGCAGCGGCAGCATCGCCGACCGTGCCGGATCGGTGTCGATCGGCGTGGCCGGCAGTGAGCGCCAGCTGGTCAACGTGGCCGCCGGCACCCAGACCACCGATGCGGTGAACCTGGGGCAGCTGGTGGCGACCGGACAGGCGCAGGCCACCCACCTGGGCGGCGGCGCGACCGTCGGCGCCGACGGCGTGGTGAGCGCACCGACCTACAGCATCGGCAGCATCGGCGTGGATGGTTCGGTCACCACCGGCGATTACAACGACGTGGGCAGTGCCTTCGACGCGGTCGATGGCTCGCTGAGCAACCTCAATACCCAGATCAGCAACATCAACAACGGCGCGGCCTCCCGCTTCCTGCGGGTCAACTCCACCGGCGCGGATGCCAGCGCGACGGGCGTGGATGCGGTGGCGCTGGGCGCGGCCGCCAGTGCGACGGCGGCAGGTTCGGTGGCACTGGGCAGCGGCAGCGTGGCTGACCGGGATGACACGGTATCGGTGGGCAGCGTCGGTGCGGAGCGCCAGTTGACCAACGTGGCGGCGGCCACCCAGGCGACCGATGCGGTGAACCTGGGCCAGTTGCAGTCGTCCGAACAGGGCGCGCTGCGCTACGACGTGGCGGCCGATGGCAGCATCGACTACAGCCGCGCGACACTGGGCAACGGCACGACCTCGACCGTGTTGGCCAATGTCGGTGCCGGTTCGGTCGCCGCAGGCAGCACCGAGGCAGTGAACGGCGGGCAGCTGTTTGGCACCAGCCAGTCGATCGCCACCCGGCTGGGCGGGGGCGCCACCGTGGATGCCAGCGGTGCCGTCACCGCGCCGACCTACACGATCAACAACATCGCCGTTGATGGTTCGGTCAGTACCGGCAGCTATGACAACGTGGGCAGTGCCTTCGACGCGGTCAGCGGCTCGCTGCTGAACGTCGCCGACCAGGCCGAAGCAACCGACCGTCTGGCGGTCAAGTACGATGCCGATGCCAGTGGCAATGCCACCAACAGCATCACCCTGGCCGGCGACGGCACCGGTTCGGCCGTCAGCCTGACCAATCTGGCCGATGGCGCGGTGGTGGCGGGCAGCAGCGATGCGATCACCGGCAGCCAGCTGGCGGCGACCAATCAGGCGATCGTCAACTACTTCGGTGGCAGCACGGCCTTTGATGGCGGCACCAGCCTGTGGACCGCGCCTACCTTCAACATCTCCTCCATTGCCGTCGATGGCAGCTTCACCGCCGGCAGCTATGGCGACGTGACCTCGGCGTTCACGGCAGTGGATGGCTCCTTGCTGACCTTGAACCAGCGCATCGAGACCCTGCAGACCGGCAACCGCTTCTTCGCGGTCAATTCGGCCAAGGGCGCCGCGTCGGCCACCGGTACGGATGCCGTGGCCGTTGGCCCGGCGTCCAGTGCCACCGGTGCGGCCAGCGTGGCGGTGGGCGACGGGGCGGTGGCCAGCGCGGACAACAGCGTCGCCCTGGGTGCGGGCGCAACGACCTCGGTGGGCGCCCAGCAGGGCTATGACGGGGCTTACGTGACGGCTGGCAGCAGCAACTCGGTGGGCGAGGTGTCGGTCGGCAGCACGGGCGGTGAACGCAAGGTCACCAACGTGGCCGATGGTTCGGACCGCTACGATGCGGTCAACGTCGGCCAGTTGCAGGGCGGCGTGAACTACGCGATCGATGAGTCCAAGAAGTACACCGACCAGCAGATCAACAACATCAACAACGGCACCTCGGGCATGTTCCAGGTGAACAACAGCGAGAATCTGGCGCAGCCTTCGGCCAGCGGCAGCAACTCGGTGGCCGGTGGTGCCGGCGCCACGTCCAGCGGCAGCAACAGCACTGCCGTGGGCAACGGCGCACAGGCCAGCGGCAGCAACTCGGTGGCGCTGGGCGCCGGTTCGGTGGCCAGCCGTGACAATACGGTGTCGGTGGGTAGTGCCGGCGCCGAACGGGCGATCACCAACGTGGCCGATGGCACCCAGGCCACCGATGCGGTCAACGTGCGGCAGTTGCAGGCCTCGCAGGAGGGCACCCTGCGCTACGACACCAACACCACGACCGGGGCGACCAACTTCAACAGCGTGACGCTGGGCCAGGCCGGTAGTGGCCCGACCGTGGTGCGCAACGTGGCCGCGGGCACTGCCGGCACCGATGCGGTGAACGTGAACCAGCTCAATGCCGGCATGCAGCAGACCCTGGACTGGTCCAAGTCCTACACGGACCAGCGCATCGATGGGTTTGACCGTGAACTGCGGCGCACCGACAACCGTGCGTCGGCCGGTATCGCTTCGGCGATGGCGATGGCCGCACTGCCCCAGCCCAGCGAGGCCGGGCGCAGCATGGCCGCCATTGGTGCCGGCAGCTTCAACGGCGAATCGGGGATGGCGGTGGGTATCTCGGGGATTTCCGAGGGTGGGCGCTGGATCTACAAGTTCAGCGGCACCACCAATACCCGCGGCGAAGGCGGCGTGGCCGTCGGCGCTGGCATCCAGTGGTAAGCATCGCAGGGATGGGGGCCGGTGGGGACACCGGCCCGGTCCCGGTCAATCAAGCTCCAAAGGGGGAGTCCATGCAATCTTTCAAGCAATCCGCCGCACTGCGTCGGTCTGGCCTGGTGGCCACCGTGTTGGCCTGCGTGCTGCTGGCCGCCTGCCGCAGCCATGCGCCGGTGGGCGATGCGCCAGCCGACGCCGAAGTCGGTTTCCCGGATCCGTCCAAGGCCAGCCTGCGCGAAGGCCAGTTCGCCGATCCGCAGGACCTGCGCCGGTTCGCGCCGGGCATGAGCAAGCGTCAGCTGTATTCGCTGCTGGGCACGCCGCATTTCAATGAAGGCATGTGGGGCGTGCGCGAGTGGAATTACCTGTTCAACTTCCGCACGCCCGAACGCAGCGAATACTTCACCTGCCAGTTCCAGATCCGCTTCGATTCCAAGGGCATTGCCCAGGGCGGTTACTGGAAGCCGCAGTCCTGTGCCGCACTGGTCGAACCGCCGCCGCCGCCGGTGGCACCGGAAGCCCCGCGGCCGTTGCCGCGCGAACCGCTGCGGCTGGCGGCCGACGCCTTGTTTGCTTTCGACAGCGCCGAGCTGAGCGAAGAGGGCAAGGGTGCGGTGGCCAGCATCCTGGCCCAGGTGCGCAGTGCCAGCCAGGTGCAGAACATCAACGTGGTCGGCTACAGCGATCGCATCGGCGACGACGAGTACAACCTGTGGTTGTCGCAGCGCCGCGCCGAGGCGGTCCGCCAGGCGCTGGTGGCCGGCGGTGTGCCGGTGGCGGCGATCAACGCCGAGGGCCGTGGCAATGCCGATCCCATCGTGCAGTGCGAGCAGACCCAGCGCGCTGCGCTGATCAGCTGCCTGGCGCCGAACCGCCGCGTACAGGTGTCTGGCAGCGCACGCCCTGATTGACCCTCTCAGGTGCCGCGGCGGCGACGTCGCGGCACCGCCCTGTGTCCCCCCTGGTCCGCCGGCAGGACGTGGTAGCGTCTCCCCCGTCGACCCACCCCTGTCGGCGGTCCAGGTCTTACTTTCGATTGGAATGCGATGAACGCCCGATTGGCCATGAAGAGCGAGGCCACCATCAGTCTTTACGGGGAGCTGGGCAATCATGCGGTGGTGCGCATGCCCGGCCGCCGCCAGCCGGGCCTGATCGTCCAGGCCGATACGGTGGCCGGCTTCATCGGCCAGTTGAAGC
Organism: Stenotrophomonas sp.; assembly: GCA_032007425.1. Lineage (GTDB taxonomy): Bacteria > Pseudomonadota > Gammaproteobacteria > Xanthomonadales > Xanthomonadaceae > Stenotrophomonas. The sequence continues at coordinate 10,216 of DALZLW010000026.1, forward strand.
AGGCGCAGGATTCACTGCGCAGCGGGCGGGTGCAGCGCGCCGACGGCGAACTGGAACTGGCCATTGCGGTGCTGGAAGAGTGGTATGCAGCGATCGGTGCGCGCCTGGCCGAGGCCGGGGAAGCGCTGCCGTAGGTCCGGGCGGGTAGACTAGGTACCTGTTCTTTGTTGCAGGTGCTTTCATGACCGCGAGCTTCTATCCCATTGGCACCCCAGGCACGCCCTGGGGCGAGCCCGAGCGTGCGCAGTGGCGCGCGACCCAGACGCGGCAGCGCCGCTTCGATGCGCTGGTGCTGCCGCGTATCCAGGCGCTGGCCAACCGTTTCGAGCTGAAGCCCTATGGCGAGCTGGACTACGGTGGCGAGCGGTATCCGCTGATCGCCGTCGCCAGCGCAGGCTGGGATGACGCCCTGCCGACCGCACTGGTCACCGGCGGGGTGCATGGCTATGAAACCAGCGGCGTCATGGGGGCGCTGGAATTCCTGGAAGGGCACGCGGCGGACTACGCCGGCCGGGTCAACCTGCTGGTCGTTCCCTGTGTCAGCCCTTGGGCTTTCGAGCGCATCAACCGCTGGAATGCGGATGCGATCGATCCCAATCGGAATTTCCGCCCGGCGGGTCCCGCGCGCGAGTCCAGTGCGCTGGTCGAGCTGATCGTGCCACTGCGCGGCCAGGTACTCATGCACATCGACCTGCACGAGACCACCGACAGCGATGAAAGCGAGTTCCGTCCGGCTTTGGCCGCGCGCGATGGCAAGCCATTCGAGCCGGATGGCATTCCCGATGGTTTTTATCTGGTGGACGACAGTGAGAACCTGCAGCCTGGCTTCCAGCAAGCGATCATTGCCGCCGTGTCGGAAGTCACCCATATCGCGCCGGCCGATCCGCAGGGCAACATCATCGGCTCGCCGGTGATTGCGCCGGGTGTGATCGCCTATCCGCTTGTCGCGCTCGGCCTGTGCGCTGGCATCAGCGGCGCGCGTTTCACCACGACCACCGAAGTCTATCCGGACAGCCCCAAGGCCACGGATGACCAGTGCAATCGCGCGCAGGTGGCGGCGATCCGGGCAGCCTTGGACTATGCCTTGGCGCACCGCTGATCGTTGCATGGCGTGGAAGGCCTTGCCCGCGCGCCTGCACATGCAGTAAACGCGGGCGCGCTACCATGACCGGACCAGCCGCGGACTGCACCGCGGCACCCGGCTTCATGGCATATCCACGCCAAGGCTGGCAGCATCCGTCGCCTTTTGTAGCCGGAGTCTTTTGCCGATGGATGCCTTGGAGCCTCAAACACCGCAGATCCGGACGCTGAGGCCGGTATTCGCCGTGTCGGCCATCGTAGTGGTGGCCTTTGCGGTATTCGTCAGCCTGTTCCCGATAGGTGCCGGGCAGTTCCTGGCACGTGCGCAGGACTGGGCCGCGATGGACGTGGGCTGGTATTACCTGCTGGCGATGACGGTCTACCTGGTCTTTGTCATCGCCGTGGCGCTGTCCGGTTATGGCAGCATCAAGCTCGGTGCAGACCACGACGAGCCGGAGTTCAGCTATCTGTCCTGGGCCGGCATGCTGTTTGCCGCGGGCATCAGCATCACCCTGTTCTTCTTCTGCGTGTCCGAACCGCTGACCCATTACCTGCAGCCACCGCAGGGTGACGCGGCGGCGGGCGAGGCCGGTGCGCGGCAGGCGATGCAGTTGCTGTTCCTGCATTGGGGCCTGCACGGTTGGGGCGTGTTCGCCCTGGCCGCGATGGCAATGGCCTACTTTGCGTATCGTCATAATCTGCCGCTGGCCCTGCGTTCGGCGCTGTATCCGCTGATCGGCAAGCGCATCAATGGGCCGATTGGCTACACGGTCGATGCCCTGGGCATCATCGCCACCGTGTTCGGCATCGGCGCGGACATGGGCTTTGGCGTGCTGCACCTCAATGCTGGCCTCGGTCATCTGTTTGGCGTGGCCGATTCGCATGCGGTCCAGGTCACGCTGGTCGCGGTGATGATGGGCGCAGCGGTGGTCGTGGCTGTCTCCGGCGTGGAAAAGGGCGTGCGCTGGATGTCCAACATCAACATGGTGCTGGCCATCGCGCTGGTGCTGTTCATGCTGTTCGCGGGGCCTACCCAGTACCTGTTCAGCACGCTGATGCAGAATCTCGGGGGCTACCTGGCCAGCGTGCCGGCCAAGAGTTTTGATATGTACGCCTATGGTGGCCGGCCGGAATGGCTGGGCTCGTGGACGGTGTTCTACTGGGCGTGGTGGATTGGCTGGGCGCCCTTCGTGGGCCTGTTCATCGCCCGCATTTCCCGCGGCCGCACGATCCGCCAGTTCGTGTTCGGGGTGCTGTTGATTCCGCTGGGCTTTACCCTGGCGTGGCTGTCGATCTTCGGCAACAGTGCCTTCGACCAGATCCTGCACCACGGCAATACGACGCTGGCGCAGATCGCGGTGGACGCGCCGCCGACCGTGCTCTATGCCTTGCTGGATACCTACCCGTGGAGCCGCGCGGTGATCATGGTCACGGTGTTCATCAGCTTCGTGTTTTTCGTCACCTCGGCCGATTCGGGTGCGGTGGTGCTGTCCACGCTGTCCTCGCACGGAGGTGCCCCGGAAGACGATGGCCCGCGCTGGTTGCGGGTGTTCTGGGGTGCGGTGATCGCCGTGGTCACCAGTGGCCTGCTGCTGGCCGGCAGCATGGATGCGCTGAAATCGGCGGTTGTGCTGGCCTCGCTGCCGTTCTCGGCGGTGCTGTTGTTGATGGTCTGGGGCCTGGTCCGGGCGTTTTCCGATGAATCGCACCGGCGCCGGGCACAGCAGCACGCGCCCAGTCCCTTGGTTGGGCAGTCCCGGCATCACCGGGGATGGCGCCACCGCCTGACCCAGGCCATGCACTTTCCGGTGCGTGACGAGGTGTATCGCTTCATGGACCAGGAGGTCAAGCCATCGCTGCTGGAGGTTGCCGAGCAGTTGCGCGGTGAAGGCAGCGTGGTGACGACGCGGATCGAAGCGGGCGACATGGAGCTGGTGGTGGACCACGGCGAGCAGCAGGGCTTCCAGTATCGGGTGATCCTCACCGGCTACCTCACGCCTTCGTTCGTCGCGCACCGGCTGCGCAACCAGCGCTATTACCGCGCCGAAGTGCATCTGTACGAAGGCAGCCAGGATTACGATCTGGTGGGCTACAGCAAGGCACAGATCATCAACGACATCATCAGCCAGTACGAGCGCCACCTGCAGTTCCTGCACCTGTCGCGCTGACCGGCCGGGAGCGGTGGCCCTGCGCGCCGCCGCTCCCGTGCTGCAGGGTCAGGGGCGCAGCAGGATTTTGCCACCGCGCCCTGCCGCCAGGCTGGCGCCGGCCGCCGCCGCGATGTCCTGCAGGCCGTAGGTTGCCGCCACCGGCAGCACCAGTTCACCGCTGGCGGCGCGCTGCAGCAGTTCGCCGACCAGTCGGCGCTTATCGTCGACGCCCATTTCCTGGCTGACCTTGCTGCCCCAGAAGCCCTTGACCGTGGCCTGCTTGAAGATCAGCTGGCCGGAGGGAATCTGCATGGGTTCGCCGGTCATCGAACCGAAGGAAACCAGGGTGCCACCCGCGCCCAGCAGGGCGACCAGGTCGCCGCTGGCGCTGCCGCCGATGGAGTCCACCACCGCCCGCGCACCACCATCGCCCAGCATCGCGCCGGCCGCTGCCTGCCAGTCACTGCTGCCCGTGGACAGCACGTGGTCGATGCCCAGCCCCTGCAGTTCAGCCACACCGGCATCGCTGCGTACCAGGTTGAGCACGTTCAGGCCACGTGCCTTGGCCAGCATCGCCAACGCCTTGCCCACCGCGCCATTGGCGGTGTTCTGCACGATCCAGGCGCCTTTTTCCACCTGCAGGAACTCCAGCAGCATCAAGGCGCTCAGTGGCATCGCGATCAACTGTGCGGCCGTCTCGTCGGCGATGCTGTCAGGCATCGGGATGACCATCCGCGCCGGTGCGATGAAGGCCTCCGACCAGGTGCCGTGCACGGATGCCACCGCGACCCGTTGGCCCGGCTGCAGATGCTGTACGTGGGCGCCGACGGCATCGATCAGCCCCAACGCCTCGCTGCCACCGATGGCGGGCAACGGTGGTTTGTAGCCGTACTGGCCACGCACGGTCCACAGGTCGTGGTTGTGGATGGGGGCGAGCTTGGTGCGGATGCGCACCTCGTCCGCGCCCGGCGAAGGCAGGGGGGCGTCACCGGCGTGAAGCACATCGGTGGGTTCACCAAAACGGTCGTGGAGGGCAGCGCGCATGGGAAGGATCGAGATCAGAAGAGGGCGCACAGCCTTGCACGGGCGGCGATAAGCGCGGATGAAGCGCCGGCAGGTGACGCTGCGACCGTTCGTCGCGAAGCGCGTGATTATCACTATGTTGTGTTGACGTCTGTCGGCATCCCCATTATGTTGTGGCTGTCAGCGCCGGGCAGCCTTCGCCACCGGACGACATTGCAGCAGGGCGTGGTGTGCCGGAACAGGTGGCCACGTCGATACGGCCGCCACCGTGCGGACCCAGGTCGCCCCCACGGACCGGATACCGGCCGCAGGCGCAGGCTACAGGCCGACGACCTTCGTTCCCGCCCCTTGGCATCCCTTGAACGCTGCGCGCGCCGGTATCACGCGCGTGGCTGCCACGGCAACGGACGCCGATGCGTGCGGGGCTGGAGATGCACCACCATGAATGACAGTTCCCTACGCGCGGCCAGCCTGGTCGGCGCGCCTGATGACGCGCGTGGTTACGGCGAGCGCGTGACCACGTGGATCACCAAGGAGGCGGGCAACCGCCGCCTGCCGTTCGAGGCGGAACGGCTGCTGCGCAGCATCGGGCAGATCCACGCGCAGCTGCCGCAGCTGGACGTGGCCGAGTACACGCGGGTGGTGCTGGCGATGGTCGAGCGCAAGGCCAGCCTGAGCGCCGATGAGCTGGTGGACCTGCTGATCCGCGAAGCCGAGGCCAGGGTTGACCTGACGGCGCCGGACTGGGAACAGTTTGCCGCGCGGCTGTACCTGCGCCGCCTGTACAAGCGCGCCAGCCGCAACCGCTTCTACGACGTGGGCCTCAAGTACGGCTCCTTCGTCGGGCTGCAGGAAAGCCTGGCCGACCGCGGGATCTACAGCAACGACATCCTGCGCTGCTATTCCAAGGACGAACTGCAGCAGGCCGGAGCGATGATCGATGCCGAGCGCGACCTGCTGTTTGCCTATAACGGCCTGTACCTGTTGGCCACGCGCTACCTGGCCACCGATGGCAGCCGCGAGGTGTACGAACTGCCGCAGGAGCGCTGGCTGACCATCGCCCTGTACCTGATGCAGGATGAAAAACCGCGCGAGCGGCGCATGCAACTGGTCGGCGAGGCGTACTGGGCGCTGTCCAATCTGTACATGACGGTGGCCACGCCAACCCTGGCCAACGCCGGCAAGGTCGGTGGGCAACTGTCGAGCTGCTTCATCGACACGGTGGACGACAGCCTGCAGGGCATCTATGACTCCAACACCGACATCGCCCGCGTATCCAAGCATGGCGGTGGCGTGGGCGCTTACCTGGGCTATGTGCGCAGCAGTGGCGCGCCGATCCGCGGCGTGGCCAATTCCTCCGGCGGGGTGGTGCCGTGGATCAAGCAGCTCAACAACACGGCCGTCTCGGTGGATCAGTTGGGCCAGCGCAAAGGCGCGGTTGCGGTCTACCTGGATATCTGGCACCGCGATATCGAGGCCTTCCTCGACCTGCGCCTGAACAACGGCGACCAGCGCCTGCGGGCGCACGATGTGTTTACCTCGGTCTGCGTGCCCGATCTGTTCATGGAGGCGGTGGAGCGGCGCGCGGACTGGTACCTGTTCGATCCGCACGAAGTAAAGCAGGCCAAGGGCTGGTATCTGCAGGATTTCCATGATGAGCGGCGGGGCAGCGGCAGCTTCCGTGAGCGTTATGCCGAACTGGTCGCCGACGAGCGGATCAGCCGGCGCACGGTCAAGGCGATCGATCTGTTCAAGCGGATCATGGTCAGTCAACTGGAAACCGGAAACCCGTTCCTGTTCTACCGCGATGAAGTGAACCGCAAGAACCCGAACAAGCATTGCGGCATGGTCTATTCCAGCAATCTGTGCACCGAGATCCTGCAGAACATGAGCCCGACGCGGATGATCCAGGAGATCGTCAGCGGTGACCAGATCGTGACCACGCGGCGGGCCGGTGATTTCGTGGTGTGCAACCTGTCGTCGATCAACCTGGGGCGCGCCATCACCGCGTCCGACGATCTGTTGGCTGCCGACGTACTGGAACGGCTGATCCCGATCCAGGTGCGCATGCTGGACAACGTGATCGACCTCAACGCCTTGCCGGTGCCGCAGGCCACGATCACCAACCGACGTTACCGGGCGATCGGGCTGGGCACCTTCGGCTGGCACCATCTGTTGGCGCAGCAGGCGATCCATTGGGACAGCCCCGATGCCGAGGCACTTGCCGACAGCCTGTATGAGCGGATCAACTACCTGACCGTGCAGGCCAGCGCGGCGTTGGCACGTGAGAAGGGCAGCTATCCGATGTTCGCCGGCAGTGACTGGCACACCGGTGCGTACTTCCGTGATCGTGGCTATGACAGCGCCGAGTGGCAGGCGCTGGCGGCCGAGGTCGGTGCCGGTGGCCTGCGCAACGGCTGGCTGCTGGCGGTGGCACCGAACATGAGCACGGCACAGATCGCCGGCTCCACGGCGTCGATCGACCCGATCTACAGTGCGTTCTATTACGAGGAAAAGAAGGACTTCCGGCGGCCGGTGGCGGCGCCCGGCCTGTCCCTGGAGACGTGGGCGTACTACGAGAAGGGCGCCTACAAGGTGGACCAGTTTGCCAGCGTGCGGCAGAACGCGCGGCGGCAGCGGCACGTGGACCAGAGCATCAGTTTCAACCTGTATGTGCCCAGCACGATCCGCGCCAGCACCCTGCTGGAACTGCACCTGAGCGCGTGCCGCGAAGGCTTGAAAACCACCTACTACGTGCGTTCCAACGATATCGACATCAGCGAATGCGAGTGGTGTTCCAGCTGATCTCGCAATGGCGGTGCCGGGCATGGCCTGGCGCCACCGTTCCCCGTCGGCGCTGGTCCGGCGTCACCTTCTGCAGGAACCCTCATGGCAACACCGCTTGACCGCATCCGTATCCTCGAGCCGCGGCATCCCAACCGCAGCACGGGCATCATCAATGGCACCACCAGTGGCATCCTGAACTGGAACGATATTCCCTATCCGTCGTTTTACCGGGCCTACAAGGAGCTTTCGACCAACTTCTGGATTCCCGACGAAGTGGACATGAAGCTGGACGCGCGCCAATACGGCGAGCTGTCCGGGCGCGAGAAGAATGCCTACGATTCCATCATCGGCCTGCTGGCCACGCTGGATTCCCCGCAGACGCGCTTCATCTACAACGTGGCCGAGTACATCACCGACCCTGCCGCACACGCCAATGCGGCGATCATCGGCCAGCAGGAGGTGATCCATAACGAGAGCTACAGTTACGTGCTGGCCTCGATCGCCGGGTTGGCCGACCAGAAGCGCGTGTTCGAGATCGCGCGTACGCACCCGACGATCCTCGCCCGCAACCAGCCGATCATGCAGTCCTACGACGAATTCATGCGCGAGAAAACCGCCGAGACGCTGATCCGCTCGCTGGTGCAGTCCTCGATCCTGGAGGGCATCAACTTCTATTCCGGCTTTGCCTTCTTCTACAACCTGGTGCGGCAGAACCGCATGACCGGAACCGGCAAGATCATCAGCTTCATCAACCGCGACGAGTTGGCACACACCAAGTTCATCAGCGAGCTGATCCGCGCCATCATCGGCGAGAACCCTGCGCTGCAGGGCGAGCAGCTCACCGCCTATGTGCACCATGCTTTCGAGCACGCGATCGCGCTGGAGACCCGCTGGACCGGCGAGGTGCTCGATGGCATCGATGGCATCGACGTGGACGAGATGATCCGTTACGTGAAATACCGCGCCAACAAGATGGCCGGCATGCTGGGCATCGAGCGGCTGTACAGCGATACCACCGACAACGTGATGCCGTGGATCCGTGCATACGCGGATAACTTCACGGAGACAAAGACCGACTTCTTCGAAATGCGTAATGCCAGCTACAAGAAGACCAACGTCGACAATGGCTTCGATGACCTCTGAGCCGACCGTGCTGCAGGTATTGCTGGTGATGGCCTCACTCAGTGGCAATACCCGCGAGCTGGGGCGGATGATCGCCGCGCGCCTGCATGCGCTGGGCCACCGCGTGGTCTGGCAGGAGGCCGATGCGCCTGCAGGACCGGTGGCCTTGAGCTGCGATCAGGCCGACCTGGTCCTGCTGGGCACCTGGACCGACAACGCCGGGCGTACCCCGGCGGAGATGAAGGGGTGGGTGGCCGACCAGGCGCGTTTGCAGCGCGTGCCGTCGCAGGTTGCGGTGTTTGGCACGGGTGAAACGCAATGGGGCGAAGAATATTACTGCGGTGCGTTGGATCGGCTGGCGCGTCATTACCGCAGCGCCTATCCGATCCTGAAGATCGAACAGATGCCGCACGGCGCGCATGATGCGCAGGCGGTGGACGGCTGGACCGACGCGGTGCTGGGCCAACGGGCGCGCGCTGTGCCGGTGGATGCAACGAAGGAGTGTGTGTGATGGTGGTGATCGACGTGGAAACCGTGCAGCAGTACCAGCAGGCGCTGGACACACACCCGCGGGTGCTGGTGGATTTCCACAAGGACAATTGCCCGGGCTGCCGGATGCTGGAATTGTCCCTGCAGCGCGTGGCTGCCGGTGCGGCCGGCGAGGGCCTGACCCTGCTGCGTGTGCAGATGGAAGTGGTAGGCGAGGCGTTTTTCCGCGAGCTCGGCCTGCGGCAGACGCCGACCCTGGCCTTGTTCCGTGACGGCCAGGAGCGCAGTCGGATGCCGGGGTTCCAGACGCCGCAGCAGATTGAGGCGGCGATGGCTGGCACGCTGGTCTGAATGGGGGAAGGCTGGGCTACGGCGGGCATGATCCTGCGTCTTGCGCCGACTGGGGGGCCGGCGCAGCGGCGCTGGTTCTGCAGATCAGTGTTGTGACCTGGTGTACACGGCACCGTCGACGGAGCGCGTAAAGTAACCTGTCATCCATGGCTTATCGCCCGGTTTCTGATACGGAATCCCTACCCCTGGGACCTTGGGTGAGTTCATGTCAATGGTGTAGACATTGTCTCTGTGCTTGAAGATCCGGCTTCCCGCAGGTAGCCCCTTCAGATCAATTTCGATTGCAGCCTGTGTGCGGTTCGTGCGCGCGCGGCCTATTGCTGTTTTCCCCATTATGCTGGTGATGTTGTCGGGATTTCGCAGCATTTCGTCCGGTGCGATGTCGGTTATGTAGACGACGTTTCCATAGGGCTTCCTGTCCTTGGCGGTGAACTTGAGGTCCTCGAAGTTGAGGGTGCGTTCGGCTTTTATGCTCGAAAGACTGGCGTTGGACGTGTAATGGTAAAACTTGGTCGCCTTCAGGTGATTGAGGTCGTCGCCAGTGACTTCAGTTCGTATCGACGAGGCCAGCTTGGAAGGACTTGGTGTTTTGGAAGGGCTCGGTGTGCTGGAAGGGCGTGATTTTTTCGGAGGGCTGGGGGGGCCAGGTGGTGTGACGTCGCTGGTCCCTCGGCTCGTGCCGGGGCGAGGTGCGGACTTTTCGGGGGTGCGGGGCAATGCCCCTACGTAGGAAGGTTGGTGCTGTGCAGTGCTGCTCGTACCTGTTGCAGCTTGGCGTGTTGGCAATACGGCTGCGGTGTCGGCGGCCTTCTGCGCGCTGGCCATCGCCGCAACATGCTTCCGGACGAAGATGGGGTTCTGTGTGCCCGTGGACAAGCCTTCCAGCATTTTCCTGATCGCCACGTCGTTCATCGTGTAGTCCCTCAGTTGCTTGACGTAGGCGTGCTGGAACGCAGGAGTCGTGTCCTTGAGCGCTGGCACGCGGTTCAGTGCGGTCTGAATGTCGTCCGGGATAGGGTTTCCTCCCTTCAAACCGGGAGCGCGCGGCTGAATGACAGGCCCTGAAGGACTGGTGCGCACGACGCGACTGTCCATGAAGTTGTTGTCGTCAAACACCACGTTCTGCCCTCTGCGGAGCTCGCCACGGTAGTAGTCATCGCCGACTTTCATGTATTCCTTGCCGGTGACTGGATCGCGCTGGAAGGTAACGCCGTCGCTGCCCTTGCTGCCCGGCGTCAGGCGATTACGCACGGCGGGATCGTCGAGACGCCAGCTTCCGGTGGTGGTGGTGGGGATGCGTTGGGTGTGAGGTCCCGGTACGGGGTGGGCGGCCTTGCCGAGCGTTGAAGTCCTTCCAACCTTTCGTGCCAGTGACGATGCCGCCCGGCGAGCCGCTGATCCGAGCCGTGCTCCAGCCGTGCCGGGCACCAACGATGTGGCAATGTCGGCACCCAGCAGGAATTTGTTGAGCGAGGAGCGCCTTTCAATTTCGCTGTTGCTTGGTGCGCGGTGCCGCGACTGCGCGATGGTGAACGCGGTAGCCGCGCTGTACCTGCCTTCGTAAAGGTTGCCTTTGATTGGACTGATGGCCGCGACGCCGGCGGTTGGCGCTCGACCGTCGAGGATCCGTTCCACTTCGGTGCTGTCCGTGGTGGCCATCCGCTCAGTGAAGTAGCGCTTCCATTCCGGCTTGCGGCTGAGGCGTTGCACGTCGCCAAGGCTGGGCAGCTCGCGGAATGCCACGTTGTCGGGTGCTTCGGGCGTGTAGAGGACGACCGCCGGGGAAGCCTGCGGCGATGCAGTGCCGATGACCATGACGCCGTCGATGGGTTGTCCGCCCCGTTGAGCGCCGGTTGTGGCGCCGAGTCGCAGCGTATTGGCTACGATGCGGTGTTTGTCCACGAGTGGGCGTGTGGTCGGGTCCGGGTGATCGAGGACCGCATCAATGTATGCAAGCCCGCGCTTGATGCCGGGCGATGATGTGGTCTGCCATCTGAATGTACCAGCCGCCTCTGGATTGAGTGCACTCGCCAGCCGATCAGCGTGCAGTGCCGCGCTGTCCGAAGCCATCCAGCGGGTTTTCAGATCGCTGTCCTGCGCGGGTGCCGGCGGTGATGAAAAGGCGGCCTCGAGGAAGTCCGGATAGGCTTTGCCGACATCGAGGGTAGCGATCAGGTTCTTGATGTAGGCATCGTTGAGTACCATCCGCCGGCCTTTCTTGTCCAAAATCCCGTTGCCCTCGCGATCGAAGAGGAGGACAGAACAGGTCGTATTCTCGACTATCCCGTTGCCCTTGGGCGCCCGCCATTCGGGGGTGTTCCTGATCACATGATCGATGAGGTTGCCGCTCTCTTCGTGATTGATCGACTTTGTAGCCGAGGCAGTGCCTTTGACATACTTGATTGTCTTGGTCCTGGTCAGAACGGTGGCACGGCCGAGATCGGCTGTGGCGGCCTCGGGAAAGTCCTTTGCGATCTTTTGCGCGATCTTCGCCGAGGTGAATTCCTCCAAGGAAGGGATGGCGCTGGTCAGTTGTCGCAGCCTGAAGGCGCTGTCCCGTTCATCTTGAACGGCCTGCTCGTAGTCCAGCATTCGTGCGGGTGCAGCAGGGCCCGAGGCAGCCTTTCGAATGGCTTCGGTGTCATTGCCGTTCACCGCCCGTGACAGATCGAGGTACGTGGACGCGTCCGTGACCCCATCAAGATACGGTGCCAGGGCACTTACTCCCTCGAACTTGCGGAACGTGGCCTCCACGGCGCTTCGTCGCTGCTTGAGGAGGTCGCTGGCGCGGAGGTCAAACAGTGGGCCATTGGCCTGCGTCGTGCCTACAGAATCGCTGTTGGCGTTAGTCGTGGCGCTGGTGGAAGCATGTAGTTCATTGGCGACCCACGTGCGCAGCGCCTGGACGCTGGTGAACTCCTGGAGCGGACGTCCAGGCCGCCAGAGCACTGCCGTGTCCTGGTCGGCGTCTGTGCCTTGCCGGGTGAATACGAAAGCACCGGGCACGTTCTCTTCATCCACTGTCAGGCGGCGGATATCCGCCTTGACCAGCCCTGGCGTGCCGGGACCCTTCGGTGCGCCTGCCGTGTCTTCTGTCGGGGTTCCTTCCATCGCCGCGGCGGTGAGAGCATAACCGCGGTCGCTCAGTGTCCCGCCCAGATGACGTGCTTCTGCTTCCGCTTCCAGGGCGTTGCGAAGCGCTTGCTTCAAGACGTCGAAGCGCTCTGGACCGCCGACGTCTTCCTTCCAGAAATCTTCCTGCTCTGCGGTGTAGCTCTGGATGAGATGCTTGCCGAAGTCACGCCCGAGCTCGCGTTTAGTGGCGGCGTCGTTCAGGGCCGCCGGGACCGTGACGCGTCCATTTTCAGGGTTGACGTAGTAGACCTCGTACTGCGATCCGGGGATGTCCGGCGTGTCCGTCTTGATCAGGCCGATCGAGATATGTGACCGCCAGTCCTGCCCGAGGGTCGTGTCCAAGGCGGCGTATCTGGCGGGGTCTTCGAACTGCAGTGCCAAGGCATTCTTGACCGCCTGTGACGGCGGTGGCGCGCCGTCGGCAATGCTGCTCAGCACCATCCGTGAGGCCTCCAGTTTCTGGCTCAGCGCAGCGAATTGCTGCTCCTGGAGGGTGGCAAGGGATGATGGCGCTGCAACGGCGGCCGGGGCGATTGCTTGCGGCGCTGCGTTGAGGGCTTGTACCGGGGCGGCGGGTTGTTGGTTGCCAACGGAAGTGGGGCGGTTGCTCCCAGCCTGGTCGGGGCCCGTGCTGTTGCGTTGCGTGGTAGTCGCAATGCTTCTGGGTGCACGGTGGCTGCTTCCCGCATGGGGCGTCGCGGCGTGTTCGCTGTCACTGGCCTGGCCGGTGAGTGGTTTTGCCGGAACGACGGCGGGTTGGCGCAACGCAGGCCGTGCCGTGGACATGGGGTCATCGTGCGTTGGCTTGCTGTAGTTGAGTGCGTTGTTCGATGCGTTGATGCGTGTGCTCAAGATTGTATTTCCTCTGCTTGCAGGGGCCGGGTGGCGGCCTTGGCTGCGCGCGGGCCCAGCGGGAGCTGCTTGTCGCAACCTGTAGGACCGGCGCCTGTGTTGGCTTGCGTCTGCGGTAAACCACCGATGCAGGAGGCACGCGGCTGTGTGAGGGACGGCGGTGGCGGCGCGGTGCCATGAAGGCAGGCACCGCCGGTTTCAGTGAACGCCTGCGTGGCCGGGCAGCAGACGATGAGTCGAGCATAGTCATGCGCGCTTTGTGCCGGTGTTATTCCTTTAACAGGCAACGTGGGCGTGAGCGGGTTTTCCCATGCGCACGGCGCTGCAACGTCGCGTACACGTCGGCACGCTGCGGGAAGGGGGGGGGGGGTGCGGGGTCGCTGCCTGGCCAGGCAGCGCGAGGCGCGGCGATCGCGGCCTGTCAGCGCCGGCGGAATGCCGCCGGGGTGCGTGCGCCAACGATGATCATGCGCAGCATGATCGAGATCTCATCGATCAGCTCGGGGTCTTTCTCCGCCGGCTGGTCCATGGCCGTGGCGCCCATCGCGAACACCAACCGGGTGATCGCCTTGGACGCCAGCGCCGGTGCGTGCAGAGTCACGCCATCGGCGGCGGCCAACCGCACCAGGTCATGCTGCAATTCTTCCTCGAAGTAATGCAGTTCGCGTTCCACCGCATGCTTGAACGCGTCCGAGCCCACTGCGCCTTCGCGCAGCATCACATGCAGCAACTTGTCGTCGGCACGCAACTGCTCCATGAAGGTTTCCAGCGACACCCGGATCACGCTCAGCGAGGTGCTGGTCGCGCGCCGGCGGGCCTGGCCGATGATGGTGCGCAGCGAACGGCCGGCCAGGTCGATCAGCGCCACCGCCAGTTCGTCCATGTCACGGAACTGCCGGTAGAAGCTGTTGGGGGCGATCCCGGCCTCGCGGGCGACCTCGCGCAGGCTCAGCGTGGACAGGCTGCGGTGCGGCCCGATCAGCTTCAGCGCGGCGGCCAGCAGGTCGTCGCGGGTGACCGTGCGGCGTGCCGGTGCGGTGTCTTCGAGCGGGGGGAGGGCGGTATGGGGCATGGGAAGGCCGGGGGGAGCTGGCTGAATCATACCTAATTCCGTTCGGTATACACGTGTATACACAGGTGTGCATGCAGCCGTATAGTGCGCCCCATGAACACTGCTCTCCGTCCGTCGCCGTTTTCACCACGCAACTGGCTGTCGCCGGCGTTGTTTGATTTCTGGGCTGGCACGCTGAATCCGCTGTGGACCCTGCGCCAGCCCTTGGCGCGGCTGGTGCGGCGTGAGCCGGCCGGCGACGGCGCGGCGACCCTGGTGCTGCAGGTCAACCGCCACTGGCGGGGCATGCAGCCCGGCCAGCACGTCAGCCTGGGGGTGGAAATCGGTGGGCGGCTGTTGCAGCGCTCCTACAGCCCGACCCGCATCGGCCGAGGCCTGCTGGCGATCACGGTGAAGGCGGTGGAGGGCGGGCTGGTCAGCCGCCATCTGGTCGAGCATGCCCGGCGCGGGGAGGTCTTCCACATCGGCCAGGCGTTCGGCGATTTCGAGCTTCCCGAAGGCCCGCTGTTGCTGTTGGCCGCCGGCAGTGGCATCACCCCGATGCGCAGCCTGCTGCGAGCGCTGGCTGCGCGGGACCTGCCGTCGCCGGTTGATCTGTTCTATTGGGAGCGCGATGCCGACCGCTTCAACTTCCGTGACGAACTCACGGCGCTGGCGGCCACGCACGACAAGCTGCGCGTGCACCTGCTGGTCACGCGCGGCGCGCAGCCCGATGCGCGTGTCGATACCCATCCCCTTGCCGGGCTGGCCGGGGCCGGTTTCGGCGACCGCCACGTGCTGGCCTGCGGGCCGGATGGCTTCGTCGCCGCGGCGCAGACGCGCCTGCGCGGTCAGGTGGCCAGCTTCCAGAGCGAGGCCTTCACCCCGCCGCCGCCGATGACTGGCGCCGACGCCGAAGGCGAGGTGCAGCTCACCTTGGGCCGCAGCGGGCGGGTGCTGACCGTTCCGCGTGGCCGCAGCCTGCTGGAAAGCCTGGAAGCGCACGGCATCAAGCCCAAGCATGGCTGCCGCATGGGCATCTGCAACAGCTGCACCTGCCAACGCGCCAGCGGCGGTACCCGCCATGTGCGCACCGGTGAAACCGACGCCGAGCCGGGCCAGCCCGTGCGTATCTGTGTCAGCGCCCCGACCACCCATCTGCAACTGGATCTTTGAGGAACGCACTGCGATGAGCCGTACCACCGACCGCGCCCTGCATCCGGCCGAACTTGACGCCTTCGGCACTGAGCTCGATGCCATCCGTGACCAGGTGCTGGGCAGCCTGGGCGCCGCCGACACGCGTTACATCCGCCGCGTCGCCG
The DNA here is from genome assembly GCA_032007425.1 of Stenotrophomonas sp. Lineage (GTDB taxonomy): Bacteria > Pseudomonadota > Gammaproteobacteria > Xanthomonadales > Xanthomonadaceae > Stenotrophomonas. The sequence goes on from DALZLW010000026.1 coordinate 25,578, forward strand.
CCGCCGTGCGCTGGAGTGGCGTGCTGGGACGTGGCCTGTTGTTCCTCGGCGCGTTCGTGCCCAGCCTGCTATGGCCAGCCTGCATCGCCGGCACCCTGCTGCTGGCGCTGTCCAAGATCCTGGAAAACATGGAGCTGGGCCACAACGTGATGCACGGCCAGTACGACTGGACGGGTGATCCCAAGCTGGCGGGCAATACCTACGAATGGGACATCGTCGCGACCAGTGACAACTGGCGCAAGACCCACAACTTCCGCCACCACACGTACACCAACGTGCGTGGGATGGACGATGACATCGGCTACGGCCTGCTGCGGATCTTCCCGGAGCAGCGTTGGCACCCGTTCCACCTGTTGCAGCCGCTGATCGCGCCGGTGTTCGCGCTGATGTTCCAGTGGGGCGTGGCGATCCAGGACCTGCGCATCGGTCGCTGGCTGAAGGGGCGCATCACCACCGCGCAGTTGTGGGCGCAGACCCGTCCGGTGGCCAACAAGATGGGGCGCCAGCTGTTCAAAGATTACGTGCTGTTCCCGTTGCTGGCCGGCCCGTTCTTCCTGCCGGTGCTGCTGGGCAACCTGGTTGCCAACGGCCTGCGCAACATCTGGACCTATGTGGTGATCTTCTGCGGGCATTTCACCGCTGAGGCGGAGACCTTCCCCAAGGAATGCCTGCGCAACGAATCGCGTGGCCATTGGTACCTGCGCCAGTTGCGTGGCTCGTCCAACCTCACTGGTGGCTGGCTGATGAACGTGCTGACCGGCAACCTGAGCCATCAGATCGAGCACCATTTCTACCCGGATCTGCCGGCCAACCGCTACGCGGCCATTGCCGTGCAGGTGCGTGAGATCTGCCAGCGCTATGGGCAGCATTACAACACCGGCTCGATGCCGCGTCAGTTCGGCCAGGTGGTATGGCGCATCCTGCGCCACGCCTTCCCCAGCCGCCCCGTGCGCGTGGGTGCGGCGGCGCCGGCCGGCGCGGCCTGACGCGAGCGGAGGCGGGGGCAGCCGCCGGGAATCACGCTGATTGCTAGGCAAAGCCAGGGGGATCGTCGAGAATCACGACGATCCGATCCTGCTTGGCAAAGGCGTAGGCGTGAACAAGGCGGTAACTGCGGCACCGGCTGTTGAACCTTTCGTGGCACGCGGCGTGCCCGGCACAGCGCGCCGACGGCGGCTGGTGGCGGATGTCGGTGGCACCTTCGCCCGGCTGGCGTGGGCTGACGGAACGGACGGCCAGCCAGTGGCCGAAGGCCTGCAGCGTTTCCCCTGCGCGGACTATTCCAGCCTGGCGGCCATCGTGCGCGCCTTCGCCGGGCAACAGCCGTTGGCGGAAGTGGAAGCGGTGGTGGCCATCGCCGGCGTGGTACAGGGCGATACGCTGGTCAATGCCAACCTGCCGTGGCCGGTCTCGATCGAGCTGACGCGACGCGCGGCAGGATTGGCGGCGCTGCACCTGATCAACGATTTCGAGGCGGTCGCGCTGGCCGTTCCCTACCTGCAGGCCGAGCGCCTGCAACCGCTGGTGGGTGCCGCGCCACACCGGTTCGAATGGCCGGCATTGGTGCTGGGCCCGGGGACCGGGCTGGGAGCGGCGCTGCGGATGCAGGGCGGGGAGCGACCGGTGCTGGCCAGCGAAGTCGGCCATGCCGCGCTGGCAGCCGGTAATGAACAGGAACTGGACGTGCTGCGCCTGCTGCTGCGGCGCTGGCCGCACGTGGACAACGAGCGCGTGCTGTCCGGCATGGGCCTGTTGAATCTGTATCAGTGCCTGTGCGAACTGGCCGGTACCGCACCGCAGTTCCGCACGACGGAAAGCCTGTTGGCAGCGGCCAACGCGCACCAGGACGCGCTGGCCGTGGAGACGGTGCAGGTGTTCTGCGGCTGGTTGGGCAGTTATGTGGGGGACCTGGCCATCGCTTTTGGTGCGCGCGCGGTGTATCTCACCGGTGGCATCCCCGGCCACATCACCGGCTTCCTGCACGATGGGCGGTTTGCCCAGCGTTTCTTCAACAAGGGCGTGCTCTCGCCCGTGCTGGCCACCGTGCCGGTCTGGCGCGTGGACGGTGGTGAACTGGGGGTTCTTGGCGCTGTGGTCTGGCAGGAGGCGGGGCAATGAGTACGGATCGTCGTGGGTTCCTGCAGGCGGGGGCCCTGGCATTGGGCGCCATGGGGCTGCCATCCGGCGCGCGGGCAGCGGCACCTTCGGGCGCTCGCATCGTGTCGACCTGGGATTTCGGCGTCGGCGCCAATCAGGCGGCGTGGCAGGTGTTGGCCGGCGGCGGCACCGCCCTGGACGCGGTCGAGGCCGGTGCCCGCTGGGCGGAGGGCGACCTGTGCAATGCCACGGTGGGACGCTGCGGCAATCCGGACCGTGACGGCTACCTGACGCTGGATGCCAGCATCATGGATGGTGATGGCCGCTGTGGTGCGGTGGCCGCGCTGGAAGACATCGCCCACCCGGTGTCAGTGGCGCGGCGGGTGATGGAACACAGCCCGCACGTCCTCCTGGTCGGGCAGGGCGCGCAGCAGTTCGCACTGGCGCAGGGCTTCAAGCGGGAGCCGTTGCTGACCGCGCAGGCCGAACGGGCCTGGAAGGACTGGCTGCAGACCGCCAGGTATGCGCCGGTGATCAATGCCGAACGCCGCAGCCGCCCGGGCGACAGCAGCAACCATGACACCTTGGGCATCCTCGCCCGCGATGCCGATGGCAACCTGGCCGGTGCCTGCACGACCAGTGGCATGGCGTTCAAGCTGCGCGGCCGGGTCGGCGACAGTCCGATCATCGGCGCAGGCTTGTACGTGGACAACGAGGTCGGCGCGGCCACCGCGTCGGGCGTGGGCGAAGAGATGATCCGCAACGCGGCCTCGTTCCTTGTCGTAGAACTGATGCGGCAGGGACGCAGCCCCGATGCAGCCTGCCGCGAGGCGATCGCGCGCGTGGTGCGGCGGCGGCCGGAAGCGAGCCGTAACCTGCAGGTGTGCTTCCTGGCGATCAACCGTGCCGGTGAGGTCGGTGCCTATGCCCTGCACAAGGGCTTCGTCTATGCAGTCTGCGATGCAGCGCGGTCCGATGCGTTGAACGAGGCCGGCGCGGTGTATGCCGACGGTGCGGCCTGAGGTGGGTCCGTCGCTGGAAATCGCCTGCGGCAGCATCGAATCGGCACTGGCCGCGCAAGCAGGCGGTGCTGATCGGGTGGAGTTGTTCCAGGACCTTGCTGGTGGCGGCACCACGCCGTCGCCGGGCACGCTGGCAGTGGCCAGGGACCGCCTGCACCTGCCGCTGTTCGTGTTGATCCGTCCGCGCACGGGTGACTTCGTGTACAGCGAGGCGGAAGTGGCGGTGATGCTGGCCGATATCGCCCACGCGCGCGCCGTCGGCTGCGATGGCGTGGTGCTGGGCGCGTTGCAGGCCGACGGCTGCATCGATGTGCCGATGTGCCGGGCGCTGGTGGCGGCCGCCGGACCCCTGCAGGTGACCTTCCATCGTGCGTTCGATGCGGTGCGTGACCCGTCGCAGGCGCTGGAAACCGTGATCGCACTGGGCTGCCAGCGCGTGCTCAGCTCGGGCGGATGCGCGACGGCCTTGCAGGGGGCATCGGCCCTCGCTGCGCGGGTCGCGCAGGCGGCAGGGCGTCTTTCGCTCATGG
>DALZLW010000027.1:0-29187 GCA_032007425.1 Stenotrophomonas sp.
CGTCGCTGCGCCTGCGCTGCAGCCAGCCGGCCGCGCTGCGGTGGCTGGAAGTGCGGTTACCGAGCCAGTTCCCGGGGTTGCACCAGGTGGTGGTCAACGCCCTGGTCCCTCACGGCCAGCGCCGCAGTGTGCTGAACGCAGGGCAGCAGCGGGTGGAGCTGGGCGAGTGACGCAGCACAACGTGATTGATCTGCGCGATGTGTGCTTCAGTTACCGTGGAACGCCCGTGCTGTCACTGCCGCAACTGCAGATCGCGGCTGGCAGCACGGTCCTGTTGCGCGGTGCCAGTGGTTCGGGCAAGAGCACCCTGCTGGGGCTGCTGTCTGGCGTGCTGCGTGCGGACCGAGGCCAGGTCCGGGTCGCCGGCCAGGCACTGGAGGCGCTCGGCGGTGCTGCACGTGACCGCTTCCGCGCCCAGCACCTCGGGGTGATCTTCCAGCAGTTCAATCTGTTGCCGTTCCTCGATGTGATTGACAACATCGCGTTGGGCCTGCGCTTCTCGCCCGCGCGCAGCATGCGCCTGGGGGCACCCGTGCCCGTCGAGGCGCAGCGGCTGATGAAGGCGCTGCAGCTGGACCCTGCGCTGGCCCATCGCCGTGCCGGCACACTCAGCGTGGGCCAGCAGCAGCGTGTGGCAGCGGCGCGGGCATTGATCGGCCGTCCGGACGTATTGCTGGCCGATGAGCCGACCTCGGCCCTGGATCGAGGTGCGGCAACCGCCTTCCTGCAGCTGATGTTCGCCGAGTGCCGCGCCGCTGGTACTACTGCAGTGGTGGTCAGCCACGATGACAGCCTGGATCCGTTGTTCGACCGCGTCGTGGTGCTGGAGCAGCTCAATCGCCTGGGGGAAGCGCATGTTTAAGTTGGCATGGGCCAGTCTGCGCAGCCGTGCGCTCAGCGTCGGCCTGACGGTGGTGGTGATCATGCTGAGCGTGGTGTTGCTGCTGGGCGTGGAACGGGTGCGGACGCAGGCGCACGCTGGCTTTGCCAGCACCGTCTCGGGCACGGACCTGATCGTCGGCGCCCGCTCGGGGCCGGTGAACCTGCTGCTCTATTCGGTATTCCATATCGGCGATCCCACCAACAATGTTTCCTGGCAGACCTATCAGGCCTTGAGCACGCTGCCGCACGTGAAATGGGCGGTGCCGCTGTCGCTGGGTGACTCCTATCACGGGTACCGTGTGGTGGGCACCGTGCCGTCATACTTCGAGCATTACCGCTATGGCGCCGGGCACGCGCTGGAATTCACCGATGGGCAGGCTTTCGATGACCTGTACGACGCGGTGGTCGGCGCCGAAGTCGCGAAGGCGCTCAAGCTGCACGTGGGTGACCCGATCGTGTTGGCGCACGGCACCGGCGCGGTCACCCTGGCCAAACACAGTGACAAGCCGTTCCGCATCCGCGGCATCCTGCAGCGCACCGGTACACCGGTGGATTCGTCGGTGCTGGTCTCGCTGGCCGCGATCGAAGCGATCCATGTGGATTGGCGAACCGGCGTACAGCTGCCCGGCCAACACGTCAGCGCCGAGGCGGCCAGGCAGCTGGACCTGACGCCAACCAGCATCACCGCCTTCATGCTGGGGCTGGATTCGCGCATCGCCACGTTTGCAGTACAGCGGGAAATCAATGAGTACGACGAAGAAGCGATGATGGCCATCCTGCCTGGCGTCACCCTGCAGCAACTGTGGCAATCGCTGGGAACGGCGGAAAAGGCGCTGCAGTTGATCAGCGGCATGGTGGTGCTGCTGGGGATGGTCTCGCTGGTGGCCTTGCTGGTGTCCACCCTGCAGGAACGCCGCAGGGAGATGGCGGTGTTGCGCGCTACCGGCGCCCATCCGCGCTATATCGCTGGCCTGCTGGTGCTCGAAGCGCTGGCCACCAGCGCCATGGCCTGCGTACTTGGGTTGGCTGTGCTGGTACTGGCCAGCCTGGCCGGACGCAGCTGGGCCCTGGCCACCTTCGGCCTGTCCATCACCCACGTCTGGCCCGATCTGCGGGAACTGGCCTGGATCGGCGCGATCCTGCTGATCAGCGCCTTGGCGGGTATGGTTCCGGCCCTGCTTGCGTACCGGCGCACCTTGTCCGACGGCTTGGCGCCAGGGGCATGAGCGTGCGTTTACAGGCGTTGTGCATCGTTTTGCTGGTCCTGCTTCTTTCCGCATGCCAGGCGGGGCAGCCAGCGGTTTCGGCTGCGGGCGACGTCAGCACCGCAAAGGCGGCCTCTGCCGCAGAGACGCCGGCAGACGCGAGCACCGAAACAGAGCGCGAGCTGGACTGGCTGGAGATGATGCCAGCTGCTGAAGTGGCGGCGTTGCAGCGGGGTGACCTGCCCGAAGTGTCCCACACCGGCAAGCGGGCGATGGCCCAGTCCGGCACGTTCGCCACGGTGGCCAAGGTGCTGGACAAGCCGATCCGCCTGCCGGGTTACGTGGTGCCACTGACCACCACCCAGGATGGTCGGCTCAGTGAGTTCCTGTTCGTGCCTTACTACGGTGCCTGCATCCACGTACCGCCGCCACCACCGAACCAGATCGTCCACGTCGTGCTGGGCAAGCCAATCGCCATGCCGGACATGTATGCACCCTTTTTCCTCGCCGGTGTCCTCAAGGCGCAGCCGCAGCGCAGTGATCTGGCTGGCTCTGCCTATACCATGGCCGACGCGGCGCTGAGGCCTTATGAACCGTAATCCAGCTTTGCTGCTGAGTCTCTGCGCGAGCTGCCTGGTGGCGTGCACGGGATCATCTGGAACGGTGGGGGGCGGCGCTGGTCAACCCGTGCAGGACCCGGACCACACGGTCATTGCCGCGGCCGCCAACGATGCACCCGCCAGCGCTGCTACCCCGGTGGACAGCTGGTCGGCCCTCATGCCAGAGGACCGCAGCTTCCAGCGGCCGCCCCCGCAGATCGGCTTGAACCGAAGCAGCAGCATGCAGGGCGTGGGCGGACTGATCGACGATACTGGCAGCGGCACCTTGCCAACGCAGACCATCGATCACTCCAGTCCGGAACGGGCCAAGCAATACGGTTCCTCGGAAGTGGTCGCCGGGGTCGATGGGCGCAGCGTCGACCTCGATGGCTACCTGGTGCCGCTGGGTACCAACGACGCGGGTCTGGTGGATGAGGCGCTGTTCGTACCTTTCTACGGCGCGTGCATCCACGTGCCACCGCCGCCGCCCAACCAGATCATCCATGTCACCCTTCAAGCGCCGATCGCGCTTGGCAACCTCTGGGACCCCTATCGCTTGCACGGCACACTGCAGATCAAGCAGTTCGATACAGACATCGCCAGCGCGGCCTATGACGTGGCCGGGGCACGTCTGGAACCGATCAGCGGATGAAGCCAACGCCACTGGCCAAGTGGCCCTGCAGTGACTGGCAAGCGATGCGTGCTACGGCCGCATCGCTGCGGCGATCCCGACGCTCGCACGAATCGCCTGGGTGGGGCACTCACCAATCCGTCGGCGCGTAATCCTTGAGGAACTGGCCCCACACATGCTCGCCGGTGTTGAAGCCGTGGATGATCGGGTCAACGATGCGGGCGGCGCCGTCCACGATGTCCAGCGGCGGATGGAACCGTTCCTGCTCTACCTTCCTGGCCGCCAGTTCCGCCGGATCTTCGTCGGTGACCCACCCGGTGTCGACACTGTTCATGTGGATGCCGTCGTTCTGGTAATCGGCAGCGGACGTACGGGTCATCATGTTCAACGCGGCCTTGGCCATGTTGGTATGCGGATGGCGGGTGGTCTTGAAGTTGCGGTAGAACTGGCCTTCCATCGCCGAGACGTTGACGATGTGCTTGTCGCGTTCCGGCGTGCGCAGCATCAGCGGCTTCAGGCGCGCATTGATGATGAACGGGGCGATGGCATTGACCAGCTGGGTTTCCAGCAGCTCCACGGACGGCACCTCGGCCATCAGCAGGCGCCAGGAATTGCGGCCGCGCAGGTCGACCTGCTGCAGGTCCTGATCGAGCCGGCCCTCGGGGAACAGGTGGCTCTGGCCCAGCAGCTCATCGGCCAGCAGGGGCACCTGGGACAGCTCGGCCGCGCGGGTCAAGCCATCGGCGCCGATCAGCTCGCCCCCCTGCGGTGCCGCCAGCGCGGTCGCCGGGGACGCGCCCAGCAGCTCGGCACTGCGCAGTCCCTCGTAATGGCCGACCAGCTTGCGGATGGTTTCGGGAACGTCGTGCAGGGCAGCGGTTTCAGCGGCCATCATGTGTGCATAGAACTGCGGTGGCCGGCGCACGGTCTGGCAGGCGTTGTTGATGATGAAATCCAGCCGGCTGCGGGTCGCCAGCAGTTCGCTGCAGAACGCCTCGACGCTGGGCGTGTGGCGCAGGTCCAGGCCATACACCTGCAGGCGGTGTCCCCATTGCGCGAAGTCCGGCTCTTCGGCGTAACGCGCTGCCGAATCACGCGGGAAGCGGGTGGTGACGATCAGCTCGGCACCAGCGCGCAGCAGCTTCAGGCCCGCCTGGTAGCCGATCTTCACCCGGCCGCCGGTCAGCAGCGCCACCCGACCGCGCAGGTCAGCGGTTTCGGTGCGCTTGAAGAAGTTCAGCTGGGCACAGGTCGGGCACATCTGGTCGTAGAAATGGTGCAGTTCGGTGAACTTCTGCTTGCACACATAGCAGTGGCGCAGCTCCGGCGAGTGGATCGGCTCGACCGGGGCGGAAGCCCCTTCGCCATTGCTGGCATCGTGCAGGCCGGCCGCATGCGGCGGGAAGTAATTGGGCGTGCTGAACACCGGCTTGCGGCGCAGGGCGCGGATACCAGTCTGTTCCAGAAGGGCCTCGGCCTTGCGCACCTTTTCCTGGCGGCGCTGTTTGGCCTGCTGTTTGAGTTTCTGTCGCCGGGCCTTGGGCTCGGGGTTGTAGACCTTGGCGACCACCTGGTGCAGGCGCACGCGGTCGGCTTCAGGCAGGGTGTCGAGCACGCCGCGGTCGGCCTCGATGGCCTCCAGAAGGTCCAGCGCGCTGCGCAGGCGTTCGGCCAAGGGGAGGTCGTCGGCGTCGGCGACGGCTGTGGGGGCGTTGGTGTTCACATCGGGTCCGGTGAAAGCGGCGGGAGGCCAGGATGGGACGGCAGAGCGGTGACCGGCTCGATGCGGACCCATGCTGTGGCGGACCGGGCAGGAACCCGGCGGGGCAATTGTCCCCGATCGGCCGGCCGGGGGCTACCCGCGGCCGCTGCGGCGAGAAGGCCGGGCCTCAGGCCCCTGCTGGCGGTGTCGCCAGCGCCGACGGCCGATAGCCGGAATCGAGCAGATTGCGCAGCGGGGCAAACAGCGGCTCTGGCAGTGCCGCCCAATCGAACCATTGCCACTGCGCGCACTTGTGTGGCTCCATCGCCTGCGCCACCGCCGCTTCGTCAATCGTCGCCTCGACGAAGCAGGTGACGTAGTGCCGCTGCACGTCAGCAAAGACAGTGTTGGCGAACGGCCCCGGGGTAACCGTGGTCAACTGCAGGCCGGTTTCCTCCAGGGTCTCGCGCCGTGCGCAGGCCTCGACTTCCTCGCCGAACTCCAGATGACCGCCAGGGGCGGCCCAGGTACCGGCGCCGTGCGATCCCAAGCGCTGGCCAAGCAGGACTTGGCCGCCTCGGATGACAAGCACGCCGACACCGACCTGCACGCTGGAGGATTGAGTTGGATTGGGCATCGGCGATGATCCTGGAGGCGATTGCATAGTTTGACATGGAGCGTAGTCGCTGCCAGCCGCCGGCTGGCCTGCCGAAGTGTAGCCCTTACGTATCTAACACCAGGCAGGCGTCAAGCGTTTCTAGGCTTGATATGCACTTGCCTGCGCACAGTGGCGCACAGGATCACACGCTCCCTCCGCGGTTCTGTACGGCGCCACGGTCCAGCGGTTGCAGGCCAACGTCGCCAATTCACGGACGTTGTAGCTGCCCATGCGGAAGGCATGGCAATGGGAGCTCATTTTCTAGCGAATCCGCATCCTGCATGGAGATATGCGCATGTCCATCAAGCCCATTACTCTCAATGGTACTGCTACCGACACTCGACTCGATCCACCAGCGAGCGACGCAGCTACGACACGATCTCGTCGCCACGCGCACGCCGCGTCGGCGCAACCGTACATAGCGCGCCATGTGCCCAGCCGTGCCGCACCGGATGTAAGCGCCAGTGGCAGACCTGCAATTCACCAGGACGTCCAGTCCGTGGTTGCACGCCACGGAAGCAAGGGAGCGGCGGAGCGCGTGGATAGCACGGAGTCCACGCTCACTCGATTTGCAAATGAGTTGGCGGATTCACAATCGCTTGTCGGTACGATTACCAGCGGTGGACCAACTGCGTCGGATGCACTCAGTGACGCGATCAGCCGGTACTTCGGCGGCTCCGGAAACTATTCGGAAATGGAGCGGGCGCATGGCCCGCAATGGGCCTCCCGGGTTTCTGTCGACGGCCAGCTGGGGCCCGCTGGCAGCCGGGATGGACAGCAGCTCAAGGTGCGCTACACCGACCCTGCTACCGGTGCCGTCAGTACACCGCCACTGCTCAACGATGCAGTGACAAGACGCGAGCTGGCACAACGCCTGGCTGGCAACGTGAAGACCCGCTATCAGGCTTCGCAGGACGCATATTGGTCACACACGTCCAGCGCAGGCGTGCCAAGAACACAGAAGCTGCAGCAGGCAATGCGGCTCGCATTGAAGGCTGAAGCAGGCATGCGTATTACAGACGGTTCGCTTTCGCCGGAGGCTCACAGCATCGTCAAGAACGTATTCGAGGAGTCCGCTCCGGGCGCCATTCAAGCCCCGGTAGCGTCATCGCGTGACGCCCAAGCGTCTACAAAGGTCAGCAGGCTTGTGGTGAATGATGAGAACGTGCCCGGAGCATTCGTGTTCAGTCGGCAGCGTGATGGTGGACCGGTTGTTCTTTGGCGCCTCGATCAGCCCTTGCAGGAGTTCAAGAAGTTGCGGCCAAGCGCGGTGCGGGCACGCTTGACCTGGGTGCTGCATATACCACGCCGACCAGCGAGCCCGTTTTTGCGGCGCGCGTCGGCGATATCCGTGGAGCAGAGAGCGCCAGCCTGGCTGTCGCGCTTGAAAAAGGCGATGTGGGTGCCTGGGCGACAGATCTGCGGGCGATGGACGGATCACGACAGTATTATGACTACGCACGCGTCTGGGATGGTTCTTCGACCGAAGGGCTGCGTCAAGAACTTGATTATCCAGACGCTGGCAAGTTCATGGATTGGACGCGCGCAAGGCAGGATGCCATCCGCAGTGGTGATGCGCTGCTGAATGAACAGGAGACGATTCCAAGTCTGCACCGGTTCACTGCTGGAAAAATCGTCGAGAAAATGGCTCTCGAAAATCCTGCATGGAGCGGCATCGACCCGGACAGGACAGTTGTACGCGTTGAGGATCGTCGACGGATACTGCCGTCGGGCGAGAGCCGGGTCGTGGCCACCAAGGAGTACACGCTCACTGAATTTGCGCTGCGGAATACGTCCGTATGGCGGGAACCCGTGCATATGGAGAGGACGCTCCTGCCTAACGTAGAGTTGCCGGTACTCTCTACGGAACGGGTGGCCGCCGGGCTGGCGGATAAGGATGGTGCTCCGATCATGGATGCCAGTGGGCAGCAAGTGACACTGAACACCGGCCAGCTGAACAGCTTCGTGCGGACACTGGACGCCGGGAAGCAATACACCGACTTTTTGACAGATCGGATTTCTCCCGCTTCGGGTTCCTCGGCGCGCGATCGTCTGCAGACGCTGTGGACCTCAGCAACAAGGGACAGGCTGCAGGCAGAGCGCCTCAAGGCCGCACTTGATCCTGCCACGAAGCGTACCTTCAAGTGGGAAACCCGGGACCCCGCAGCACCGTGGCGGGAGTTGAAGTATGTCGACGCCGTGATCAACCATCCAGACGCGTCGCAGCGGCCGAAAGTCGAAGGACACACTGTCGTCGCCAATTCCTTGATTCTTGGAGCCGCCACGGACAAGGGTGCAGCGGGACAGACCATCAACGGTGTCGCCGTGATCGGATCTTCGACGCCGGGATCGTCGCCCGGTCTCGTTCTCTACACGCCAGACGCACCAGATGGCATTGCACTCAGAGGGTTGGACGACATCAAGGAACTGGAAGCGTACGCCCACAATCCAGAGTGGCGGGAGTACTTCAAGCAGCGCATGGCCACGGCCAACGAAGCGGAAATCGCGCGTGTCCTTGACAGTAGAAGCAGCGCATACGGCCATGCGGCGCTCAGGCCAATCGAGGGTGATTTCTTCAAGGGGATGTACGAGGTCGCGACGGGGTTTGACATTGCATTTGCACGCCATCGGTCCACGACCAGTGGCCAGGTCGATGCGCTGTCAAATATGAACAAGGGCCTGTTCTACTATGATGCCGCTTCCCAGTTGGCGCCCTTCGCGCTTGGCAGCTCAGCCGTCAACGCGGCGCGTCGCAAGGTCCTGTCCCAGCTGAACAAGCTTCGCACGCCGAAGCTGCCTGAACCATTGCGACCGGTACGCCCATTGGGCCATCAAGCGCCGGAATGGGGTATGCGTGATCCTGAGGTGATCAACCGTCTGCAGCCAGGTAGCCGAGGTGGTTCGATCACGTATCAGCGCGACCCGGTCACGCAGAAGGAGTACGTCAATGTGGATGGGACCTACTACAGGGGCGAAGTGCGGAAAGGGCAGAATGTCATCTTCAACGACAGGAACATATCGGAAACGCGCGTACTGGATACAGGGCCCGGTGGCACGGTCTCCATTCGCCCCAACAGCGTTGGCCTGGGTGGCAACCTGATCGAGGTGACGCCCGGGATCAAGCGTGAGATGGACCAGACACCAGGCTTGAGGGGTAAGGGCATCGCGTTCCGCATGGCGTACATCGAGCACCTGATGGCAAACGGTGGCTTTGCCGAGCAGGAGGTCGAAAACGGTGTAAGGGAGATCCGGCTGGGCGTTGCGACGCCCGAGTTCAAGGCGCAGCATGAAGCCGCAATCACGGCTGCCCAGGAATTGGAGGGGAATGCTGTAACGCGGCCTGCCCCCGGCAGGTTGGAAACCCAGTCTGGAATTGAATCGTTCGATGACACGACCAGCAAGGCGCTGGATTTTGATTGGAATGAGTACATGCGCGAGGATGGAGTGGCGTTTGCGCAGGCCTCTATCCAAGGCGAGGAGCGACAGAAGGCGCTGTACAACCGGGACGGCATCCCGTACTTCGATAGCGACAGCGAACATTCCGATTCTGGCCTGGGTGGTAGCAGCCAGGGATCGAGCGATTCCGAGCAGTCTTCGACACAGGATGACTGGCGGGAGACGCTCAGTGACCGGTATGAGGACGTAATGCTCTATACCCAGGATTCAAATGAATATTTCAACAACTATTTCAGGAATGACCGAGCCCCGGGTGGGCCGGGTGCTCCAGCAACCATAGGAGCCCTCGCCGATACGTTGGAGGGACTCCCAAAAGCAGGGGACGTACCGTTGTTCCGAGGCGGCAGTGGGGCGAGGGGTACATCAGGTGAGGCTTTCAGAAATGGGCTGATCAAGGAGGGCGATCAACTCATCAATACGGAGTTCACCTCGTTCACTGAAAACCCGTATCTGGTTAAGGATTACTTTGGGGCGAACGTTGAAAAGACAGCCGGGAGCTACAAGTACGATGATTCGTCCGTGGTCTTCGTCATGAAGGAGCATTCGGACGCACGCGCCATCTCTCCGTTATCGATAACGCCGGAGGAGGTCGAGTCACTTTACGCGCCGGGTCACCACTTCGAAGTCAAGCGCATCAATCTGCGTGAGTTCAATGGACGTCCACTCGTCGAAGTTGAGATCGCAGAGACCAAGGCGCCGGCCACGACGGGCAGGGTGCTGGATTTCCGGACAGGACAGCCGTTTGATCGGCAGGTCATGGACGAACGAATCGGAAAGACGTATGCGGAGAGGTTCTTTGGCGCTGCAGGTTGATCGGAATCCTGCCATCCGGTGAGGGAACTTGGCCGTGCTAACGTCGCTCACCGCTGGGCAGGCATTCGAGATCAGCGGCGCAGTGGCAGCGGTCATGGACCGACCCCGGATCGTAGGCCGCAACCTGCTCGCAAGACGTGAGCGTCCAACGTGTTGCAATGTCCGCATAAGATCGCCGCGCGGCTGCTGGCTGGTCTGGATATCGAGGTGGTTGACCGAGTCGGCAAGGCGCTGGCGGCTACCACCTTTAGCACCGTGCTCGGGGATCGCCGGGCAGGCAGGCAAGCTTCGGGCAAGGCTCGGCAAGCACCATGTCAGGATCATCCCACGAGATCCTGCCATGGCTGTCGCTTCGCTGTTGCTCAGTGCACTGTTGTCCGCCACCGTACCGATGGGTGTGGACAGTGGCGGGCGACCTACCATGGACGTCCAGGTCAACGGCCAAGGGCCGTTCAAGATGGTGGTTGATACTGCGGCGCAGACCAGCTTGTTGTCCCAGCGTCTGGTGGACGCCCTCAAACTGCAGCCGCTGGACGAACAGATGACGGTCCGTGGGGCGGTCAGCGCGCAGGTGGCCTCGATCTATCCGGTCGAGGAGCTGCGCTCCGGACTGTTCCACGAGCAGCAGTTGGGCATGCTGGCCCTGCCCAGCGGCAACGCGACCTCGGCCGATGGGATCATCGGCATGGAGCGCTTCACCGGGGGCAAGCTGGTGTTCCGTCCGGCCCGACGCGAGCTGGCGCTATCGCCGTCTGCCGCTGTCAGCGAGGGCTATGTTGCGGTGGTCGGAAAGCGCGATGACGGCGGCCTGCTGCATGTGCCGATGCGACTCGGCGGTGCAACGGCGATGGCGCTGGTGGACACCGGGGCGGGCCCGACCGTAGCCAACCTGCAGACCCTGGATGCAATGGGCTGGCAGCGGGACGATCCGCGATTGAAGGCGGCCGGTACCATCCGCGGTGCGACGGAAGCAATGATCCCTGCATGGATCGCCGAGGTTGATGCCGTGAGCATAGGCCCGGTCACCTTCCGCAATGTACCGGTTGTCTTTGCCGATACCGGTCCGGAAACCGCGCCGGCGGTCATCCTGGGCGCCAATCTGCTGGGGCTGCTGCAGGGTTTCGCCGTGGACTTTCCGCGCGCGGAGCTGCAGGTGGAGGTGCCGGGAGCCCCTGGCAGCGACAAAGGGAAACGCGCACAGCCGTGAGTGTGGATCTGCCGCTGTTTGATTGTTGACTTCTGGCACTTTTACGGCGGGACCATTCGTTCCAAAGTGAGCCCATCGACCGGCACCTGGCCGGGGACTCACAGAAAGGATGCCCCGTGGACCTGTTACTGCAAATCCTCATCCATACCCCGATCTGGGTCTGGGTCATCCTTGCTTTCCTGGTCTGGCGCGGGGTGGCGGCCATGCGGCCGGGCCGGATTTCCTTGCAGAAGCTGGCCATCGTGCCGGTGTTGTTCAGCGTGTGGGGCCTGTGGTCGATCAGCCACCGCTACGGCGGCTCAGGGCCCGCGTGGGCCGGATGGCTTGTGGGTGTTGGCGTTGGCGCGGCACTGGGCTGGCGCCTCCTGCGCCGGGCCACGCTGACACGGGATGCTGCCACCGGCGCGCTCTGGCGCGGCGCGGATTACAGCCAGTTGCCGCTGCTACTGGTCACCTTCCTGATCAAATTTGGATTTGAAGTTGCATTTGCCGTGGCGCCGCCGCTGGTGAGCGTCGGCAGTGTCAGCGCGGCTTACCTGCTGCTGTCCGGGGCGTTCACCGGGATGTTCATAGGCAGGTTCGCGTGGTATGTGGTCGCGTCCCGCCGCAGTGCCGTCAGCGGGCTGGAACTTGCTGGTTGAGTACTGAGTGCCGGGGCTGAAACGGCGGCGCGTTGTTGCCGCCAGGCCGGGAGCTCCTGGCGCAGCAGTTTCTCGGGCCAGGTACCGTACCAGGCATAGCCGGTCCGACGTTCCTCGGACATGTCGGCGAGTGCGAGGACAATCGCACCACCGCGATCCACCAGCAGGGGTTTCTGCTGCTGCAGGTCATAGAAGCGCGCCCACACCGTCTGGCCTGGTCGTGCGACCAGCCTGACATCCTTGGGGCGTTTGCCAGGGTCACCGATCCGCTCGACGGCTGTATCCGTTATTCCATGCGCGCTGAACCAGGCGCCGGCATGCTCGACCGCCGCTGCGATCCGGGGGGTTGGCACCTGACGCATCAGCAATCGCACGATCGCCACGGACTCGGCACTTGCCAGCGAAGGCAGTTCATAGCTGCGTGCCGTTTCGGGAATCAAGCGTGTTTCATCGTACTGCGCGGCCCAGATTGTCGGCACCCCGTCGATGCGCACCTGGAGATCAAGGATCAGGGCGATGGCACGCTGCACCGCTGCTTCGGCCCTGTCCCCGCGCAGTGGCGTCAGGGCCGACAACGAATCCTTTCCCTCAGCGATATCCTGCAGAAGGCTCACGACCTGGGTCATGGCGTTATCGTTGAACGTGATCTGGGCGCGATATGCGGAACGGTCCGGATGGAACTGTGGCCAGCCGCCGTTACGGTATTGGGCTGCAAGGAGATAGTCGACACCGCGCAGCGCAGCATCACGATAGGCGGCATTGCCGGTGCTGACCCATGCATCGGCGAGGTGTCTGATCTCCCGGGTCGTCGCGTCATTGTCGATCGTTGCATCATCCGTACGATCGGACCGCGAAAGCACCCGTTCTTCGGCAGCGCTGAAGGCGCGGGTGTACGTTACAGGGCCGTCGGCCAGGTGTTTGGGCCAGCCGCCCGAGGCGGTCTGCACACGCAGCATGCGCTCGGCGATCACATCCTCGGTGGCCCGTTCCGGGGCGGAAAGCGCCAAGGCAGGCAGCAGGCAAGCGAGCAGGGCGAGTGCCCCGCGCGAAGACGATCTCATATCAGAACACCCCTTGTGCGCAGGCACGCAACACGGATCAGCCGGATGACACCGCTGGTCATCGACACGTTAGCACTGGTGGCGTGTCGAATCATTCTGCAGCGCAGCACCCGTCATCGCGTCTGCGCACAGTCCAGTTGGTGTTGTCGTTCAAACGGCTTGCAGGGCAACGTCGCGCGCTACGGATGGTCGCCTGCAGCATCCGCTCTCAGCTCAAGGCAGGGTCCGCCACACGCGGCCGCCGCTTTCCGTGTCGACCATTGCATGCCCTGGAGGAGCAGGCGGCTTTATCGCAGCAGCGAGCCCGTCCAAGGTGTATGGCTTTCGCAGCATGACGAAGCCATGGTCGCTTTCCCGGGCCAGCAGTTCACTGTAGCCGCTGGTCAACACCACATGCAGTTCCGGGTAGGTGCTGCGCACCGTCCTGGCCAGCTCCAGGCCGGTAATGCCTGGCATGACCACATCGGAAAAGACCACGTCGTACCGCGCATGATGCTTTCCGAGGTCGGCCAGGGCCTCGGCGCCGTTGCGGGCCAGGTGTACGCCACAGCCAAGCTCTCGCAGCGCGGAAACGGCAAACGCGGCGACATCCACGTTGTCTTCCACCACCAGGATGTTCAACCCTTTCGCGTCCTGCAACGAATGCAATGACGAACCCTCCGTTGCAGCAGGCTGCTGGTGGGTCAGTGGCAGGTAAAGCACGAACGTACTGCCTTCGCCGACGACGCTGCTTACATCCACTTCGCCTTCGGATTGCTTGACGAAGCCGAAGACCTGGCTGAGCCCCAGTCCCGTGCCTTCGCCAACGCCTTTGGTGGTAAAGAAGGGGTCGAAGACCTGGCTCAACAGTTCTTCCTTCATCCCGCAACCATCATCGCTCACCGATATCGAGGCAAATGCCCCCTTGAGGGGCGGTGCGAACCGAACCGAAGGCATCGTGTCGACCCGCCGCACGCAAATGCGGACGGTGCCGTCCTGGCCGATGGCATCACGTGCGTTCACGGCCAGGTTGATCAGGGCGGTGTCCAGTTGGGTTTTGTCCAGCAGCACGTGCAGTGGCTCGTCGGGCAGGTCCAGGTGCAACGCCACCCGGCCGCCCAACAGCGTACGGATGATGGCGTCCAGGCCTTGCACGCCTTGGCCGAGATCGAATACTTCCGGTGAAAGCGTCTGCCTGCGCGAGAAGGACAACAGGTGGGATACCAGGCTGGTGGCCCGGTCTGCCGCAGCACTGATGGCTTCAATATGTCGGCGCTGCTGCTCGTCCCGTGGGACGCCGTAACGCAGCATGTCCACCGAGCCGGTGATGACCTGCAACAGGTTGTTGAAGTCGTGCGCCACGCCACCGGTCAGCTGGCCGATGGCCTCCAGCTTCTGTGATTGCCGCAACTGCTCGCGTGCCCTGACCAGCTCGGCGTGCGCCTGCCGCGCCTCCTCGCTCATGGCTTCCACCTTGCGGGAATGCTCGTTGCGCTCGGAAACGAATTCGGTGAGGTCACTGACCACGCACAGAATGCCGCCGACGCTGCCATCGGCCACGCGGATAGGGGAGTACGAGAACGTCCAGAAGGTTTCGCGACGGGTGCCATCACGGTCCATGAAGACGCGCAGGTTGCGGAAGCTGCGGTGTGTTCCGGCCATGGCATCGGCAATGGCACCACCCAACTCACCCCATACATCGTGCCAGACGATGCGGACCGGCGAAGCCATCGCCCCGTCCAGCTTGTTGCCCAGCCACGGTGAAAAAGCATCGTTGAAGTAGAACAGGTTGTCTGGGCCCCACGCGATCCACAGTGGCTCGGGACAATCCAGGATCATCGTCAATACGGTTCGCAGTTCCTCGGGGGCCGCCTCTGCGAGCCCGGTGCGCGTCCAATCGCTCTCCTGCAACAGGCGATATGCCAAGGAGTCGGGCGAGGAGACGGGCAGATCGCAGCGGGGCATGTGAAGGCCTGTTGAATACCTCCTCATAGCCTCGAACATGAACAGTACAGGCGGCGTGACGATCGGCGCGCGCACGTACTGTGACGATACCGGCGGTACGCGTTCATGCCTTCGTTACGTTCAGAAGACAGTCGTGCGACTTGTCGCGACGTACGTTGAAGGCCCTGACCACGCATTACCTCACACGTCATATGCTCGCTTCCGTGTTGCCTTCACCGCTTGCGAACCTGGCCCGGCAGCGATTGCTGCAGGTGCCGGCACTGCCGTTGCCTGGCCAAGGGCAGACGCTCGCGCGATGGCAGGCGTTGGCTGCGCTTGGTCACGAAGATCTTTGCCTGGCCAAGGTCCTGGAGGCCCACCATGATGCTGCGGCGATCCTGCACGAACTGGATGCGCCGGCGCCAGGGGATCAACTGCTGGCGGTATGGGCCGCGGAGGGCGCCGCTTGTACGCTGCGCGCCGATGCAAGCGGCCGGTTGCGCGGCGACAAGCCCTGGTGTTCGGGTAGCGAATTGGTGGATGGCGCCCTCGTGACCGTGCGCGACGATACAGGCGTACAGCTCTACCGCGTGGATGCATCGCAGTGGCAGGTACTGGACGGTGAGCCTTGGCCGGCCCCCGGGATGGCGGGCGTGCCGTCGACCACCGTGCGCTTTGACGATGTGCAGGCTGAAGCCGTTGGGCCCATCAATGCTTACCTGGAGCGTCCGGGATTCTGGCACGGTGGTGCCGGCATCGCAGCCGTCTGGCTTGGTGCGGCCATTGCCGTGGCCGAGCGCATGCTCCCTGTCAGCAGCGAAGGACTCCGTGCGCGTCTGCTGGGCAAGGCAGACCTGGCCTTGGCGCCGGCCGCGGCCCTGCTGCGCGAACTGGCCGCAGCGATCGATAGCGCCCCACAGCTGTCCCACCATGTGCAGGTCGTGCGCGTGCGCAGCGTCGTCGAGCGCGCTGCCACGCAGGTGCTGGACGTCGCGGGCCGCGCACTCGGCCCGGCACCCATGTGCATGGAGGACGCGCATGCCAGGCGCTGGGCCGACCTGGCGGTATTCCTGCGGCAGAGCCATGCGGACAAGGACTGGATGTGGCTGGGCGAACAGTGTGCCACCCAGGGCAAGCCATGGGCACTGTAGCCGTGATCAACGGGCGCGGTTCCGAGGCGCGTGCCTGGGACGCCTGCGAGTGGTTATGGCGGCTGCCCGCGTCCACGCCAGCCGAACTGTGTGCCGGGGCAGGGCGCATCGTCGTGGTTGCCCCACACCCGGACGACGAGGTGCTGGCCTGCGGGGGGCTGTTGTGTGCCGCTGCCAGCATGGGCATGCAGGTACTGGTGGTAGCGGTCACCGACGGCGAGGCCTGCTATCCGGGTGAGCGGTGGTGGACACCTGAGCGCCTGCGACAGGCACGGCGCGAAGAACTGCAGCAGGCCTTGTCCCGATTATCCATCGATGCGGAATCGGTCGTGCACCTCGGCATCGCCGATGGAGGCGTGACCGATCATGAAAGCAGGCTGGAGGCCTGGCTCATCCAGTACCTGCGCGGTGAGGACCTGCTACTGGCGCCATGGCGCTTTGACGGCCACCCGGACCACGAGGCAGCCGGGCGCGCGGCCTGGCGCGCGGCGCGGGCCGTCGGTTGCCGTGGGCTGGAGTACCCCGTATGGGGCTGGCACTGGCTGGACCCGGGGTGCGCGCACATCGCCTGGGAGTCACCACGGCTGCTCGACATCGCCGCCGTTGCCGAACCCAAGCGACAAGCCATCGCGCGCTTCCGCACGCAGACAGGTGACGTCGCCCGGCTGCAGGCCGAGCCGATTCTGCCTGCCCACGTACTCGACCGCTTTTACCGTAACCAGGAGGTTTATCTCGCATGAGTGCCCAGCCCTACTTTGACGAAGTGCATGCCGTCGACGATCCCTTCGGCTACCGCAGCCGCTGGTATGAGGAGCGCAAACGCGGGATGCTGATGGCCAGCCTCACCCGTCGCAGTTTCCAAAGGGGCTGGGAGATGGGGTGCTCCAACGGGGTGCTGACCGAGGCACTGGCTGGTCGCTGCGAGCGCCTGCTGGCGACGGACATCAGCCCGAGGGCCATCTTCCAGGCGCGCCGCAGCCTGGCCCACTTGCCGCATGTGCAGGTGCACTGCGCGCAGCATCCACGACAATTGCCGGCCGGTCGCTTCGATCTCATCGTCTGCAGTGAAATGGGCTACTACCTGGGTCGGGATGCACTGCTCGAGTTGCGCGACGGCGTGCAAGCAGCGTTGAAGGATGGCGGACTGCTGGTGGCCTGCCATTGGTTGCCGTCTTTCAACGGACGGGCGACTGGCAGCATGGTGGTGCATGAGCAGCTGGGCAAAGGCTTGCAGGAAGCGTTCTGTTACCGCGACAGCGATTTCATATTGCAGGGCTGGGCCCGCGCGCCGCTGTCCTTGGCCGGCGAGGAGGGCCTGCGGTGATCGGCGTCCTGGTGCCAGCCCATAACGAGGCGGCCTGTCTGGATGCGTGCCTGCGCTCGCTGACGCTGGCGGGTGCACATCCCGGACTGGCGGGAGAGGCTGTGCGCGTGGTGGTGGCCTTGGATGCCTGCACCGATGCCAGCGCCGATATCTGTCGAAGCCATGGTGTCGACGTGGTGCAGCTGCAGGTCCGCTGTGTCGGTGCGGCACGCGCGGCGGCCGCCGACCGGTTGATCGACATGGGCGCCCGCTGGCTGGCCTCAACCGATGCAGACAGTCACGTGCCTGCACACTGGCTGTTCGCCCAGCGCGATGCCGCTGCCGACGTCTTCTGCGGGGTCGTGGACCTGGGTGATCTTGCGCCGCGGCAAGCCTGGCTTCGCACTTGCTTCCAGAGCGGGGAGCGTTGGGGCGATGGGCACGGGCGAGTGCATGGGGCCAACATGGGCATGTCCACATCGGCTTACCTGGCCGCTGGCGGCTTTGCGGCGCAGCGTTGTTCCGAGGACGTCGACCTGGTGCAGCGACTCCACGCCAAGGGTGCCTCGATCTGCTGGGCCGGTGAGCCCGTGGTGACCACCAGTGCCCGGCTGGTGGGGCGCGCCAGCGGCGGCTTTGCCGATCATCTGGCAACATTGGCAGCCCAGCAATTGGGCGCGCAGCCCCAGCTGGCCTTGGCCAGCTGAGGCACTTCCACGGCTCAGTTGCCGTCCACGGCGAATGCCGCGTGCACCAGCGCCAGATGGCTCAGGCCCTGCGGGGTATTGCCCAGCCCCTGCTCGGTGAAAGGGTCCCACATCTCGGGCATCAGCCCCACGTCATTTCGAACACGCGACACCAGGGCATGGAACAGCCGACGGGCTTCCTCACGCTCACCCAGCAGTCCATACGCCTCGACCATCCAGAATGCGCAGCTGATGAAGGTTCCTTCGCACTGCTGCATCCCGCTATAGCGCCATAGCAGATCGCCACTGGCATCGCACAGTGCACGCCGCATCGCCTCGCGGGTGGCCACGAATCGCTCGCGCCTTGCCTCGGCCAAGCCGAAGCGTGAGGCCAACATCAGGCTCGCATCCAGCCGGTCACTGCCGGCATGCATCACATAACTTTGCTGCTCTTCATCCCAGCAATGCGTGTCGATCCACTCGAGGATGCGATCGCGTTCGCGCTGCCAGCGCGGCAGGCGCGCGCGGGTAATATGGCCCTGCTCGGCCATCTCGCACGCCCGGCGCAGGGCCATCCAGCACTCGACTTTCGACATGGTGTAATGCTGCAGGTCCTCCAGCTCCCAGAATCCGCAATCCTTGCGCATCCAGCGGTCGGCACATTCGTCGGCCAGCTCGAACAGGAGCCGGGCGGTGGCCGGGTCGAGAATGTGGCCGGCTTCGATCATGCGACTGGCCATTTCCAGCACGTCGCCATAGACGCAGGTCTGCAATTGGTCGGTGGCCGTATTGCCCACCCGCACCGGCTGGCTGCCCTGGTAGCCGGGCACGTCGATGTAACGCTCCTGTTCAACGGTGTCGCCATGCAACGTGTAACAGGGCTTCAGCGCAGGGCGGTGACGAGCGATCGTGGTCATCAGCCAACTGAAGCCGGCCTTGGCATCGGGCAGGGCGCCCACCTTCAGGAACGCTTTGATGATGTACGCGGCGTCGCGCACCCAGGCGTAGCGATAATCCCAGTTCTTGTCGCCGCCCAGACGCTCCGGCAAGGAGGCCGTCACTGCGGCGGCGATGGCGCCGGTGGGTGAGAACCAGAGGAACTTCAACGCCAAGGCCGAGCAGATGACCTCGCTGCGTTGGCGACTGTCGCAGTGCAGGTCCGCTACCCACTGTTGCCACTCGCGATCGGAGCGGTCGATGCGGGTGTCGATCTCTTCCAATGGCGGAACAGGCAGCACCTCATCCTGCGAGGCCAGCAGCGCGACCACGCCGCGATATCCGGCCGTCACCCGAAGATGCCCCTCGACGTCGCGGTCGTCGCATCGTTCGATGTGTGTTTCCACAGGGAAGCGCAGCATCGTCATCACCGGACCCACGTGGTGCACGCAGCCGTTCGGGGTGTCGCTCATCCACGGCGTGGAGCTGCCTGCGCGGGTGCCCGGCTGGTAGTGCAGGTCGAACACTACTTCGCCTTCCAGGCCTTCCACGCGCCTGGCCAGTTCCGACCAGGGCAGGCGCCCGGCAGGACCACTGTTGAGTGATTCGGTGAGCCGGGCATGGCCGGTGGATGTGCGGATGTCAGTTTCCAGCACGTTGCTGTCGACCCGATAGCACCTTTGCACCGAGGTGATGCCCCTGGCCTTGAAGGCGAAGCGCCCGCCAGCCGCGGCGTCCAGCAGGCGGTCGAACAGCGGTGGCGAATCCATGTTCGGCGCGCACCACCAGTCGATGCTCCCATCGGGGGCGATCAATGCCGAGGACCGACCATCGCCGATGGCCGCGTAGGCATGGATCGGGGCATGGCCCTGCCCATCACGTTCCGGGCTTACCCCGCCATCTGCCCCCGCCCTCACGGCAGCAGCATGCCGCCGGTGGCACCGATCACCTCACCGGTGATGTAGCTTGATTCCTGCGTGGCCAACAGCACATACGCAGATGCCATCTCCACCGGTTGGCCGGCACGCTTCAGCGGTGTCTGTGCACCAAAATCCGGAATGGCTTCCGGCGGCTGGCCACCCGCCGGCTGCAACGGGGTCCAGATCGGCCCGGGTGCCACGGCATTGACCCGGATACCGCGCTCGGCGACCTGCTGCGCCAGCGATTTGGTGAAGTTGACGATGGCTGCCTTGGTGGGCGCGTAATCCAGCAGGTTAGGCGAGGGCTGGTAGGCCTGGATGGATGCCGTGTTGATGATGGTCGCACCGGCTGGCAGGTGCGGAAGGGCGGCCTTGCACAGCCAGAACAAGGCATGCACATTGGTGCGGAAAGTGGCTTCGAACTGCTCGGTCTGCAGGTCCTCGATCTTTTCCACGGCCAGTTGTTTGCCGGCGATGTTGGCCAGGACGTCCAGGCCGCCCAGCGCATCCACCGCTCTGGTCACCAGGTCACGGCAGAACGCCTCGTCCTGCAGGTCCCCTGGCAGGGCAATGGCTTTGCCTCCTTCCTGTTGGATCAGCGCGACGACCTCGGCGGCGTCGGCTTCCTCCTCGGGCAGGTAGTTCAGCGCCACATCGGCCCCCTCGCGCGCAAAGGCAATGGCCACCGCCCGGCCAATCCCCGAATCGGCCCCGGTCACCAGGGCCTTGCGGCCCTTCATGCGACCCAGCCCCACGTAGCTCTTCTCGCCGTGGTCTGCCTTGGGGTTCATCGCGTGCACGGTGCCCGGCGGTGTCTGCACCTGGGCGGGGTAGGTGGGCTGGGGGAACTGGGTCAGCGGGTTCTGCATGTCGTACTGGTTACGGCTCATTGCGGCATTCCTTGGGGGAGTTTTGGGAGAGGGTTGGGTCACAGCGTGACGGCGCCGCCGGAGATGGTCAGCAGCGCGCCGGAGGTGTAACTGGCGCTGTCAGCGGCGAGCATCACGTACGCCGAAGCCAACTCCGCCGGCTGGCCTGGGCGGCCAAACGGGGTCTGGCTGCCGAACTGTTCGACTTCTTCGGCGGCCATGCCGGCAGGAATGAAGGGCGTCCATATCGGGCCCGGCAGCACCGCGTTTACCCGGATCCCTTTTTCCGCCAGCAGGCCTGCCAGGCCGATGGTCAGGTTGGCGACCGCGCCCTTGGTGGCGGAATAAGGCAGGATGTTGGGCGTGGGCTTCTTGGAATTGACCGAGGCGGTGTTGATGACCGCGCCGCCATCCTGCAGATGCGGTACGCACAGGCGGGTCAGGTTGAACACGGCGTGCACGTTGGTATCGAAGGTTTTCCGCCAGTCGTCCAGCGTGATCTCGTCGAACGATTCGTAGTAGCGCTGGTAAGCCGCGTTGTTCACCAGGATGTCCAGCCCGCCCAGTTCGTGGACGACGCGCTTCACCAGGGCTTCGGCCTGCGCTTCATCGCTGATGTCGCAGGGGATCAGCACGGATTTCTGGCCAGCCTCCTGGATGAGTTTGCCGATCGCGGCCGCGTCGTCCTTTTCGCTATCCAGGAAGGCAATGGCCACGTCGGCGCCTTCGCGGGCGTAGGCAATCGCCACGGCGGCACCAATGCCGCTGTCGCCTCCGGTGATCAAGGCCTTCTTGCCCTGCAGTTGCTGGTGGCCTTTGTAGCTCTGCTCGCCGTGGTCGGGCCGTGGCTCTGTCTTGTCCGTCTTGCCCGGGAACGATTGCTGCTGTGCCTTGAAGGGCGGCTTTGGATATTGGGGGACAGCCATCGGTGACTCCTGAAAAGGGGAGAGACGCTACTGTCTGCCTTGTCGGGTTAATGCAGCGGCCTGGCCATGTCGCTACGCTGTGTACGGCGGGTACACCGGGTGTGCAGCGCGTCCGGGGGGAGCATCCAAAGCAAGGCAGGTGCGCAGGCTGGCGGAGCTGCGACTGTTAAAGCACGCATGCAGCGCGGTAGACGTTGCGCATACATGGAGGTCACCTGTCCTGCGGCGCACAGGTGTCACGCTGTGCTCTCCCGACCTGAGGAGCGCTGTCCATGAAGGCACTGACCTACCACGGCCGCAAGGATGTTCGCGTGGAAACCGTCCCCGATCCGGTACTCGTTGCCGAGGACGATCTGATTCTACGGGTGACCGCCACGGCCATATGCGGCTCCGACCTGCACCTGTACCGTGGCAAGATTCCTGAGCTGCATACGGGTGATGTGCTCGGCCATGAGTTCATGGGCGTGGTAGAGGAGGTGGGTCGCGGTGTTACCCAGGTTCAGCCGGGCGACCGCGTGGTCATTCCCTTCGTGATCGCGTGCGGCGAATGTTTCCATTGCCAACTGGCCGAATACGCGGCCTGCGAGACCACCAACCCAGGCAAGGGCGCGGCGCTGAATGCCAAGGACCTGCTGCCGCCTGCCGCACTGTTCGGCTACAGCCATCTTTATGGCGGGGTTGCCGGCGGGCAAGCGGAGTACGTGCGCGTGCCGAAGGCCAATGTAGGCCCGCTGCGGATACCGGAAGGCGTGGCCGACGAGCAGGTACTCTTCCTGTCCGACATCCTGCCTACTGGTTACCAGGCGGCACTGAATGCGGGGGTAAAGCCCGGTTCAACCGTGGCCATCTTCGGTGCCGGCCCGGTGGGGCTGATGAGCGCGGCGTCCTGCCGGTTGCTGGGCGCGGAAACGATCTTCATGGTGGACCACCTGGCGTACAGGCTGGAGTTCGCCCAGCGCACTTACGGTGTAACGCCCATCGACTTCAGCAAGGTGGACGATCCGGCCGGCTACATCGTGAGCCAGACCAGCGGTCGTGGTGTAGATGCCTGCATCGAGGCGGTTGGCTTCGAGGCAGAGGGCAGTGCACTGGAGAGTGCGCTGACCGCGGTGAAGCTGGAGGGGAGTAGTGGCGTGGCCATCCGCCAGTGCATCGCGGCAGCGCGCCGCGGCGGTGTGATCAGCATCCCCGGGGTCTATGCCGGCTTCATCCATGGGTTCCTGCTGGGCGATGCGTTCGACAAGGGCTTGACCTTCAAGATGGGACAGACGCACGTGCAGGGCCTGATGCCCGAACTGCTGACCGCCATACTGGAAGGGAAGCTGGACCCGGGCAACATCATTTCCCATTGGATGACGCTGGCCGACGCCGCCCAAGGCTACGCGATGTTCGATGCGAAGGACGACGATTGCCGCAAGATCGTGCTCACTCCGTGACCCCTCGCTTCCTGCGGTCCGCCTAACGGTGCGGACCGCAGGAGTAGAATTGACTTGCTTTGCGCGCCGTCTGTCGACCGCGCAGCGACAGGCATGTTACTTGCGCTTGTCTGCGGTGGGGTCTGCCGGGGGCCGCGTGTAGTCATCGGGATGAGCGGTCTCATCCTGCTCCGGCATGTCCTTTTCCTTTTTCCAGCTTCGGTCGGTACGCTCCTTTTCCGGCGTATGCGCCTTGTCCTGGTCATTGACATCGCCGGTTGGGTTGAAGGGCAGCTTGGTCATGGCGGTCTCCTGGTGGTCAATCAAGGTTTGGTGCGGGTGTTGGCTTGACCCTGTTGGATCGTTGCACTTACAGCTTCCTGCAGTTGGGGGATGTGGAAGGGCTTGGCCACGAACCGCGTACCCTGATGGCGGACGGGCACCACCTGCTGGTACACAGCAGAGGCGAACAAGTAAGGGACGCCAAGGTCGGCCAGGCGATCGGCCACCGGGAATACCACGCCATCATGCAGCTCTATATCCAGAATGGCGGCGTCGAAGCGACCCTCCTTGAGCAGGCTCATCGCCTCGAAAACACTGTAGGCATGGATTACGCGGTTGCCTTGGTCGACCAGAGCCTGCTCCACGAGATCGGCCAGATCGAACTCATCTTCCACCAGTAACAGGTCGTGCCCATCTCCCGCACTGCGTCGTGTGTCTTGCATGTGAGTCACTTGCCATTGTTGATTCGTTAGGGTCATCTTCTGCCTCTACGCATAA
The DNA here is from genome assembly GCA_032007425.1 of Stenotrophomonas sp. Classification (GTDB taxonomy): domain Bacteria; phylum Pseudomonadota; class Gammaproteobacteria; order Xanthomonadales; family Xanthomonadaceae; genus Stenotrophomonas. The sequence goes on from DALZLW010000027.1 coordinate 23,765, forward strand.
ACACGGTGGCTTGTTGCCGTATGCAAGGCGCGAAGGTTGTGGATATGTTTTCCTTTAGCACGGGATCGACGCGACCACGAGCCCAACCGAGAATCGACCGACCGTCGGCACGGCCATGCCCCGCCGGCCGGTGTCCATGCCGCGTTGACAGCCGATTGGCGGGGCTTCGTGCAACAGACGGGGCGTGGAGGACGCCTCGGGGCGGCGATGGGGGTGATCGCCGCTGCGGTCGCGAATCCGGCTTGATCAGTCGGCGCGCTGCGTGACCTCATGGCCCGTTTTTGCCGGGCGATCCCGATGTATGCCGGTGTCGGCGACGCCAAGCCATTATCTGGCCGACGATGGCTGTAAGTAGCAGCAGCGCATTGGTAACCACGAAAACCACAGCGCCCAACATCGCGCTGTAGATCGTGAACAGTGCGGAGGCGGTGATCTGCCCTAGAAACAACCACCGTGAGACGGTCTCGGGGTGCGGCGACCGCCACTGTTTCACCATCTGGCGGATCAGTGTTGCCATCAGCACGGCCGTCGCGATCCAGCCCAGCACATCCGGATGCATGCACACCTCCCTTGAGCGTGCGATGGGTCGTGCGCCGCCGTCAGCGGCGGCGCATAGGACCGCAGCAGCGTATTCAGGCTGCCTGCGCGGCTTTGGCGTTACCGCCGCTCTTGGCCAGCAGGGTCAGCTTTTCATCGGTGACCTTTTCCTCTTCCAGGGTTTCCAGCAGCAGCGGGAGCGCCTCCTTGTATCCGAGCTGCTTTGCCAGTGCCGCGATCGTGCCGTAAGAAGCGATTTCGTAGTGCTCTACCTTCTGTGCGCCGCCAATCAGCGCCGCATCGCGGACTGGCCCCTTGTCGATCGCATCGATGACCTCCTTGCCTTCTTCCACCAAGCCTTCCATGGCGGCGCACTTGATGCGCTTCAGGCGGATCCCCAGCATCTCCACCACCTGGTCGATACGTTCGATCTGGCCCTGTGTCTCTTCGAGGTGCGTTTCGAACGCCGCGGCGAGGTCAGGATCTTCTGCGGCCCGCGCCAGGCGCGGCAGTGCTTTGGTCAGCTGCTTTTCGGCGCTGTAGATATCGGACAGTTCGTGGATGAACAGGTCCTCTGCAGTTTTGATCGCCATGTGGGGTGCTCCAGTGATGAAGGAGCGTCCAGCCTACGGCGGCCGGATGTAAGTGAATTCGAAGGCCTGATGAAGACGCCATGCTGGACACGCCCTGATTCATCGCGCGTTCTTAGCAAAGTCGATGACGAAGCGATAGCGGACATCCTTGGCCACTACCCGATCGAAGGCATTGTTGATCTGATCAGGCGTGATCAGTTCCACATCCGGTCGGATGTTTCGCGCAAAACAGTGGTCAACCACTTCCTGGGTCTCGGCGATCCCACCAATCATGGACCCGGCGAGACGCTTGCGGCCGAACGCCATCGCTGCAGGATTCAGCCCCCGCGGCTCACCGAGGCCGACGTTCACCAGCGTGGCGTCCAGCTTCAGGGTGTCCAGCAGCGGCTGCACCTCGAAGGGATACGGCACGGTGGAAATGATCACATCCAGGCTGTTTGCCAGCGGCTTGAGCGCGGCCGTGTCGGTCCACAGCACGCCATGCTTTGCGCCCAGTCGCTTGGCGTCGGCCAGCTTGCCGGGGGAAGTGGTGAAGATCGTCACGTCTGCCCGCTGAGCCACGGCAAGCTTCACTGCCATGTGGCCCAGCCCACCGAGCCCGACCACCCCAACGCGCTGGCCCGGCCGGACTTCCCAATGCCTGATCGGTGAGAAGGTGGTGATGCCCGCGCATAGGATGGGGGCCGCCGAGGCCAGGTCCATGCCCGGCGGAATGCGGATCGCGAAGCGTTCGGACACCACGATCTTTTCCGAGTAGCCGCCCAGCGTGGAGCCCCCGGACACTTTGTCGGGTGCGTTGTAGGTAAACGTGGTGCCGTTGAGGCAGATCTGTTCACGGTCGGAAAGGCAGTTCTCGCAGGTACCGCAGGCATCCACCATGCAGCCCACGCCGGCAACCTCCCCGACGGTGAATTTCGTGACCTTCGCGCCGACCGCCAGCACGCGGCCGATGATCTCGTGCCCGGGCACGCACGGGAAGGCGGGCGTGCCCCAGTCGCCGCGCACGGTGTGCACGTCTGAATGGCAGATGCCGGCGTACAACACATCAATCAGCACGTCATGCGGTCCCACGGCACGGCGCTGGATCTCCATGGGCGCGATGCGCTGGCCCATCGCACGGGTGCCGTAGGCCTTTACCGTGCTCGGCCCGGTCGAAGCGGCTGCCGGAGTAGCGGCAGCGGCTTCGACCGGGCCGGAAGACAGGGCGGCGAGCGCCGGCGCCGCCACCAGGCCGGCACCGGCAAGTGCGAGCGCGCGTCTGCGCCCCAGCATCGTCGGCTGCTCGTGGGTTTCGTTCATGTCACCGCAGGAATTGCACATGGTTCACCTGTCCGCACTGTGTATCAAGCGATGGTGCCTTGGGTGATCCAGCGCGACTACGGCGCAATCCAGAACTCCCTTATCAGCGTGGCTAATGAATCAGCGGATCAGGGCTCGCTGCCGTACTGCGCGTCGCTCACCTGTTCCATCCAGGTCACCGGGCTGCCGTCCAAGGCCTCCGCGATGGCGATGTGGGTCATCGCGGCACCGGCACTCGCCCCGTGCCAATGCTTCACCCCCGGGGCGATCCACACAGTGTCACCGGGACGGAGTTGCCGGCGCGGCTCACCCCACTGCTGCACCCAGCCCAGGCCGGCCGTCACGATCAGCGTCTGGCCCAGCGGATGCGTATGCCATGCCGTGCGCGCGCCCGGTTCAAAGGTGACCGTTGCGCCGCCGACCCTGGCCGGGGCCGGGCGCTGGAAGCCGCTGTCGATGCGTACGCGACCGGTGAAGTACTCGGCAGGTCCGGCAGCCGAGGGCGAAGCCCCGGCCGGGGTCACGCTGAGCCCTTCGGTGGTCGGCTCGCTGCTGGAGGGCGCGGCCATGGAAATCAAAGCACTGAGAAGCAAGGACATTGGAATTACTCCTGGCGATGGCGCTGCGCCGAGCGCGCAGCGATGTATGAAGTGACAACAGAGCCCAGCAACAGCACGGCGCTGAGCGAGAACGTGGCGCGGTAGCCGTGGCTGTCCAGCAACAGCCCGCCCACGGTGGCACCTGCGGCGATTGCCATCTGCACCACGGCCACCATCAAGCCGCCGCCGGCCTCACCGTCGTCGGGCAGGGTGCGGGCCAGCCAGGACCACCACGCCACCGGCGCGGAGGTACCGAGCAGACCCCACAGCGCGAACAGTACCGCCACCACCGGCAGGGTGTTGCCGAACGCGATCATGCACACGGCCACGATGGCCATCAACGCGGGTAGCAGCACCAGGGTGCCGAACATTGCCTTGCGCACGAAGGGCTCGATCAGCAGTGTGCCGGCCAGGCCGCAGGCACCCATCAGCAGCAGCAACAGCGACAGGGTGGAGGGCGGAACGTGCAGCGCGGCTTCCACGAACGGCCGCAGGTAGGTGAACAACGAGAACTGGCCCATGAAGAACAGGCTCACGCCTACCATGCCCCACGCGACGGGCGGACGCTTCAGCAGCGCGAACACATTCCAGGAGCCGCGCCCGGCGGTGGCCTTCATGGAAGGGAGTGCGACCACCTTCCACAGCAGGGCGACAATGGCCACGGGCACCAGCGAGAAGAACGCCCCGCGCCAGCCCATGATCGCCCCGAAGTAGCTGCCCATCGGCGCTGCGATCACCGTGGCCAGCGCATTGCCGCCGTTGACGATGGCCAGCGCCCGCGGCACCTGGTGCGAGGGCACCAGACGCATCGCGGTGGCCGCCGACATCGCCCAGAAACCGCCAATGGCCACGCCGATGAGCGCGCGGCCCACCATGAACACCGGAAAGCTGGGGGCCATGGCCGCCAGCGAGCCGGAGACGATCATCGCGGCGGTAAGGCCGAGCAGCAGCCACTTGCGGTCCAGCTGGCCAGCCAGTGGGGAGACCAGCAGGCTGGTCACCAAGGCGAAGGCACCGGAAACCGCAATGGCCTGGCCGGCCTGGCCTTCGGTCACCCGCAGGTCGGCGGCAATGGGGGTGAGCAGGCTCACCGGCATGAACTCGGAGGCCACCAGGGCGAAAGCACCGAGCGACAGCGCCAGCACAGCGCCCCATTCCTTGGCGGTGGCCGAGTGGGCAGGCGTTGCCAGTGTCGCCCCGGTCGGGGGAGAGGAGAGTGAAGTCATGAATGCATTCCAGGCTGCGAGCGCAGACAACTGCAGGCATGGCCCGCGGGCCGCACGCGTGCAACGGAGGGGGAGGGGCTGGGAAGGGGAATGAACGTCAGCTTACGCCTGCGGTCGAATCTTGATTAGGTAATGGATCGCGAATGAGGGTATTAGCGGAACTAATAAATAATCGTGGCAGACTGGAGTTATGGCACGACGCAACTTCAACGACCTGCTCGCCTTCGTCACCGTCGCACGCGAGGGCAGCTTCACCCGCGCCGCCGGCGTGCTGGGGGTTACCCAGTCCGCGCTGAGCCAGGCCATCAAGGCGCTGGAAGAGAGCCTGGGCATCCGCCTGCTCACCCGCACCACCCGCAGCGTTTCGCCGACGGCTGCGGGGGAACACCTGCTGCACTCCATCGGCAATCACTTCGATGACATCGACGCCGAGCTGGACGCCCTCACGGCGCTGCGCGACACCCCGGGCGGTCTGGTCAAGATCACCAGCGGCGACCACGTGCTGCGGACGGTGTTGCTGCCTAAGCTGATGCCGCTGCTGCACCAGTACCCTGATGTCCGCATCGAATTCGACGTGAGCTACGCGCTGCGCAACATCGTGGCCGATCGCTTCGACGCCGGCGTCCGCCTGGGTGAGTCGATCGACAGGGACATGGTGGCCGTGCCGATCGGTCCGCGCCTGCGCATGGCGACCGCCGCCACGCCGGGGTACTTTGCTGCACACGGAAAGCCGAAGGTGCCCGGCGACCTCACTACGCACCGCTGCATCAACATCCGCCTGCCCACCAGTGGTGGCTTGTATGTGTGGGAATACGAGAAGAAGGGGCGCGAGCTCAACGTGCGCGTGGACGGCCCGCTGGTATTCAGCACATCACCGCATATGGTGGATGCCGCGCTGGACGGGCTGGGGCTGGTGCATCTGCCGGAAGACGAGCTGCAGCCGCACCTTGAAAGCGGGCGGCTGGTGCGGGTGCTGGAGGACTGGTGTCCGTTGTTTCCGGGGTACCACCTCTACTACCCGAGCCGCAGGCAGCCTTCGCCGGCTTTCAGCCTGGTGCTGGATGCGCTGCGGCTGTGAAGGGGGTCTACGCGGAACCTCAGCGGCGAGATGGTTTTCGCTTCAGCCGAATCGTGTGCCATGGCTTTGCGTCCATCGACGGGCGGATCAG
>DALZLW010000028.1:0-29152 GCA_032007425.1 Stenotrophomonas sp.
CCTGCAGCTGGGCGAGCTGGCCAACAACGTGGCCAACGGCGTGGACACCTACACCGTCATGCAGCCCCTGGGCGTGTGCGCCGGCATCACCCCGTTCAACTTCCCGGCGATGATCCCGCTGTGGATGTTCCCGATGGCCATCGCCACCGGTAACACCTTCGTGCTCAAGCCGTCCGAGCAGGACCCCATGGTCACCATGCGCCTGGTGGAGCTGGCGCTGGAAGCCGGTATTCCCAAGGGCGTGCTGAACGTGGTGCACGGCGGCGAGGAAGTGGTGAATGCCATCTGCGACCACCCGGACATCAAGGCCGTTTCGTTCGTGGGCTCGACCCGCGTCGGCACCCACGTCTACAACCGCGCCTCGCTGGCCGGCAAGCGCGTGCAGTGCATGATGGGTGCCAAGAACCACGCCGTGGTGCTGGCAGACGCGAACAAGGAACAGACCCTCAACGCGATGGTGGGCGCGGCCTTCGGCGCGGCCGGCCAGCGCTGCATGGCGGCCTCCACCCTGGTGCTGGTGGGCGAGGCCCGCAGCTGGGTGCCGGAGCTGGTGGAAAAGGCGAAGACGCTCAAGGTCAGCGCAGGCTCCGTGGCCGGCACCGACGTCGGCCCGGTGATCTCCTGCGCCGCCCGCGAACGCGTGGAAGGCCTGATTGCTTCAGGTGTCGAACAGGGCGCCGAGCTGGTGCTCGATGGCCGCAACCCGCAGGTGGACGGCTTTGAGAAGGGCAACTTCGTCGGCCCGACCATCTTTGCCGGCGTGCGCACCGACATGCGCATCTACCAGGAAGAAATCTTCGGGCCGGTGCTGGTGATCCTCGAAGCGGAGACGCTGGACGAGGCCATCGCGCTGGTCAACAGCAACCCCAACGGCAACGGCACCGCGCTGTTCACCCAGTCTGGCGCCGCCGCGCGCAGGTTCCAGGAAGACATCGATGTTGGCCAGGTCGGCATCAACGTGCCGATCCCGGTGCCGGTGCCGCTGTTCTCCTTCACCGGTTCACGCGCTTCCAAGCTGGGCGACCTGGGCCCGTACGGCAAGCAGGTGGTGCTGTTCTACACCCAGACCAAGACCGTGACCGCACGCTGGTTCGATGACGAGACGCTCAGCCACGGCGTCAACACCACCATCAGCCTCAAGTAACAACGGAGTTTGCAGTCATGAGCTACTCGATGACGACGGAGCAGGACGAAGCGCAGCAGGCCTATAGGGAGGCGGCGCGCGATTTCGCACAGGCAGAACTGGCGCCACACGCGGCGCGGTGGGATGCGGAGGGCATCTTCCCGCGCGAGGCGATCGCCAAGGCCGGTGAGCTGGGGTTTTGTGGCCTGTACATGGACCCGGAAGTCGGCGGCAGCGGCCTGAGCCGCCTGGACGCCGCCGTCGTCATCGAGGAGCTCGCCTGCGTGGACCCGTCCACGGCGGCCTACATCAGCATCCACAACATGGCCTCGGCGATGGTGGCCGGCTGGGCCAGCGTGGCCGTGCGCGCGCACTGGGCGCCATCGTTGGCGGCAGGCAACAAGCTGGCCTCGTACTGCCTGACCGAACCCGGCGCTGGATCCGATGCCGGTGCGCTGAAAACCAGCGCGGTGCGTGACGGTGATCACTACGTGCTCAATGGGGCCAAAGCCTTCATCTCCGGCGCCGGCGCCACGGATCTGCTGGTGGTGATGGCGCGCACCGGCGGCCCAGGTGCCGGTGGCATCAGCGCCTTCGCGGTCCCGGCCGATGCAGCAGGCATCAGCTATGGCCGCAAGGAAGAAAAAATGGGTTGGAACAGCCAGCCTACGCGTGGCGTCACTTTCGAGAACGTCCGTATTCCGGCCGACCACCTGCTGGGTGAAGAGGGCGGTGGCTTCAAGCTGGCGATGAAGGGACTGGATGGTGGCCGCATCAACATCGCCGCCTGTTCGCTGGGCGCGGCACAGGGCGCGCTGGACGCCGCGCGCCGCTACATGGGCGAACGCCGCCAGTTCGGCAAGGCATTGGCCGAGTTCCAGGCCCTGCAGTTCAAACTGGCCGACATGGTGACCCAGCTCGTGGCGGCGCGGCAGATGACCCACACCGCCGCGCGCAAGCTCGATGCCGGCGCCAGCGATGCCAACGTCTGGTGCGCAATGGCCAAGCGCTTCGCCACCGATGCCGGTTTCACGGTGTGCAACGAAGCGCTGCAGATCCACGGCGGCTATGGCTACATCCGTGAATACCCCATCGAACGCCTGCTGCGCGATTGCCGCGTCCACCAGATCCTGGAAGGCACCAACGAGATCATGCGGGTTATCGTGGCCCGACACCTGCTCAACACCGAAGAGGAACTGCGATGAACGATTGGCGCACCCACGACCACGTCGGCCTGGACGTCCAGGCCGATGGCCATACCGCGGTCATCACCCTGCACAACCCGCCGGCCCACACCTGGACCGTGCACAGCCTGGCCGCCCTGCGCGACCTGGTCGGCGCACTCAACGCCGACCGGGGCATCTATGCGCTGGTGATCACCGGTGATGGCGAGAAGTTCTTCTCCGCCGGCGCCGATCTCAACCAGTTCGCCTCCGGTGACAAGGCCGCGGCACGCGAAGCGGCCCGTCGTTTCGGTGAAGCGTTCGAAGCGCTGTCCAGCTTCCGGGGTGTTTCCATCGCCGCCATCAACGGCTACGCGATGGGCGGTGGGTTGGAATGCGCGTTGGCCTGCGACCTGCGCATCATCGAAGAACACGCCCAGGTGGCGCTGCCGGAGGCCACCGTCGGCCTGCTGCCCTGCGCTGGCGGTACCCAGAACCTGCCGCGCCTGGTCGGCGAAGGGTGGGCCAAGCGGATGATCCTGCTGGGTGAGCGCATCGACGCCGCAACCGCACTGCGCATCGGCCTGGCCGAAGAGAAGGTCGGCAAGGGCGAGGCCAAGGCCCTGGCGCTGGAGTGGGCGAAAAAGGCCGGCAAGCAGAGCCCGACCAGCATCGCCGCCTGCAAGACCCTGGTGCAGTCCACCCGTGCCGGTGCGCACGCCGCCGCGCTGGTGGCCGAACGTGAAGCGTTCGTCGACCTGTTCGACACCGCCGACCAGGTCGAGGGCGTCAACGCCTTCCTGGAGAAGCGCAGCGCGCAGTGGAAGAACGCATGAGCAGCGACGCGGCGATCGTCGAATCCGTACAGCCGCCGGTGCTGTTCGAGGAGCGTGCGGGCCAAGGGGGGCGCCGCATCGGCATCGCCACTCTCAACGCCCCACGAACCCTCAACGGGTTCTCGCTGCCGATGGCGCACCTGTTGCTGGAACGCCTGCAGGCCTGGCAGGCCGACCCTGGCATTGCCATGGTCGTGCTGCAGGGCGCCGGTGAGAAGGCATTCTGCGCCGGTGGCGACCTGCACAGCCTGCATTCCGCCATGCGCGGGTTCGCCGCGCGCGGCGACACCGCCATCGAGCACAACACCTATGCCGCCGAGTTCTTCGACGTCGAATACCGCGTCGACCACCTGATCCACACCTACCCCAAGCCGATCCTGTGCTGGGGCCATGGCATCGTGATGGGCGGTGGCATCGGGCTGATGTCCGGGGCCAGCCACCGGGTGGTCAGCGAGCGTTCCAAGCTGGCCTTCCCGGAAATCACCGTCGGCCTGTTCCCCGACGTGGGCGGCAGCTGGCTGCTGCCACGTGTGCCTGGCAAGGGAGGGCTGTTCCTCGCCCTGACCGGCGCGCTGCTCAACCCGGGCGATGCGATCCATGCGGGCCTGGCGGATCTGTACATCGAGGAGGCGCAGCGCGAGGCCGTGTTCGCCGCCCTGCTGCAGGCCACGTGGACCGATACCGGGGCCGGCAACCATGCTGTACTGACACAGCTGTTGCAGTCGTTCGCAAGCACGCCAGCCACCGGCCCGCTGCAAGCCAACGCCACGCACATCGACGCCCTGTGTGCCGGCGACGACCTGGCGGCGATCGTCGAGCGCATCATCGCGCTGCCGACCGATGATCCCTGGCTGCAGACCGCCCAGAAGACCTTGGCGGCCGGTGCCCCGGGCTCGGCGCGGCTGGCCTTTGAACTGCAGCGTGCAGTCGGCGCAGGCAGCCTGGCCGATGCCTTCCGGCTGGAATACATCGCCGGCCTGCACTGCGCGGCGCACGGCGATTTTGCCGAAGGCATCCGCGCGCTGCTGATCGACAAGGACCGTACCCCGAAGTGGCGTCCGGCCACGCTGGCCGAGGCAGACGCGGCCTGGGCCGAAGCCTTCTTCGTTTCACCGTGGCCGGCCGACCAGCATCCGCTGGCCGACCTCGGCACATCCCACCTTGAGAGGACACCGGCATGAGTCGCATTGCATTCATTGGTCTGGGCAACATGGGTGGCCCGATGGCCGCCAACCTCGCCAAGGCCGGCCACGCCGTGCGCGTGTTCGACCTGGTGCCGGCGGCCGTGCAGGCGGCGGTCGATGCCGGTGCCACCGCCGCCAGTTCGGCACTGGACACCCTGGTCGAGGCCGAAGTGGTGATCTCCATGCTCCCCGCCAGCCGTCACGTGGAAGGCGTGTTCCTCGGCGAGGACGGCCTGCTGGCCGATATCCCCGGCGGCGCGCTGGTGATCGACTGCAGCACGATCGCCCCGGCCAGTGCCCGCAAGGTCGCTGAAGCCGCAGCGGCACGTGGCCTGCAGATGCTCGATGCACCGGTTTCCGGTGGCACGGCGGGCGCGCAGGCGGGCACCTTGACCTTCATCGTCGGTGGCGAGGAAGACGCGCTGGAGCGTGCCCGGCCTTACCTGCAGGCGATGGGCAAGAACATCTTCCATGTCGGTGCCAGCGGCGCCGGCCAGGTCGCCAAGCTGTGCAACAACATGGCCTTGGGCGTGATCATGGCGGTCACCGGCGAATCGATCGCCCTGGGCGTGGCCCATGGCCTGGACCCGAAGGTGCTGTCGCAGATGATGGCGGTGAGTACCGGCCGCAGCTGGGCCACCGAAGTGTGCAACCCGTGGCCCGGCGTGCTGGAAAACGCGCCGGCATCACGCGGCTACAGCGGTGGCTTCGGCAGCGACCTCATGCTCAAGGACATGGGCCTGGCCGTGGAAGCGGCGATGGGCGTGGGCGCCTCGATCCCGCTGGGTGAGCTGGCACGCAATCTCTATTCGATGAACCACCAGGCAGGTCGCGGCAAGCTGGATTTCTCCAGCGTCGTGCAGCTGGTCAGCAAGCAGACGTAATCCGGTACGCCGGATACCACCGCGGTGGGATGGGCGGATGCAGGACGTCAGGTCCGCATCCGCCCATTTTTTTCTGCGTACCGCGACGCTGGCTCAGGCAACAACCAGGGTCACGTCGATGTTGCCGCGGGTCGCATTGGAGTACGGGCAGACGATGTGGGCCTTCTGCACCAGATCTTCCAGCTGTGCACGCTCAACGCCCGGTGCACTGATGGTCAGCTCGGCCTGGATGCCGAAGCCGGTCGGAATCTGACCGATGCCGACCTTGCCGGTCACGGTGGTTTCAGCCGGCAGCGCGACCTTGGCCTGGCCAGCCACGAACTTCAGCGCACCGAGGAAGCAGGCCGAGTAACCGGCGGCGAACAGCTGTTCGGGATTGGTGCCCGGGCCGCCAGCGCCGCCCAGCTCGCGCGGGGTGGACAGCTGGATGTCCAGCACGTTGTCGGAGGACACAGCGCGGCCTTCGCGGCCGCCGGTTGCGGTGGCCTGGGCGGTGTACAGAACCTTTTCGATGGACATGGTGCATTTCCTGGATGAGGTGGCCGGTCGGCCGGTGAGGTGTACTTTGCCCGAATCATCTGGACGTGTGTCACCATCACGTCCAGAAAACATGATGGATCGTCCAGATGCTCGACCGCCTTCAAGCCTTGCTCGACCATTTCCCGATCTCGGCCCGGCTGCTCGACGCCGGCACCATCGGCCAGGCCCCGTTGCCGTTGGCGGCGAGCCAGCAGCCGGTGCTGCACCTGGTCAATGGTCCGGCCAGGGTGCGTCTGGCGACCGGGCAGCAGCTGGCGATCGACCAACCCAGCGTATTGTTGCTCGCCCACGCGCAGGCACACGCATTGGACGCCGTGGAGCGTGCAGACGTCACCTGGGTCAGTGCCCGGCTGCAGTTCGAAGCCGGCCAGGGCAGCCCGCTCGCCGAGGCACTGCCCGAGCCGATCGTGCTGCCTTTGTCCGCCCTGTATGGTTGCGAAGCGATCCTGCCGCTGCTGCTGGACGAGGCCTTTGCCCAACGCTGCGGCCGCCAGGCGCTGCTGGAGCGCTTGTTCGAACTGGTGATCATCCAGTTGCTGCGCACCCTGATGGAAAACGGCCAGATCCAGGTCGGGCTGTTGGCCGGCATGCGCCATCCCCGGCTACGGCACGCGCTGGTGGCCATGCACGAAGCCCCGGCGCAGGACTGGTCGCTGCAGGTGCTGGCCGAGCACGCGGGGATGTCACGCAGCGCCTTCGCCGACACCTTCCGCAGCGTCATCGGCAATACCCCCGGGCATTACCTGCAGGCGTGGCGCACCCGCCTGGTGCAGCAGTCACTGCGTCGCGGCCTGCCGCTCAAGCGCATCGCCAGCGAGGTCGGCTATGGCAGCGAGGCGGCCTTGTCACGGGTATTCAAGGCGCAGACCGGGCAGTCACCGCGGCAGTGGAAGCAGTCCCTGGGCAGTGCCGCCGGCTAGATCGCCCACTCACGGTCGGTGGTGAACACGATCGTCAACCAGCGGTCGGGTGACGCTTCGCCCAACGCTTCGCCGATCTCCTCGCGCAGGGCATCCCATTCGGTCAGCGCACGCGGCGGATCGTCGGCGCGGACGACGAAGAACAGTTCGATCTGTTCACCGCGGCCGACCTGGGCGACGTAGCTGCGATACTCCAGGAAGCCGTGGCGGGCCACTACATCGCGCGCGACGGCGTCCACGCGCGCCTGCAGCTCCGGCGGGGTGACCAGCAGGATGCCGGCCAGCGCCCGGCGCACCGTCCCCAACGGTGCCACCATCACGAACATACAGACCACCGCCAGGATGGCCGGGTCGATGTACGGCCCGACCCAGGCCCACGGCGTGCCGATCACCAGTGCCCCGCCGACGAAAGCCAGCACATAGCAGGCCGACATCGCCGCAGCGATCAGCCAGTTCTTGGCATCCAGGCCGATGAATTCCGAGCCGATGCGACGGTTGGCGCGCAGCACGAACAGCCCCAGCGCGGTTTCAAACAGCAGCGAGAACACCCCGAACACGATCGCCGGGCCCAGCGCGATCAGGCGGCCGCCGGATGTCAGCGCATCCACGGCGTTGATGAAGGCATACAGCGCCGCGCCGATCATCAAGGTGCCACTGACCCCGAGCACGATCGGTTCCAGATGCCAGAACCCCAGCGAAAAGCGCTGGTTGAGCCGGGACTGCAGGGCATCGGTCTGGGTGGACAGGGCAATCAGGCGGGTAACCAGCAGCGACAGCCAGGTCATCACCACGTCGATCAGTCCGTACACACCGTCGAAGACGATGAGCGAGGAATTGGCGTACAGGCCGAAGCCCACCGCGACCACGGCCATCACCAGGGTGCCGGCGATGGAAAGGCGCAGCACGCCCTGTTCAGAACGCGGGTCGAACCGCGTGGGTGCAGGATCACTCATGCCGCCAGTGTAGGCGCTGGCGATGACAACTGCCGACGGCGGCCATCGACGTGCTACCGGGTGGGCGGCAGATGGGATAGACTCGCGCCCCATTCCTCGCCCGGGCCCGCACGCAGTGATCACGCCACCCTGACCCCTGCCGCCCGGCAACCGCTGCAAGCGGCCTCAGGACCCGTGTTTTCCATTGCAGCGCGACGCGGCCACGTGCCCGCGCGCGCGGAGCCATTCCATGAATACCCATTACCCGCTGCGTGCGCAGTGGCTGGGCAACGTCCGTGGTGACGTATTGTCCGGCATCGTCGTTGCCCTGGCCCTGATCCCCGAGGCCATCGCCTTTTCCATCATCGCCGGTGTCGACCCGCGGGTCGGCCTGTATGCCTCGTTCTCCATCGCGGTGATCACCGCCATTGCCGGCGGCCGCCCGGGCATGATCTCCGCCGCCACCGGCGCCATGGCCCTGGTGATGGTGGACCTGGTCAAGGACCATGGCCTGCAGTACCTGTTCGCCGCCACCATCCTGACCGGCGTGCTGCAGATGCTGGCGGGCGCGTTGAAGCTGGGCGCGTTGATGCGCTTCGTCTCGCGCTCGGTGATCACCGGTTTCGTCAATGCGCTGGCCATCCTGATCTTCATGGCGCAGTTGCCGGAGCTGGTGGGCCGCGGGCCGACCGTCTACCTGTTGTGTGCGGCCGGCCTGGCCATCATCTACCTGCTGCCCCGCCTCACCCGTGCCGTGCCTTCGCCCCTGGTGGCGATCGCCGTTCTCACCGCGGTGGTGATCGGCTTCGGCATCGACGTGAGGACCGTGGGCGACATGGGCCAGCTGCCCGACCGCCTGCCGTCGTTCTTTTTGCCCGATGTCCCGTTGACCTGGGAAACCCTGCGCATCCTGCTGCCGGTCTCGGCGACACTGGCGGTGGTGGGCCTGCTGGAATCGATGATGACCCTGCAGATCGTCGAGGACATCACCGGCACCCCCAGCCAGCGCAACCGCGAATGCGCGGGGCAGGGCCTGGCCAACACCGTGACCGGTTTCTTCGGCGGCATGGCCGGCTGCGCGATGATCGGCCAATCGGTGATCAACGTGACTTCCGGTGGGCGCGGGCGGCTGTCCTGCCTGATCGCCGGCGCGGTGCTGCTGGTGCTGGTGGTCTATGGCAGTGACCTGGTGCGGCAGATCCCGATGGCGGCACTGGTCGCGGTGATGATCATGGTCAGCATCGGCACCTTCAGCTGGCGCTCGCTGCGCGACCTGGCCACCCATCCGCGCAGTTCTTCGGCGGTGATGCTGCTGACCGTGGTGGTGACCGTGGCCACCCATGACCTGGCCAAGGGCGTGCTGAGCGGGGTGCTGCTGTCGGCCCTGTTCTTCGCGCGAAAGGTGGGTCGCCTGCTGGCGGTGCAGTGCGTGGACGAAGTGGCCGGCGTGCAGCGCTACGTCGTCAGCGGGCAGGTGTTCTTTGCCTCGGCCGGCCAGTTGGCGGCGGCGTTCGACTACCAGCACGTTGCCGCACGCGTGGTGATCGACCTGCAGCAGGCGCACCTGTGGGACCTGACCGCGGTGGGGGCATTGGAGCGTGTGCAGGAGAAGCTGGCGGCGCAGGGCGCCGTGGTCGAGGTGGTGGGCCTGAACGCGGCCAGCCAGACCTTGATCGACAGGGTAGGCAGCGGTGGACGGGCTGCCGGGCTGCATTGAGATCACGGCGAGCCGGCAGCGGCACCGCGTACCAAGGCGGTGCCGTCGCCTGGATGGAGCACTGGCAGCGGCACGGGGGCGGTTCATGGCGGCGGCGGTGGATGCGGCGATAATGGCGGTATGAACGACGTACGCCTGCCCCCCGACCAGATCCACCTCTCCGTCGCCCCCATGATGGATTGGACGGACCGCCACTGCCGTGTCTTCCACCGGCTGCTGGCACCGACCGCGCGCCTGTACACCGAGATGGTCCACGCCAACGCGGTCATCCATGGCGACCGCGAGCGCCTGATCGGCTTTGATCCCAGCGAGCACCCGCTGGCGCTGCAGCTCGGCGGCAGCGACCCGGCACTGCTGGCCCAGGCCGCGCGCATCGCCCAGGAATGGGGTTACGACGAAGTAAACCTCAATTGCGGCTGCCCGTCCGACCGGGTGCAGGCCGGGCGCTTCGGTGCCTGCCTGATGCGTGAGCCGGCCTTGGTGGCCGATTGCGTGGCGGCGATGGTGGCGGCCACGGAGATCCCGATCACGGTGAAATGCCGCCTCGGCGTCGATGAAGACGACGATTACGACCTGTTTGCCGCCTTCGTCGATCGTCAGGTCGCCGCCGGTGCGGCCATGGTCATCGTGCATGCCCGCAACGCATGGCTGAAAGGGCTCTCGCCCAAGGAAAACCGCGAAGTGCCGCCGCTGCGCTACGACTGGGCCTGGCGGCTCAAGCAGGAACGGCCGATGCTGCCGGTGCTGATCAACGGCGGCCTGGCCAGCGTGGAAGCGGTGCAGGCCCAAGCCGGCAAGGTCGACGGGGTGATGCTGGGCCGGGCCGCCTACCACGATCCCTACCTGCTGCATCAGCTGGAATCGCTGCACACGAACACCCCGCTGCAGGCCCGCGCGGACCTGTTGCGCAGCTTCCAGCCCTACGTCGAACGTCAATTGCAGCAGGGTCTGGCGCTCAAGCACATCACCCGCCATGTGCTGGGCCTGTTCCATGGCCAGCCGGGTGGTCGGGCCTTCCGCCAGGTGCTCAGCGAGGGGTCGCACAAGCCCGGGGCGGACTGGACGCTGGTGGAAGAGGCGTTGGCGATGACGGTGCGCAGCGGGACCAGAGACGCCGCTTGAGCCCTGCAATTGGTCACGAACCTGAACAAAGCGGGGCGGGTGGCCTGAAAATTCAGACCGGATTCACTGCCAAACGTCGAAATTTGCAAAAGTTTCGTAAAGTCTGTTCTTCACATCGGTGTGAACGGGTTCACGAATTTTGAACGAACCGCCGACCTCGGCTAGGATCGCAGACGATGGCTTCCGCTCACTTCTACCGCCGCCGTACCTTCGTCACCCTGATGGTGATGGGCTGTGCGGCATCGCTGCCCGCGTTCGCGCAGATGCCGCCGATGCCCCAGCAGGCGCCGATGCAGGTGCGTGACATGCAGTCCATGCGCGCGGAAATGACGGCCCGCGGTGCCCGCGCCGAAGATGGCCGCTCGCTGTCCGATGCGGTGCGCCGGGTGCAGCGCAGCACCGGCGGGCATATCCTCGGCGCCGAACGAGTGCCTTACGATGGGCGCGACATCAACCGGGTCAAGTACATGGACGAGCGCGGTCGGGTGCGCTACATGGATGATCCGGCGCCGTCACGTTCACAGCCCCGCACGCCGCGATCGGATATGTCTTCTTCACCACGTGGCGATAACCCCTGAACAGGGATAGTTGTCGTCATATCATTGCCTATCCATCGGGCCCCACGGTTCGACAAGCACATTAGCTAGGGAGAGTTCATGCGTATCCTTCTGGTTGAAGACGAAGCCCCGCTGCGTGAAACGCTCGCTGCCCGGCTCAAGCGCGAGGGCTTTGCCGTCGACGCCGCACAGGACGGCGAAGAAGGCCTGTACATGGGTCGCGAAGTGCCGTTCGACGTCGGCATCATCGATCTGGGACTGCCGAAGATGTCGGGCATGGAGCTGATCAAAGCCCTGCGCGATGAAGGCAAGAAGTTCCCGGTGCTGATCCTGACCGCACGCTCCAGCTGGCAGGACAAGGTCGAAGGCCTCAAGCAGGGCGCTGACGACTACCTGGTCAAGCCCTTCCATGTCGAAGAGCTGCTCGCCCGCGTCAATGCGCTGCTGCGCCGTGCCGCCGGCTGGAGCAAGCCGACGCTGGAATGCGGCCCGGTCGCGCTGGATCTGGCCGCGCAGACGGTCAGCGTCACCGGCAGCAACGTCGACCTCACCAGCTACGAATACAAGGTGCTGGAATACCTGATGATGCATGCCGGTGAACTGGTCTCCAAGGCCGACCTCACCGAGCACATCTACCAGCAGGATTTCGACCGCGATTCCAACGTCCTGGAAGTGTTCATCGGCCGCCTGCGCAAGAAGCTGGACCCGGACGGTGAGCTCAAGCCCATCGAAACCGTGCGTGGCCGCGGCTACCGCTTCGCCATCCCGCGCAACGAGGGCTGAGCCCGCGTAACGGGGTAGCGATGATGTCCGGCCGTTTGTGGTTCTTCCGGCGCCTGCGGCCGCGTTCGCTGCAGGCGCGCCAGCTGCTGGCCGCCTCGGTGGGCCTGGTGGCCTTCCTGGCCCTGGCCGGCTACGCGCTGGACGCGGCCTTCGCCGATACCGCGCGCGCCAACCTGCGCGAGCGCCTGAAGAACTACGCCACCGCCTACGCGGCCGGCATTGATTTCACCCGCGACCGCTCACTGTACATCCGCGAGCAGCCGCCTGATCCGCGCTTTGACGTGCCCGGCAGCGGCCTGTACCTGCAGGTGGTGATGCCCGGCGGCAAGGGTAATTCCATGTCCGCCGAAGGGCCGATGCTGCCCACCACCGGCGGCGGCCTGCTG
Source organism: Stenotrophomonas sp. (assembly GCA_032007425.1). GTDB lineage: Bacteria > Pseudomonadota > Gammaproteobacteria > Xanthomonadales > Xanthomonadaceae > Stenotrophomonas. The sequence goes on from DALZLW010000028.1 coordinate 12,148, forward strand.
GCACCGCGGCAGGAAGATTTCAGCGGCCCGCTGCCGATGATCCAGATCGATGGCAGCCAAGGCTCGGTGTACCGCTATGGGCTGGGCCTGGTGTGGGACGCCGATGCCGACCCGGCCACCGAGTTCCCTTACACCATCTACATCATGGAAGACTCGCGCGCGCTGGGTGCGCAGCTGCGTGTGTTCCGTGGCCGGGTCTGGTTCTACCTGGGCGGTATCGGCCTGATCCTGCTGCTGTTGCAGACGGTGATCCTGCAGTGGAGCCTGCGCCCCATGCGGCGGGTGATCACCGAGCTGACCAAGGTCCAGCGCGGTGAAACCGAGCGCATGAGCGAACACCACCCGCGCGAGCTGGAGCCGCTCACCGACAGCATCAACGCGCTGATCGACAGCGAACGTGAGAACCTGGAGCGCCAACGCAATACCCTGGCCGACCTGGCGCACAGCCTGAAAACCCCGATCGCCGTGCTGCGCACGCAGATGGACAGCGGTGCCGACGACCGCGCGCTGCGCGAGGAGCTCGATGTCCAGCTGCAGCGCATGAACAACCTGGTGTCCTACCAGCTGGCCCGCGCCGCCTCGTCCGGGCATGCCTTGTTCTCGGCGCCCCTGCCGATTGAATCCAATGCCGAAGAGATCGTGCGCGGCCTGGAGAAGGTGTATGCCAACAAGGGCGTGCTGTGCGAGTTCGACATCGATGAGGCCGCGCGCTTCCACGGCGAACCCGGTGATCTGCAGGAGCTGCTCGGCAACCTGTTGGAGAACGCCTTCAAATGGGCCAAGCGCCGCGTCCTGCTGACCGCGCAGCCGCTGCCGGCGCCGAACGCGCGGCGTCCGGGCCTGCTGCTGGCCGTGGATGACGACGGCCCGGGCATCGCCCCCGACGACATCGCCAAGGTCCTGCAGCGCGGCGTGCGTGGCGATGAGCGCGTGCAGGGCCACGGCATCGGCCTGTCCATCGTGCAGGACCTGATCAAAGACTACCGTGGTGAACTGGTGGTGTCCCGCTCCAGCGAACTGGGCGGTGCCCGTTTTGAAGTGACCCTGCCGCCGGGCCCCTGAGCCCAGCGCCCTTACAGCGCTGGCGGTGCACCGTAGAGGCGACGTAGATGCGCGGCGACGGCCGGCAGCTGGCTGGCCAGCAGCGCCGGCGCGGAAAAGTGGTACTCGGTCATGACCGCGAAGAACTCCTCCGGCGCGGTACTGGCGTATGGATCGAGGACCGTCTCCACACCGGCATCCACCTGCGCGCACAGGGCGTCATAGGCTTGTTGGAAATCGGCGGCCCATTCGCGCTGCCAGTTCCCCGGCAGGGGCGGACTCCCATCCAGCACGCCATCAAGCAGATCGATGCGATGTGCCATTTCATGCACCACCACGCAGGCGCCTTCGTGCGGGTGCTCAAGCTCATGCAGCACGTCCTGCCAGGACACCAGCAACGGCCCGCCGTCCACCGCCAGGCCGATCGCATCGTCTTCCCATTCGTGCTGGACCTGGCTTTCGTCGATGTCGGTCTGGGGCACCACGAAGCCTTCCGGGTAAACCAGCACCTGTGACCAGCCGCGCAGGCCGCGTTCGCCCAACTGCAGCAGCGGCAGGCAGCACAGCGCGGCCAGCAGCACACGGTCGCCGTCATCCAGCACGACGCCACCGACCGGGGTGATGCCCTTGCTGTGCAGGAAACGGGTGGCCAGCGCCTCAAGGCGTTGCTGCTGCGCGGGTGCCAGACCGGCGATCCACGCGGCACGTGCGCAGGCCTGTTGCCATGACGCCGGATCGATCGCCTGCGGCTGCGGGCGCAGCCACCGCCAAAGTGCCTGGATCAGCGGAACATGCCTGGCAGGAAGCTGTGCCAGCGCGGCGCACGCAGGCCCTTGAGCACGTCATCGTCACCACCACCGCCACTGCTGGTGGCCTGGCTGGCCGCCGGCTTGGCCGGGCTCGGCACGGCGGCGGCCGCCGCGCGGGCGGTGGGCGTACGGTCGGTATCACCGCTGGTGTAGACACAGTCACCGCGCCCGTCACTGGCCAAGGCGGCGGACGCATTGGCAAGGGCAGGGGCCATCAGCAGGACAAGGCAATGGGCAAGGCAGCGCATCGTCGACATCCACAGTGAGGAGCGGGTCAGCCTTCGATAATAGCTTGATTCCGGGCCCGCCATGGAAGCCCCCCGTCGCCGGGGGGCGTATCCTTGTCGCCTTCATCTGTATTACTGCCAACAGGACCACGCGTGGACGATCGCCAACTACTGGAAAAACTGGCTGCCGGCCCGCTTTCCGGTGATGCCCTGGCCCGCGAGCTGGGCCTGACCCGCGCTGCGGTATGGAAGCGAATTCAAGGGCTTAGGAAGGCTGGTGTGGCCGTCGAAGGGCGTGCCGGCGACGGCTATACGCTGCAGCGGCCGGTACAGCTGCTGGACGCTGGGCGGATCCGCGCCGGCCTGCCCGCGTCTGCGCTGGCAGTGCTGGACGGCCTGGAAGTGGCTTGGAGCGTGGGGTCGACCAATACCGAATTGCTGCGCTGCAGCGTCCCTCAGCGCGGCAGCCGGGTCCTGCTGGCCGAGCGCCAGACCCAAGGCCGCGGCCGCCGAGGCCGGGAATGGACCTCACCGCTGGCGGCCCACATCTATGTCTCCGTCCTGCGTGGCTTCCCGGGTGGGTTGGCGCGTCTGGGTGGTCTCAGCCTGGCGGCGGGTGTCGCCGTCGCCGAGGCCCTGCAGGGGCAGGGCATCGAGTCGATTGGCCTGAAATGGCCCAATGACCTGGTCGCCGATGGGCGCAAACTGGGCGGGCTGCTGGTAGAAGGTGGCGGGGAGTTCGCCGGTGCCGCCCATGCGGTGATCGGGATCGGCTTGAACGTGGACATGCCGGCGGACATGGCGGCCGGCATCGGCCAGCCGTGGACCGATCTGCAGACCCTGCGCGGCGCGGCCGTGGACCGCAATACGGTGGTCGCCACGGTGCTGGCCCACCTGCTGCCGGCACTGGAGATCTTCGACCAGCAGGGGCTGGCGCCGTTCCTGCCGCGCTACGCCGCGCTGGACAGCCTGGCCGGGCGCGAGGTGCGCATTGAACAAGGTGGCCAGTGGCAGCAGGGGATCGCCCTGGGCCTGGCCGATGACGGGGCACTGCGGGTGCGAATGGGCGACCAGGAACAGCACGTGCATGCCGGGGAAGTGAGTGTGAGGGCGCAATGAGCGATTGGTTGTTCGATCTGGGAAATTCGCGGTTCAAGTACGCGCCGTTGCACGAAGGCCGTGCAGGCGCGGTGCAGGCCTGGGCGCACGGCGCCGAAGACCTGCGCGGCGAAGCGCTGCGTGGCCTGCCACAGGGTGAAACGGCCTTCGTGGCCAGCGTGGCGGCCCCCGGGCTGACGGCGACGATGCTGGAAATCCTGCGCATGCGCTTCCGCCATGTGCACGTGGCGCGTACCGAATCGGAGCTGGCCGGCGTGCGTATTGCCTATGCTGCGCCGGAGCGCTTCGGCGTGGACCGCTTCCTGGCCTTGCTCGCCGCCGCGCACGCCCAACGCCACGTGCTGGTGGCCGGTGTGGGGACCGCGCTCACCATCGACCTGCTCGATGCCCGGGGCCAGCACCATGGCGGACGTATCTGTGCCTCGCCGACCACCATGCGTGAGGCGCTGCAGCAGCGCGCCATCCAGCTGCCGGCCCAAGGGGGGCAGTACCAGGAGTTCGCCGATGACACCCTTGATGCCCTAGTGTCCGGTTGCGACGGCGCGGCCGTGGCGCTGATCGAGCGCAGCCGCCGCCAAGCCGAAGCGCAGCTGCAAGAGCCGGTGGACCTGCTGATCCACGGCGGCGGCGCCCCGGATCTGCTGCCGCTGCTCAGCGATGCCGAGCACCGCCCCCTGCTGGTGCTCGATGGCCTGGCCCGCTGGGCAGTACACGCGCCCGCAGCAACGGGCTAGGATCGACGGATGCTGACGCGTTCACTCATTGCAGTCTTCGTCCTGCTCAATCTCATCGTAGCTACCTGGTGGGCGCTGCGTGATCCAGCCCCGGCATCGACGCCGACGCCTGCGGGCGCCACGCAGGGCCCGACCAAGCACAACGGGCTGCGCTTCGTCGCCGCGGGTGAAGCGCCGGCCAGTGACCTGGCCTGGCCGGAAGCGCCGGCGCTGGTTGATGTGACCCCACAACCGGTGGTCAAACCCACTGCCGACATCGAGCCGGCCGCGCCGACCCCGGTGGTCGCTGCCCCGCTGGGGCAGGGTGTGCCCATTGCGTCTGGCACCGTGGTCGGCGGCACCGGCGGGGTGCGCTGTGTCGCACTTGGTCCGTTTGCAGGCCAGTCGCAGGCGCGGGTCGCCCAGCAGGAAGTGGCCGCGCTGCTGACCCAGGCGCGCCTGCAGCCGCAGGCCGCGGCAGGCGGCAGTACGCGCTACCGGGTGATGCTGCCCGCTGCGGCCAGCCGTGCCGAGGCCCAGGCCACCGTCGAGCGCATCGGCGCGGCGGGGCTGGGCGAGTACTTCATCATCTCCCAGGGCCCGGAGGCCAACGCGATCGCGCTGGGCCAGTACCGCAACCGCAGCGGCGCCGAGCAGCGGCTGGCACAGGTGCGGGCCGCTGGTTTCAATGCCCAGCTCAGTGGCGGCGACAGTGTGACCTGGTGGGTGCATGGCCGCCTGGCCGATGGGGCATCGCTGGACACCGCCCGCCAGCGCAGCGGCGCGACGCGGCAGGAGTCGCTCGATTGCGCGCGACTGCGGTAGAATCAGCGGGCCCGCCGGCATGCCGGTGCTGGCCTGTCACGTGTACCTTGCCGCTTTAGCTCAGTTGGTAGAGCAACTGTCTTGTAAACAGTAGGTCATCCGTTCGATTCGGATAAGCGGCACCATCTTTCAGCGCCCTGGCCGCATTTTGCGCCCGCGCCAGCTACCTCTGATCCAGGGACCGCGCAAGCTGGTTGGCGCGCGCCAGATCGTCGCGAGACATTTCCTCGGCCATCCGGCCTGCGTGGCGGGCTGACGTCTTCGTCGGATCGCCTGAGACCTGCCCTTGTCCAGATCCAGGCATTCTCTTACTTTGACCGTAATCAGCCTAAGCGCATTCATGGACGAAAAGGGAAGCGCAACATGCACCACCACGCCTATTTCAACGACAAGTCCGATCTGTATCGCGATGCACGCCCGCTCTACCCACCCGAGCTCTTTGTCTATCTCGCCGGGCTGACGAACGGCCACGATGCGGCCTGGGACTGCGCCACCGGCAACGGGCAGGCGGCGGTCGGCCTGGCCAGCCATTACGCGCGTGTGCATGCGACGGATGTCAGCGAAAACCAGATCGCCCATGCACTGCCCCATCCCAACGTGCACTACGCCGTCGGTGATGCCGAAAACCCCGACATCGCTGATGCCTCGCTCGATCTGGTCACGGTGGCACAGGCACTGCACTGGTTCGACTACCCGCGCTTCTGGCCGGCAGTGAAGCAGCGGCTCAAACCGGGCGGCGTGTTCGCTGCCTGGGGCTATACGTGGTGCAACGTGACTGCAGAGATCGACCAGTGCCTGCAGCGCAGCGTGCTTGATCCGATACAGCCCTTCTGGGCACCGCAGAACCGCCTGCTGTGGGACGGCTACACGGACGTCGGCTTCAAGTTGGAGACCATCCAGCCGCCGCCCTTCGAACTGCGCATGCACTGGAACCTCGACCAGCTCTTCGCCTACCTGCATTCCTGGTCGGCCACCCGTCGCTGCATGGAAACGCGGGGCGATGCGTTCTTCCAGGCGGCCTATACTGCGGCAATTGAGGTCTGGGGTGATCCGGCACAAGCGCGCGAGGTGGTCATGCCGCTGCACCTGCTCGTCGGCCGGTCGCGCTAGAACGCAGCGGAAGGAGCACGCCAGGTGGTGCCGTTACCAAAATGGGTCTGGGTCGGCGGGGTGTCGTTGAGTGCCGTTGCCGGCCTGATCAACGGCATCTGCTTCATGGGATTATCCCACCAGGTGGTCAGCCATCTCACCGGTTCGACCAGCCTGCTTGGGCTGGCCATCGCCCAGGGTGATTGGGGCTCCATGGTCTTTTTGTGGTCGATCCTGATCGCCTTCTGTGCTGGCGCCACTTTGAGTGGCCTGCTCATCAACGACAGTGCGCTGCAGCTTGGACAACGCTACGGCCAGGTGCTGATGATCGAAGGCGCGCTAATCGTGGCTTGTGTACCGCTGTTGGAGCGTGGTTCTGGCTGGGGAATCGCGCTGGCGGCGATGGCGTGCGGATTGCAGAACGCCATGGCCACGACCTACAGCGGCTCGCTGCTGCGTACCACCCACCTCACCGGCATGTTCACCGATCTCGGCATCGGCCTGGGTCAGCTGCTCCGTGGGCGGCCGTTGCCGTATCGCCGGCTGACCTTGAGCGGCATGGTGATCACCAGCTTCCTGTGCGGCAGCATTGGTGGCGGCCTGCTGTTTGTCCCGCTGCATTACGCGGCCCTGTACCTGCCGGCGGCGATCGTCGGCCTCACCGGCGTGGCTTACCTGTTGTACGGGGCGAGGCTGAAGGCGCGCTCCGGCCATACGCCGCCAGCGGAGTAGTTCCAACGATCGCACGTGGCCGGCGGTCGGCCAGGCACGCATCACGCCAGCGTCGGGCATCAGCGCCGGCTTACGGCCTCGGTCCGCGCGGGTCCACGTGCACCGTCCCGTCCCGGCGGCGTCATGTTCGCCGCACACACACAGTGCTGCAGCGCCGCGAGGCACTGTCTGCGTGGTTGGATAGACTCAAGGGCTTATTGCAGCGGAGCCTTGGCATGACGCATTACTCCCCCGTGACCCTGATCGGCGTCCCCACGGATATCGGAGCCGGTCACCGTGGTGCACGCCTGGGGCCGGAGGCCCTGCGTATCGCCGGGCTGCCCGAGGCGCTGGTGGCGCGTGGGGTCGATGTGCGCGACATCGGTAATCTGGATGGGCCGCGCAATCCGTGGACGCCACCGGTGGCCGGTTACCGCCATCTGGACGAGGTGGTGGCGTGGAACACCGCGCTGATGGAGGCCAGCCTGGCCGAGCTGCGAGGGGGACGCATGCCGATCATGCTCGGCGGCGACCACTGCCTGGGCATCGGCTCCATTGCCGCCGTGTCACGCTGGTGCCGGGAACAGGGCAAGGACCTGCGCGTGCTGTGGCTGGACGCGCATTCGGACTTCAACACCAGCGAGGTCACGCCGTCGGGCAATGTCCACGGCATGCCGGTGGCCTGTCTGTGCGGGCTGGGGCCGGCGACCTTGACCCGCCTGGCCGGCGACGGGCCGGCCCTGCATCCCTCGCAGGTGCGGCAGATCGGCATCCGCTCGGTCGACCCGGAAGAAAAGCGGCTGATCAAAACCCACCAGGTCGACGTGTATGACATGCGCTACATCGATGAGAACGGGATGAAGCGCACCATGGAAGCGGCCTTGGCCGGGCTGGGGCCGGACACCCACCTGCATGTCAGCTTCGATGTGGACTTCCTGGACCCGGCCATCGCGCCCGGCGTCGGCACCACCGTGCCCGGTGGGGTGAACTACCGCGAGGCCCAACTGGTCATGGAAATGATCGCCGATTCCGGTCGCATGGGCTCCTTGGACATCGTCGAACTGAACCCCCTGCTCGACGACCGCAACAGCACCGCCGAACTGGCGGTCGATCTCGTGGAAAGCCTGTTCGGAAAATCCACGCTGATGCGCGACTGAGCCCGGCCGCTCCTTGGCTGAACGCGCCTACGTTCCGTTCACGTCGACTCCACGCCCAACACGTGAAAGTGGCCACCAAAGCGACGCATTTGGCTTGTCCGATGCGCGCAATGAAGAGGCCGCTGCGGCGGTGACGTGGACCAACCAGGAGAAAGCCCCATGAAGCGTGTTGTTGCCCTGATGCTGTTGTCGATGTTCTCGGTGGTCATGCTGGCCGGCTGCAATACCGTTGCCGGTGCCGGCAGGGACGTGCAGGGTGCCGGCCAGAAGGTCGAAGACGCTGCCCGCGGGAATTGATCCACGCGAACGAGCGCTGCATGAAAAGAGAGTCGGGAAACCGGCTCTCTTTTTTTTGCCTGCGCGCACGACGGCGAAGCCAGTGGTGAACCATTCAAGCTCGTGAGCAGGCTTTTCATCCCTGCTTGACCGCCCTGCAACGCCCGCCTTGGCACTGTGGCGTTGCGGCAACACACGGTTGCCATCACCACCTGACAGCAGAGGGCAAGCGCATGAACAAGGACATCATTTCCGGCAAGTGGACCCAGCTCAAGGGCAAGGCGCAAGCCAAGTGGGGCGACCTGACCAACGACGATTTCGACGTGGCCGAAGGCAATGCGGAATACCTGGCCGGTCGCCTGCAGGAGCGTTACGGTTGGGCACGTGACCGCGCGGAAAAGGAAGTAAAGGAATTCGACGACTCGCTGCGCAAGGACTATCCGGATTACCGCTGAGCCTCGCTCAGCGCAGGCGGGACACAATGGGCCGCGACAGCGGCCCTTTGTGCATTCCGCGGGGCGTTTCGATTCAACGGCGCGGCGGATCCGGCACGAAACCACCGGGGAAGGCTTCGGGCACGCGTTCACGTGGACGCGGGGCTGGTTCCAAGGCGATGCCGCGGGCACGCAGGTTGCGCGCACTGTCGTAGCGCAGCTGGCTGACCTGGTCGGGCGTGCTGCTGGCCCGCTCGAACGCGGTTGTACGTACCGGAGCACGTTCGCGCTGGCCATGGGCGGTGCCCAGCGCAGGCGCGGGTGCCGCCATGGCTTCGGCCGCGGGAACCGCGCTGCGCCGCGCCTGGGCGCGACCACCGGTGACTTCAACCCTGTCCAAGGCCTGTGGCCGGTAGCTGCGTTCCTTGAAGACGGCGATGCCGACCACGCCGATGTTGGCGTCCCGGCCCGTGCGCGCGGCATAGCTCGCCGCCGGTGGGCTGAACACAAACTGGGCCACGTCATCGTCGGACTTGCGCCAGCCGGTGATGTCCACCTGTTGCCAGGGCTGCAGCACGTAGCCGCTCTGGTACGGGGCGGCATCCTCGCCGCTGATGGCGTTCACCCCATCCACTGAAAGCACCACCAGCACCCGTTCGCTGCTTTGGTTGCGCAGCTGCACGGCAAAGCGGTGGCCCTGCTCGCCGGCCGACCACTGTTGGCCACGGTGGTGATACAGGGGCAACAGACGGCCGGCATCGCGGTCCACCAGCCGCAGCGCTACCGGAGCGGCGCTGGACAGCGCGGTGGGCGGCGGTGCAGGACGGAATCCGCACAGGGCGAGGACAGCAACGAGCGGTAGCAGGACTTTCATCGAAGTGCTCCAGGGCAGTGTGACAGCACGAACGGGCGAGCGGTGCTGACGGGGTTGCGCCCCCAGCAGGTAGACTGGCGGGGTTCATCGTACGTTTCCCCGCGAGCAGTCATGACCACCCGAGTCCTCACCGGCATCACCCCTTCCGGCACCCCCCACCTGGGCAACTATGTGGGCGCCATCCGGCCGGCCATCGCCGCCAGCCAGGCGGCAGGCATCGAAAGCTTCTTCTTCCTGGCCGACCTGCACAGCCTGATCAAGGCCCAGGACCCGGCACGCACCCAGCGTGCCACCCTGGAAATCGCCGCCAGCTGGCTGGCCTGTGGCCTGGACCCGGACAAGGTGTGGTTCTACCGGCAGAGCGACATCCGCGAAACCACCGAACTGATGTGGTATCTCACCGTGGTGGCCAGCAAGGGCATCCTCAACCGCGCCCATGCCTACAAGGCCGCCACTGACAAAAACCGCGAAGAGGGTCTGGATGACGATGCCGGGGTCAGCGCCGGGCTGTTCATGTACCCGGTCCTGATGGCCGCCGACATCCTGATCTTCAAGGCCAACCGGGTGCCGGTGGGCCGCGATCAGATCCAGCACATCGAAATGGCCCGCGATTTCGGCCAGCGTTTCAACCACATCTACGGCAAGGAATTCTTCCCCCTGCCGGAAGTGGTGATCGACGAACAGGTGGCCACCCTGGCCGGCCTGGACGGCCGCAAGATGAGCAAGAGCTACAACAACACCATTCCGTTGTTTGCCCCGCGCGCTGAACTGAAGAAGCTGGTGTCTGCCATCCTCACCGATTCACGTGCCCCGGGCGAGCCCAAGGACACCGAAGGTTCGGCCCTGTTCCAGCTGTACCAGGCCTTCGCCACCCCGGAACAGACCGCTGCTTTCGCCAAGGCCTTCGCCGATGGCATCAGCTGGGGCGATGCCAAGCAGCAGCTGTTTGAACGCATCGATGCCGAGATCGCACCGCTGCGCGCACGTTATGAAGCGCTGATGGCCGAGCCGGAGAAGATCGAAGCACTGTTGGTGCGTCGTGGGCAGCAGCTGCGCGAACAGTTCGCCATGCCGCTGCTGGCTGAACTGCGTCATGCCGTCGGCCTGCGTGACCTGGCCGATGTGCCCGGCAGCAACGCGCCGGCTGCCGCCGCACGCACCGTGCTGCCGCAGTTCAAGCAATACCGTGAAGCCGACGGTCGTTTCTACTTCAAGTTCACCGACAGCGATGGCGCGCTGCTGCTGCAGAGCGTGGGCTTTGATTCCCCGCGCGATGCCGGCCAGCTGATCGCCGTGATCAAGCAGGCCGAGCAGGGCGATGCGCTGCAGACCGATCTGTTCACCGTGGAAGCCGAGGTCGATACCGTGCTGGCGGCGTTGGCCGCACTGCGCGCAGCGGCCTGACCGCGGGCAACGCCTCGCGGCCCGGGTAGCGCCGGGCCGCCCGGCGCTTGCCGCCGCGGTTCGGCTTCAGCGGCGTTGTGCCTCGCTGGCATCGCGCGCCTTGCGGAACTCCGATGCCGGTTCCCACTGTGGCCAGCGCCGGCTGTTGGCCAGCTCCGCGCCCAGGTCGTAGACCAGCAGGGTATCGGCGGCATGGCCGGCCGGGTCCCAGCTCGGCGTCCAGGCATCGCAGGGCTGGTGGTAGCAGTCGGCGAAGTACTTCTCGCGCTGGGCGCGCCCGGCTTCCACGCCGCCATCGAGCTTGTCCAGTCCCGGGCCGATGGTGATGGCCGGCACGCCCAGGCGGGCGAAGGCGAAGTGGTCGGCACGGTAGAAGAACCCGGCTTCCAGGTTCGGATCGGGGCTGTAGCTGCGGCCCCGGGCCTTGGCTACCCGCGCCAGGTCCCCCTCCAGCGAGACCCGGCCCTTGCCCCACGAGGCGATGTCACGGGTCGCGCCATCCGGGCTGAACATCTCGATGTTCAACACCGCAGCGGTCTTGGCCAGCGGCGCGAGCGGATGGGCGGCGTAATAGCTGGCACCCAGCAGGCCTTTTTCTTCCGCGGTGAGTGCGACGAAATACAGGCTGCGCTGTGGCTGCGGGCCGGCGGCGAATACCCGCCCCAGTTCCAGCACGGTGGCCACGCCGGTGGCATTGTCGATCGCACCGCGGCGGATGCGATCGCCGCTGGCGTCGGCCTGGCCGATGCCGAACGCATCCCAATGCGCGGAGAAAATCACGGCTTCATCGCCATGCGCACCGCCGGGCAGCTTGGCGACCACGTTGCGGGTCACCACCTGTTCGCGCTTCACCTTGAACGCGACGCTCAGGCGGGCCTTGTCCAACAGGAGCGGCTGGAAGTCAGCACGCATCGCCTTGCGCTTTTCCGTGTCGAAGTCGAGGCCGGCATCGGCGAAGATCGCTTCGGCCAGTGAACGCTGCATCCAGCCGCGCAGGGGCGTGTGCTGCGCCATGGCTTCGTCTTCACTGCGTTCAATGTCGAACAGCGGCGAGGTGCCCGAGCTCTTCACCGTGGCCCAGCCGTAGGCCGCCGGCGCGGTTTCGTGCACGATCAGCACGCCGCTGGCACCGCGTCGCGCGGCTTCCTCGAACTTGTAGGTCCAGCGACCGTAATAGGTCACCGCCTTGCCATCGAACGCACCGGCCTCCTCGCTCTCGAAATCGGCGTCGTTGATCAGCACCACGGCGATCTTGCCGTGCAGGTCGACGTCCTTGTAATCGTTCCATTGCCGTTCCGGCGCATCGATCCCGTAGCCCACGAACACCAGGGGCGCGTCGCGCAGCTGCACCTGCGTGCGCGGCTGCAGGCTCTGCAGGGTGACATCCTCGCCGTTGACCAGCGCGCGCTTGCCGCTGGCCAGTTGCAGCGCGGCGGTGGCAGGACCGTCCACCTGCGCGCGGACCAGCGGCACCGGCTGCACCCAGCTGCCATCTACGCCGCCGGGTTGCAGGCCATAGCTGCGGAACTGCTCGATCAGGTACTGCACGGTGCGTTCTTCACCGGCGGTGGCCGGCGCGCGACCCTCGAATTCATCCGATGCCAGTACCTGCACGTGGCGCGACAGCGCCTGCGGATCGATGCCACCGCCCGGGAGATCATTGGCGGCCTGAGCCAGGCCGCCGACGAACAGGCAGGAGGAGAGCAACAGGACACGCATTGGATTCACGGCACTACCACGACGGTCGGGAGAGGTACCGCAGTGTAACGTGACCGTGCGATGACAGCCGCCGCAGCGATTCAGCGCCGTGGGCGATCCAGCCAACAGGCCAGGCCCTGGGCATTGAGTTCGATGTCCATGGCCAGGGCTTCGGCGATCGCCGCCTCGTCCATCGGGCAACCATGGGCCATCGCGCGTTCCACGTACAGCGAGCGCAGGGCGGCCAGCAAGCAACGGTGACGATCGGCGCGACCATCGAGCTGGCGCGCGATGGCGGCCATCGTATCGATCTGTTCCAGCAGGTCGGCGGCCAGTTTGGGCACCCCTTCAACGCGGCCGTAATGGGTGATGTACATCGCCTCGGGCCCGAAGGAGAGCATTCGCTGGATGGAATGCTTCAACGCGTCGGGATCGAACTGCACCGGCGAAGACGTCGGCAGGATGAAAGCACCACGCGCGCTGTCCATCTCGCGGTAGGAAAGCCCGAAGGTGTCGCCGGTGAACCAGCTGCGGCTGCGTGCGTCCCACACGCAGTAATGGTGCTGGGCATGGCCGGGTGTGTGCAGCAACAGCAGTTCGCGGCCGGCCAGGTCGATCCGGTGGCCATCGTCGGCCACCACGATGCGTGCCTCCGGCACCGCTTCGATACGGCCGTAGCTGCGTGCGATCTCTTCCTCGCCGTACACCGCCGTCGCGCCGGCGATCAGCCGCGTCGGATCGATCATGTGCGGCGCCCCGCGCGGGTGCAGCACCGCCTTGGCATGGGGCAATTGCTGCATCAGCAGGCCGGCGCCACCGGCGTGGTCCAGGTGGACGTGGGTGAGCAGCAGCCAGTCCACCGCTTCAGGCGCCAGGCCCGCATCGTCCAGCGCCTTGAGCATGCGCGGTACGGCCAGTCCGGTGCCGCAGTCCACGAAGGCAGCGCGGCCGTTATCAACGATGAGGTAGGCGGCGTCGAACTGCGGGCGTTGGAATCCGGTATCAATCGTGTGGATGCTGGGATCGTGGGACACGGCACGGACCTGGCGCAGATGGACCCCCATGGTAGGCGCAGGGCAGGGGCCGGTTCGATGCGGCTTTGGTCGAGTGGCGGGCGCAGCGATGATGCGCCCGGCCGAGCCCGCGCCAGCCCAGCCCAACTCAGCCCAACTCAGCCCAGTCCAGCCCAGTCCAGCCCAGTCCAGCCCAGTCCAGCCCAGCCCAGTCCAGCCCAGCCCAGCCCAGCCCAGCCCAGCCCAGCCCAGCTTCCGCAAAGGCGGCGGTCCGTGTGCGCCCAGCCGGGCCGGACGGCACCGCCGGCCCCGATGTGCCTCAGGGCGCCGCTTCTCCGTCCTTGCGCCAGCCGTCGCTGCCGGGCAGCAGCAGATTGAGGGCGATGGCCACGATCGCGCACAGGGCGATGCCCTTCAGGCCGAAGTCGTCCGGCCCGGTACCGCTGCCGACCAGCACGCCGCCGATCCCGAACACCAGCGTGACCGAGACGATGACCAGATTGCGTGCCTCGCCCAGATCGATCTTGTGGCGGATCAGCGTATTCATTCCGACTGCGGCAATTGAACCAAACAGCAGGCACAGGATCCCGCCCATCACCGGCACCGGGATGCTCTGCAGCAGCGCGCCGAACTTGCCGACGAACGCCAGCGCGATGGCGAACACCGCCGCCCAGGTCATGATCTTCGGGTTGTAGTTCTTGGTCAGCATCACCGCGCCAGTGACTTCGGCGTAGGTGGTATTGGGTGGGCCACCGAACAGCCCGGCAGCAGTGGTGGCCAGCCCATCACCGAACAGGGTGCGGTGCAGGCCGGGTTGCTTCAGATAATCGCGGCCGGTGACCCCGCCCACGGCGATCACTCCGCCGATGTGCTCGATCGCAGGCGCCAGTGCCACCGGTACGATGAACAGGATGGCCTGCCAGTTGAACGCCGGCGCCGTGAAGTGCGGCAGCGCCAGCCACGGCGCCGCCGTGATCTTCGCCGTATCCACCACGCCAAACGCGAAGGCCAGGGCAAAGCCCACCAGCACGCCGGCGATGATCGGCACCAGCCGGAACACGCCTTTGCCGAACACCGCCACCACCAGGGTGGTCAACAGTGCCGGCATCGAGATCAGCATCGCGGTCTGGTACGGGATGAGCTCACCGCCATCGGCATCCTTGCCCATCGCCATGTTGGCTGCGATCGGCGCCATGGCCAGGCCGATGGAGATGATCACCGGCCCGATCACCACCGGTGGCAGCAGCCGATCGATGAATCCAGTGCCCTTGAGCTTCACCGCCAGCCCCAGGAACGTGTAGACGAAGCCGGCGGCCATCACCCCGCCCATGGTCTCGGCCAACCCGAACTGGCCCTTGGCCAGGATGATCGGGGTGATGAACGCGAAACTCGAGGCCAGGAACACCGGCACCTGTCGCCCGGTGACCAGCTGGAACAGCAGGGTGCCCAGGCCGGCAGTGAACAGCGCGACATTGGGATCCAGCCCGGTGATCAGCGGCATCAGCACCAGCGCGCCGAAGGCCACGAACAGCATCTGGGCCCCGGAGAGCATCTGCCGCCACAGCGGATCGTTGAATTCGTCGTGCACGGGCGGTCTCCGCAAGGGGGGCAGGTGGGTGGGTGCCCGGCATGATAGCGCTGCCGGTGGCGGCTGCCGCCCCCTGTCGCGTGCCTGGTTGGCCTTGCATGAAAACAGCATGCCATCGGCCGGGGTGCTGCTGGCGGTGGCGAAGGCCTAGAATCCACGCTCCCCCTGTCTGCTGGTGCTGCATGGCCACCGCGCCTGAAAATTCCCTTGCCACGCCGCGCGCAGGTGCCGTCGCCGTGGCCCTGCTGCTGGTCTATGTAGTCTGGGGGTCGACCTACCTGGGCATCGCCAAGGCGCTGCAAGCCGGGGTACTGCCCCTGACCACCGTCTCAGGCACCCGCTTCATCATCGCCGGCAGCCTGATGTACGCCGTCCTGCGGGTATGGCGCAGATTGCCACGGCCCAGCCTGCGGCAGTGGCGCAACCTGACCATCATGGGCTTCACCATGCTGCTGCTGGGCAACGGCATGGTGGTGCTGGCCGAGCGCGAAGTCTCCTCCGGACTGGCCGCCACGGCGGTGGCCTCGGTGCCGTTGTGGATGGCCTTGTTTTCCGCCCTGCGCGGGCAACGCGCCAGCCGTGGCGAATGGCTGGGCATTGCCATCGGCTTCCTTGGCGTGGTGTGGCTCAATGCCGGCAGCAGCCTGGTGGCCTCGCCGACCGGTTTGATCCTGCTGCTCATCGCCCCGGTCGGCTGGGCGTTCGGTTCGATCTGGGTGCGCGGCCAGGACCTGCCCGGCCCCTTCATGACCGCCGCCGGGCAGATGATCTGTGGTGGCATCCTGCTGGTCATCACCGGGCTGCTGGCCGGCGAGCGGCCGACCACGCTGCCCAGCCGCGATGGCCTGCTGGCCGTGGCCTATCTGTGCGTGTTCGGCTCCATCATCGCCTTCACCGCCTATGTGTGGCTGCTGCACAACGTGCGTCCGGCGCTGGCTGGCAGCTATGCGTATGTCAATCCGGTGATCGCCGTGCTGCTGGGCGTACTGCTCAATGGCGAACAGTTCGGCTGGCGTGACCTGGTGGCGATGGCGGTGATCCTGGCGGGCGTGCTGGTGCTCGCCCTGGCAAGGACACGCCGATGAACGCGCCGCTCAACCACCAACAGGACCAGCGTCGCGGCTTCCTGGTCACCGCCTTCACCTTCGTGTTGTGGGGGCTGGTGCCGGTGTACTGGCACCTGCTGGCCGACGTCCCATCGTTCCAGATCATTGCCCATCGCATCATCTGGAGCACGGTACTGGTGGTGGCCTGGTTGCTGCTCAGCAGCCGCCTGCAGTGGTGGCGCACGATTGCCGCCCAACCGCGCGCGCTGCCGACCCTGGCCATCAGCAGCCTGGCCATCGCCTTCAACTGGGGCCTGTACATCTGGGCGATCAACGCCGGGCATGTGATCGACACCAGCCTGGGCTACTTCATCAACCCGCTGGTCAGCGTGCTGCTGGGGGTGGTGGTGTTGAAAGAGCGTCTGCGGCGGCTGCAGTGGGTGGCCATCGCCTGCGCCACCGTCGGCGTGGGTTGGCTGACCTGGCAGGCGGGCGCCCCGCCCTGGATCGCGCTGGGATTGGCGGGATCGTTTGGCCTGTATGGCCTGCTGCGCAAACTGATCGCCGTCGACCCGGTGGCGGGCTTGGCGGTGGAAAGCCTGTACCTGTTCCTGCCGGCCCTGGGCTTCGCCCTGTGGAGCGAAGCAGGCCATGGCGGTGGTTTCCTGGGCGGCTGGGGCTGGCGCAACGACCTGCTGCTGGTACTGGGTGGCGTGGTCACTGCCGCACCGTTGATCGGCTTTGCCTACGGCGTGAAGCGCATCGCCCTGTCCACCGTGGGGGTGCTGCAGTACATCGCACCGAGCCTGGGCCTGGCGCTGGGGGTGTTCTTCTTCAATGAACCGTTTGGCGGCGCCCGCGCCTTGGGTTTCGTTGCGATCTGGGTGGGGCTGGGGCTGTTTGTCTTCGACAGCCTGTGGCGGGCGCGGCGGCGCTGACGTGTTCTTCGGGCTTCCCTCTTGGGGAGGGTTGGTCGCCTAC
>DALZLW010000029.1:0-28845 GCA_032007425.1 Stenotrophomonas sp.
AGCCGGATCACCTGCCCCGGATAGATCGTGGACGGGTTGTCGAGCCGGTTCCAGGCGATCAGGTCGGCCGGAATGATGTTGTGGATGCGGGCCAGGGCATACATGGTGTCGCCCTTGCGCACGGTGACCGTCTGGCCAGGCTTGGCGACCGAGGTGCGCGGCGTGGATCCAGCGGCCGTGCCTGCACCGGCCGAACCACCGCCAGGACGCACCACCGTGGCCGTGCCACAGGCCGCCAGCAATGCCGTGACAGCTCCAAGCGCCAACAGGCGCATCCCCTTGCTCCGACCCACATCACTCATGCGAACTTCGACCTCCATACAAGCCAACCCACCAGCACCACCACCAAGGCGGTGGCCAGCCATCCCAACGGTTCAATCCAACGCCGCAGCGTGGCTTCGGCCCGCGGCCCACCGACCCGGATCACCGCGGCCAGCACGTACACCCGCTTGCCGCGGCCGATCAGCATGCTCAGCAGATACTGCGGCATCGGAACCCCGACAATACCCGAAGCCCATGTGAAGACCTTCATCGGGATCGGCATGAAGCCACCCAGCACCAGGAACGTGAACACGGCCCACGGCGATTCGGCCATCTTGGCCTGGACCAGCGCGATGCCATCTTGGATCGCGGGCAACATGCCCATCATCGCCAGCAGCGGCTTGATCGCCTCATAGGCGAAATGCCCCAGCGCATAGCCGACCACCGCCCCGACCATGGAACCGGCCAGGCTCAGCGTGGCAAACCACCAACCCCGCCGCGGCTGCGCCACGCACATCGGTGCGAGCATGACCTCGGGCATCACCGGGAAGATGATGGCTTCGATGAAGCTGAGGATGGTGAGGTAGGTGGGTGCGCGCTCGTGGCTGGCCCACTTCAATGCCCGCTCGTAAAGCGGCCCGAAGATCTTCATGAATGCCCTGCTCCGTTGAATCAGTCAAGCATGCCAGACAGCAGCGGCACAAAGGTGACCGGCGCCAACACGCGTTGTTCGATCGTTCCGTCCAGCAGACGGTCCACCTGCACCAGCGACTGACCGCCCGGCGCACCCACCGGCGCCACCAGACGCCCGCCAGGCGCCAGTTGCTCCACGAGGGCATCGACCAGCGCCGCCGCGGCAGCGGTCACCACGATGGCGTCGTAGGGACCGTGCTCGGCCCAACCGACCCGGCCGTCATCGTGTTTGCTGCGGATGTTCATCCCAAGCGCGCGGAAGCGCTTGCGTGCCTGCCGCAGCAGGTCACCGATACGTTCCACAGTGAAGACTTCCACCCCGACCGCCGCCAGCACGGCGGCCTGGTAGCCCGAGCCGGTGCCCACTTCCAGCACCGTCCGCGGCCCGCCCTGTAGTACCGCCTCCGTCATCCGCGCCACCACCCAGGGCTGGGAGATGGTCTGGCCGTGACCGATCGGCAGGGCCGTGTCTTCGTAGGCACGCGAGGCCAGGGCCTCGTCGATGAACAGATGGCGTGGCACCGTGCGCACGGCATTGAGCACCACTTCATTGGCAATGCCTGCCTCGCGCAGGCGGTCGACCAGGCGGTCACGCACCCGCTGGGAGGTCATGCCGATGCCGACCGCTTCGGGCTGCAGCCGCAGGCTCATGCGGGTTCACCCAAGGTAGCGCCCAGCCCGGCAACCCAGCTGGCGACCTTTTCAAGCGCCTGGTAACGGGTGAGGTCGACCTGGATCGGGGTGATCGAGATGAAACCGGTCCGCACCGCGTGGAAATCGGTGCCCGGACCTGAATCCTGTTCACGCCCGGCCGGGCCTATCCAATAGACCTCGTTGCCACGCGGGTCCTTCTGCGCGATGCAGCCTTCGGCGCGGTGCCGGTTGCCCAGCCGGGTGACTTCGAAACCCTTGACTTCATGCCACGGCAGATCCGGCACGTTGACATTGAGGATGGTATCGGCGGGCAGCGGATCGGCCTTCAGCCGCGCCACGATTTCCACTGCTGCGCGTGCCGCGGTCTCGAAATGCCTAGGCGCGTGATCGCGACTGACCAGCGACACCGCGACCGCTGGCAGGCCGAGGAAACGCCCTTCCATCGCCGCCGAAACCGTACCCGAATAAATGACATCGTCGCCGAGGTTGGCGACGTTGTTGATCCCGGAAACCACGATGTCCGGCTCGAACTCCAGCAGCCCGGTCAGCGCCAGGTGCACACAGTCGGTCGGCGTGCCGGCCACCGAGACATGGTAGTGGTCGAGCCGCTTCAATCGGATCGGCAGGTCCAGGGTCAACGAGTTGCTGGCGCCAGACCGGTCGCGGTCGGGGGCGACAACGGTGACCTCATGGCCAGCCTGGCGCAGCACCTGCGCAAGCGTGCCGATGCCCGGCGCATCGATGCCGTCGTCATTGCTGACGAGGACCCGTGTCTGCGATTTAACCGCTTGATTGTTCAAGTATTAGCTTCCATCACTTGCTGTCGTGGGCGTGGTCGCGGCCTCCCCCATGACAGCGGCGACCACGCAAGTGCGTCCGCTATTGTGCCGCATGCCGGTCGCAGGGCCTACCCTGCCATGGGTCATTGACAGCTTCGCGTAGGCAGTCGGGAGCGCCGCGGTTACCCTGTAGCGATGGCAGACCCGCATGACGATGATCCGGCCGAACTGTTCCGTTCGGCCATTGGCACGGTAACCCCGCTGCGCAAGAGCAGCGGCCCAGCGCCGGCTGCGCCCAAGCCACGCCCGCGCGCGCGCATGGCCGAGCAGGATGAAGCCGAGGCGGCCACTGAATTCGCCCGCCTGTTGCGCTCCAGCACGCCGCTGGAGGCTGGCGACACGCTGTCGTACCGGCGTGACAACCTGCCGCCCCGCATGTTCCAGCGCCTCAAGAAAGGCCAGTACTCGGTGCAGGACGAGCTGGACCTGCACGGCGCCACCGCCACCCAGGCCGCACAGTTGCTGCGCCTGTTCCTGCAGGAAGCGGCGGCCCATGAACACGGCTGCGTGCGCATCGTCCACGGCAAGGGCCTGCAGGCCGACGGCGGCGCACCGGTGCTGAAAAACCTCGTGGACCGCTCCCTGCGGCTGCGCAACGACGTGCTGGCCTTCCACTCCGCGCCGGCCAACCAGGGCGGGACAGGCGCGGTGCTGGTGCTGCTCGCGCGCTGAGCGCCGGCACACCTTGGCGTGTGATCAGGCCGCAGCGTCCGCTGCTGCCACGTCGGTCACCGTGCCCAGTTCGTGGAGCACGGCCGTGGCATAGCAGCCGGGAGGCAAGGCGAAGGACAACAGCAACGCGCCATCCTCCTGCCACTGATGCTGCAACAAAGCCGGACGCAGGCGCAGCGCGCGTCGTTCCTGCTTCAGGCCGGCCACTTCCAGGCCCGCGCGCAGTGCGAGCGATTCGGCATCGTCGAGCGCGCCAAGCTCCAGCGCAGCAGCCTGGCCAGTGCTGCGCAGCTCGCCCGCGCCCCACAGCGGGCCACTGGGGTGGATGTCAAACCGTGCCAGACGCTCGGCCAGCGCATCGGTCCAGGGCTCCGGCCCGAACACGCTGCGACTGCCATCGAGCATCCACACTTCACCGTCCATCGGCTGATCCCAGTCGCCCTGCGCAACGCGTGCGGCCAGCACCCGGTTGAACAGGGCCGAGCGCGCCGCCGACAGCAGCAGCGAGCGCTGGTCCTTGCGCACGCGCCGCCCGGCAAACATGGCCAGCGCCGCCGGCACGTTGCCGCCATCGCGACCAAAGCGCTGTTCGCCAAACCAGTTGGGCAGGCCACGGGTGGCGACCTGGAGCAGACGCTGCTCGATCAGCGGCCGCTCGCCCTGCACGTTGCGCAGCACCAGGCGGAACCGGTTGCCGGCCAGCGCCCCGCGCTGCAGCTTGCGGTTGTGCCAGGTGCTGGCCACCACCTGCATTTCGTCATCGTCCAAGGCGGCAATGTCCGGCGACACCCGCTTGGGCAGGTGCACGCTGAAACGCTGGGTGGTGACCGCATGGCGGTCCTTCATGCCGGCGTAGCTGATCGCCATCTCCGGCAGGCCCGCCCACGCCGCGATGCGCTTGGCCACGTGCACGGTGTTGGCGCCGCGCTTGCGCACGTCCAGCAGCAGGTGCTCGCCCTCGCCACTGGCTTCGAACGCCGGCAGTTCATCCACCTGGAAGTCTTCCGGGGTGGTGCGGATATCGGCCTGCAACAGCGGCTCGCCGAATGCCAGCGGCAGTGCGGTCACGCGGCCACCGCCAGCACCACGGCCTGCGCGGCAATGCCCTCGCTGCGACCGGTGAAGCCCAGCCGCTCGGAGGTCGTGGCCTTGATGCTTACCGCATCCAAGGGCAGTTCAAGCAGCGCAGCAATACGTTCGCGCATCGCCAATGCGTGCGGCCCCACCTTGGGCCGCTCGCAGATGACCGTGATGTCGGTATTGCCGACGCGCCATCCGCGCTCGGCAAGCAGCTGTGCGCAATGACGCACGAAATCGCTGCTGTCGGCATCTTTCCAGCGCATGTCGCTGGGGGGGAAATGCACGCCGATGTCACCCAGCGCCAACGTCCCCAGCATCGCGTCACACAACGCATGCAGGATGACGTCGCCATCGCTGTGGGCCAGTACGCCCTGGTTGTGCGCGACGCGCACGCCACCAAGCATGATGTGGTCGCCGGGCCCGAAGGCGTGGACGTCATAGCCCTGTCCGATGCGGATGGGCGGGAATGCAACAGTGGTCATGGCAACAGCCCTTGCGGTGCGCGCCGCCCTGCTTCAGCAAGGGCGGCGGGAAAGTACGAATTCAAAGCGGTCCAGGTCGGCCGGCGTGGTGATCTTGAAATTGTCCTCGCTGCCTTCCACCAGCAGCGGCCGCAACCCTTGGCGTTCCATGGCCATGGCCTCGTCGGTGACCTCGACGCCGGCGCCGGCGGCATCGGCCAGCGCCCGCGCCAGCTGGTGGCGGCGGAACAGCTGCGGTGTCAGCGCGCGCCACAAGCGCTCGCGCGGCTCGGTGGCATCGATGCCGCCATCATCGCCCGCCCGTTTGAGCGTATCGCGTACCGGGGCGGCAAGGATCGCTCCCACCGGATCGGCACGCCCTGCTTCCAGCAGGCGGCCCAGGTCGGCCTGCGCCAGATTGGGGCGGGCTGCGTCATGGACCAGTACGAACTCGTCGGCGCGCACGCTTTCGGGCAACGCAGTGATGCCTGCCAGCACCGAGGCGGCGCGGGTGGCCCCACCCGTCGTGGTCAGCACCGGCTTGCCCTGATGCGCGGTCCAGCCTGGCCAGTCCGGGTCACCTTCGCTGATGACCACCATCACCCCGGCCACACCCGGGTGCGCCAGCAGCGCATCAAGGGTGTGCGCCAGCAGCAATCGGCCGCCAGCGACCAGGTACTGCTTGGGCAGCGGAGCACCAAAACGGGTGCCACGCCCGGCCGCCGGGACGACCGCCCAGAGCTGGGCGCTCATGGCACTTCCGCCGGCGCCTGGCCAGCCTCCGGCGCCGCCGTGGAGGGCCGCACCGGCGTCACCGGTGCATCCTCCACAACGCGGTAGAACTTCTCGCCGGGCTTGATCATGCCCAGTTCGCTGCGCGCCCGCTCTTCAATGGCGGCCTGGCCTTCCTTGAGGTCCTTGACCTCGGCCGCCAGCGCGTCATTGCGCTGCTGCAGTCCTTCGTTGTCCCGCGTCTGGTGGGCCACCTGGGCTTCCAGCGCGAGCACTTCGCCGGAATTACCCGGACCAAACCAGAAGCGATACTGCAGCAGTGCCAACAGCACTGCCAGCACCAGCAACAGCCAGCGCCAGTCGCGCATGGGATCAGCGCTTCAGCGAAACGAAGGCATCGCGACCGGCATAACGCGCGCCGGCACCCAGTGCTTCCTCGATCCGCAGCAGCTGGTTGTACTTGGCCACGCGGTCACTGCGGCACAGCGAACCGGTCTTGATCTGGGTCGCGGTGGTGGCCACGGCGATGTCGGCGATGGTGGTGTCCTCGGTTTCACCCGAACGGTGCGAGACGATGGCCGCATAGCCGGCGCGGTCAGCCATGGCGATGGCTTCCAGGGTTTCGCTCAGGGTACCGATCTGGTTGACCTTGATCAGGATGGCATTGGCCGTGCCCGAATCGATGCCTTCCTTGAAGATCTTCGGGTTGGTGACGAACAGGTCATCGCCCACCAGCTGCACCTTCTTGCCGATGCGGTCGGTCAGCAGCTTCCAGCCGGCCCAGTCGTTCTCGGCCAGGCCGTCTTCGATGGTGATGATCGGGTACTGCGCGGTCCAGTCGGCGAGGAAGTCGACGAACTGCTCGGAGGTCAGGCGCTTGTTCTCGCCGACCAGGTTGTACTTGCCGTTCTCGTAGAACTCGCTCGATGCCACGTCAAGGCCCAGCAGCACGTCTTCGCCAGCCTTGTAACCGGCCTTGCCGATGGCCTCGAGGATGGTGTCCAGGGCTTCGACATTGCTGCGGAAATCGGGGGCGAAGCCACCTTCGTCACCCACTGCGGTGCTCAGGCCGTGGCCCTTGAGGACGGACTTGAGCGAATGGAAGATTTCCGTACCGGCACGCAGCGACTCGGAGAACGAGGTGAAGCCCACCGGCAGCACCATGAACTCCTGGAAGTCGACGTTGTTATCGGCATGTGCACCGCCGTTGATGATGTTCATCATCGGCACCGGCAAGGACGGGGTAACACTGGTCTTGCCGGCCAGATACTGCCAGAGGGCCTGCTTGTTGGCGGCGGCAGCGGCATGCGCGACGGCCATGGAAACCCCCAGCAGCGCATTGGCACCCAGGCGGCCCTTGTTTTCGGTGCCGTCCAGGTCGATCAGGCGCTGGTCCAGGCCGGCCTGGTCGGCGCCATCAAAGCCCTGCAGGGCCGAGGCGATGGTGGTGTTGACGTGGTCGACGGCATTGCGCACGCCCTTGCCGAGGTAACGGGTCTTGTCGCCGTCGCGCAGCTCCACGGCCTCCTTGGTGCCGGTCGAAGCGCCCGAGGGCACTGCGGCGCGACCGAACGAACCGTCCGCCAGGACGACTTCGGCTTCCAGCGTGGGGTTGCCACGGCTGTCGAGGATTTCACGTGCATGGATGCTGCGGATCGTGGTCATGGGTTGCCGGTTACCTGTTTAAAGGGAGTACGCCAGAATACTACGCCGCGTGATTATCCCTGCGCACAGGCCGGTTGCCAAATGCCAGCGTGGGCGACCACGGCCCACGCCGGCTTGGCCGCCGTCACGGTGACGGCGGCGATGGATCAGGCGAAGCGCGAGAAACCGTGTTTCTTGGTCACCGCGTCCAGTTCCATCAGCGTTTCCAGCAGCTCTTCCATGCGGTCCAGCGGCCACGCATTGGGACCATCGGACAAGGCCTTGGCCGGATCCGGGTGGGTTTCGGCAAACAGGCCGGACACACCGACCGCCACCGCGGCGCGCGCCAGCACCGGCACGTGCTCGCGCTGGCCACCGGAGCTGGTGCCCTGCCCGCCCGGCAGCTGCACCGAATGGGTGGCATCGAATACCACCGGGCAACCGGTTTCGCGCATCACCGCCAGCGATCGCATGTCGCTGACCAGGTTGTTGTAACCAAAGCTGGCACCGCGCTCGCAGACCATGATCTGCTCATTACCGGTGGCCTTGGCCTTCTCCACCACCGGCTTCATGTCCCACGGCGCGAGGAACTGACCTTTCTTGATGTTGACCGGCTTGCCGGCGGCACAGACCTTGGTGATGAAATCGGTCTGCCGCACCAGGAAGGCCGGGGTCTGCAGCACATCGACCACCGAGGCCACTTCGTCCATCGGCGTGTATTCATGCACGTCGGTCAGCACCGGCACGCCGATCTGCTTCTTCACTTCGGCCAGCACTTTCAGGCCCTCTTCCAGGCCCGGGCCACGGAACGCCGTGCCGGAAGTGCGATTGGCCTTGTCAAAACTGGATTTGAAGATGAAGTTCACCCCCAGACGACCGGTGATTTCCTTCAGGCGGCCCGCGGTATCGAGCTGCAGCTGCATCGACTCGATCACGCAGGGGCCGGCGATCAGGAACAGGGGCTGGTCCAGCCCGACTTCGAATCCACACAGTTTCATGGCGTTTCCTCGTTGAGCACGTGCGCGGCCAGAGAGTGGCCGCGCTGGGCATGTTGGCTGCGAAGATGGGGGCCGACGGCCCCCATCGCAAGTCAGGCCTTGCCGATGGCGGCCTTGCGCTCGCGCGCGGCGCGGACGAAGCCGATGAACAGCGGGTGGCCGTCGCGCGGCGTGGACAGGAACTCCGGATGGGCCTGGCAGGCCAGGAACCAGGGGTGCTGGTCACGCGGCAGCTCAACCACTTCCACCAAGGTGTCGTCCATCGACTTGCCGGCGATCACCAGGCCAGCGTCTTCCAGCTGGGTGCGGAAGCGGTTGTTGAACTCATACCGGTGGCGATGGCGCTCTTCCACCACGTCCTTGCCGTACAGCTCACGCGCCAGGGTACCCGGCTTCAGCCGCTGTTCCTGCAGGCCCAGCCGCATGGTGCCACCGAGGTCGCTTTTGTCATCACGCTTCTCCACTTCACCGCTGGCCGTGCGCCATTCGGTGATCAGGCCGATCACCGGGTTGGGCGACTGGCGGTCGTTCTCGGTGCTGTTGGCGCCTTCCAGGCCCGCCACGTTGCGGGCGAAATCCACCACCGCGGCCTGCATGCCGTAGCAGATGCCGAAATACGGCACGTCATGCTCGCGGGCGAAGCGCGAGGTTTCCACCTTGCCTTCGAAGCCACGGTCACCGAAGCCACCCGGCACCAGGATGCCATCGACATCGGCCAGCGCCGCCATGTCGGTGCCTTCCAGTTCCTGTGCCTCCAGCCACTTCAGGTTGACCTTGGTGCGCTGGCGCAGGCCGCCGTGCTTAAGGGCCTCGCCGACCGACTTGTAGGCGTCCTGGTGGTCGACATATTTGCCGACCACGGCGATGGTCACTTCATCCAGCGGGTGCAGGGTGGCATCCACCGCCTCTTCCCACATCGACAGGTCCACCGGACCGGCCTTGTCGGCCAGCTTGAGCTGGTTGACCACGATCTCATCCAAGCCCTGGGCATGCAGGCCCGAGGGAATGCGGTACAGCACGTCCACGTCCGGCACGCTGATCACCGCGCGCTCGGAGACGTTGGTGAACTGGGCGATCTTGCGACGTTCGGAATCCGGCACGGCCTGTTCCGAGCGGCACAGCAGCACGTCCGGCTGGATGCCGATCGAACGCAGCTCCTTGACCGAATGCTGGGTGGGCTTGGTCTTCAGCTCACCGGCGGCGCCGATGTAGGGCACGAGGGTGAGGTGCATGAACAGCGCCTTTTCCGCGCCGCGCTCGGTGCGCACCTGGCGGATGGCCTCCAGGAACGGCAGCGACTCGATGTCGCCCACCGTGCCACCGATTTCCACCAGGCCGACATCGAAGCCTTCGGTGGCCTCGTCGATGCAGCGGCGGATTTCATCGGTGATGTGCGGGATGACCTGCACGGTGGCGCCGAGGTAATCACCGCGGCGCTCCTTGCGGATGACGTTCTCGTAGATGCGGCCGGTGGTGACGGAGTTCTTGCGGCTCAGCCGGGTACGCACGAAGCGTTCGTAATGACCCAGGTCCAGGTCGGTCTCGGCACCATCGTCGGTGACATAGACCTCACCGTGCTGGAACGGGCTCATGGTGCCCGGATCGACGTTGATGTAGGGGTCGAGCTTCATCATCGTGACCTTCAGGCCACGCGCTTCGAGAATGGCGGCCAGCGACGCGGCGGCAATACCTTTGCCGAGCGAGGACACCACGCCGCCGGTTACGAAAATCAAGGGAGTCATGGCTGCAAGCATCCTGTCTGGAAATGGAAAACGGCCGCACCACCCCGTCCCGGGGGTCGGGCGGTGGGCAGGAAGGGGGTTTTCCGTTTCGCCGGGATGGCGAGGGAGTGGCTGGACCGGCCTGGGGCCGATGGCGGGCATGTTCCATCTGGCGAGGTCGCTGCGGCCGTGCCGGTGCCTTGCACCGTCACCTTCGGCCCGCGTTGCTGGTGGCCACGTGTGACCGTTCCAGCCCATTCGCTGATGGAGGACACGCACTACTCCCGGAAAGCCATAGTTTACAGATTGGCGACCGTTTACCCAAGGGGGCGCGCACGCGTGTGGTCACACCGACACGCGTCGACCCACACGCGTCGGCGGGGCAGCATCGGGCCATGTTCGGCGAGCGACGCAAAAAAAACGCCGGGCATCGCCCGGCGTCACCAGCGCCAACGTCCCGACAGGGGATCACGGCGCGCTGGAATCGGATCAGCGCTTCTTGCGCGCTTCCTCTTCTTCCTCTTCACGTTGCGGCGCCTGCTGGCCCTTGGATTTCATGTCAGCCGCCGCCTGCGCCCGGCGCTTGGCCTTGGCATCGGCTTCAGATTGAGCTCTGTCAGATGCGTCACCCTGCTGCGGCGCCGGCTGCCCGGCGTTCTGGGCCAGTGCCAGCGGCACAGCCACCACGGCGGCGGCGGCAAGGGCGATGGTCAGCAACTTCTTCATGGTGTGCTCCTCTTGGTTACGGCGTGAGGCGGGAAGGAATGCCGCATTCACACTCGTCATGGCGCATTCTAACGCTGCCCCGTTCGTCGCAGATGAACCGCAGGGGTGCAAAATCCCCGCCCAGACCGCACACTTGCCCGTCGCTCCGCGCATTCGAAGATAGATGAACGCCCGTTATAACGCCGCCGATATTGAAGTCCTGTCCGGCCTGGACCCGGTCAAGCGCCGCCCTGGCATGTACACCGACACCGCGCGCCCGAACCACCTGGCGCAGGAGGTCATCGACAACTCGGTCGATGAGGCGCTGGCAGGCCATGCCCGCTCCATCGAAATCACCCTGTACAAGGACGGCAGCGTCGAAGTCAGCGACGACGGCCGCGGCATGCCGGTGGACATCCACCCGGAAGAGAAGATCCCCGGCGTGGAGCTGATCCTGACCCGCCTGCACGCTGGCGGCAAGTTCAGCAACAACAACTACACCTTCTCCGGCGGCCTGCACGGGGTGGGCGTCAGCGTGGTCAATGCCCTGTCCACCTTGGTGGAAGTGCACATCAAGCGTGAAGGCGCCGAACACCGCATCACCTTCCGCAACGGCGACCGCGCCACCCCGCTGGAAGTGGTGGGCAGCGTCGGCAAGAAGAACACCGGCACCCGGGTCCGCTTCTGGCCGGACCCGAAGTACTTCGATACGCCCAAATTCGCCGTGCGCGCGCTCAAGCACCTGCTGCGCGCCAAGGCAGTGCTGTGCCCCGGGCTGACGGTGAAGCTGACCGACGAAGCCACTGGCGAAGTCGACACCTGGTATTACGAAGACGGCTTGCGCGACTACCTGAAGGCCGAACTGGGCGAGCGCGAGATGCTGCCCGCCGATCTGTTCGTCGGCCACCTGAAGAAGGAAAACGAGGTGGTGGACTGGGCCGTGGCCTGGCTGCCCGAAGGCGAGCTGGTGCAGGAAAGCTACGTCAACCTGATTCCGACGGCGCAGCACGGTACCCACGTCAACGGCCTGCGGACCGGCCTGACCGAGGCGCTGCGCGAGTTCTGCGACTTCCGCAACCTGCTGCCGCGCGGCGTCAAGCTGGCTCCTGAAGACGTCTGGGACCGGGTCAGCTTCGTTCTTTCGATGAAGATGACCGACCCGCAGTTCAGCGGCCAGACCAAGGAGCGCCTGTCCTCGCGCCAGGCGGCCGGCTTCATCGAAGGCGCCGCACACGATGCCTTCAGCCTGCTGCTCAACCAGAACGTGGAACTCGGCGAGAAGATCGCCCAGATCGCCATCGACCGTGCCAGCGCCCGGCTGAAGACCGAAAAGCTGGTCGTCCGCAAGAAAGTGACCCAGGGGCCCGCCCTGCCCGGCAAGCTCGCCGACTGCATCAGCCAGGACCTGTCGCGCACGGAACTGTTCCTGGTGGAAGGCGACTCGGCCGGCGGCAGCGCCAAACAGGCCCGTGACAAGGACTTCCAGGCGATCATGCCGCTGCGTGGCAAGATCCTCAACACGTGGGAAGTGTCCTCCAACAGCGTGCTGGCGTCGGAAGAAGTACACAACCTGGCCATCGCCATCGGCTGCGACCCCGGCAAGGACGACATCAGCGGCCTGCGTTACGGCAAGGTCGTGATCCTGGCCGACGCCGATTCCGACGGCCTGCACATCGCCACCCTGCTGACCGCGCTGTTCCTCAAGCACTTCCCAGCCCTTGTGGACGCCGGCCACGTCTTCGTGGCGATGCCACCGCTGTTCCGCATCGACGTGGGCAAGCAGGTTTTCTACGCGCTGGACGAGGAAGAAAAACGCAGCGTGCTGGACAAGATCGAGCGCGAGAAGATCAAGGGCGCGGTCAGCGTGACCCGCTTCAAGGGGCTGGGCGAGATGAATCCGCCGCAGCTGCGTGAATCCACCATCCACCCGGATACGCGCCGGCTGGTCCAGCTCACCGTCGACGACGGCGAGCAGACCCGTTCGCTGATGGACATGCTGCTGGCCAAGAAGCGCGCCTCCGATCGCAAGGGCTGGCTGGAGAGCAAGGGCGACCTCGCTTCGTTGGAAGCCTGAGCCCCTGATCCACCCCACGCCATGCCGGCGCCCCGCCGGCATGGCCACGCCGCCTGATTGGATCAGGCCAGCCATGGCTTTGAGCACATCCGGCCACGGCGCCGGCGGCCTAGCATCACAGGCTTCCCCTGCCCGTGCCTTGCCGATGAAGCCTCTGCTGCACGCCGCCGCCCTCTGCGTCGGCCTGATCCTCACCTCGCCCGCCACCGTGTCCGCAGCCAATCCGGACGATGCCGGCAAGTCGGCCGACAGCGGCCAAGCGCCCGCACTGCCAGCCGATGCATCGGTCAAGCAGCAGATCCGCCTGGAAGGACGGACGCTGGACTACACCGCCACCGTCGGCACCCTGCCGGTGCGCGACGGCCAGGGCAAGACCATCGCCGATGTGGTGTTCACCGCCTATACGATGCCAGGCAAGGACCGCCCGGTGACTTTCGCCCTCAATGGCGGTCCCGGGGCCTCATCGGTCTACCTGAACTTTGGCGCCATCGGCCCCAAGGTCGTCAGCTTCGGTTCCGAAGGCGACAGCGCCTCGGCGCCGGCCGTACTGCGCGACAACCCCGGCACCTGGCTGGACTTCACCGACCTGGTGTTCATCGACCCGGTCGGCACGGGCTTCAGCCGCGCCAGGATCAGCGACGATGAGGCACGCAAGCAGCTGTATACGCCGACAGCCGACATCCAGTACCTGTCGCGCACCATCTATGACTGGCTGCTGCGCAACCAGCGCCTGGGCTCACGCAAGTACCTCAGCGGCGAAAGCTATGGTGGCTACCGTGGCCCGCGCATCACCCATTACCTGCAGACCCAGCTCGGCGTGGCGATGAACGGCCTGGTGCTGGTGTCGCCCTACCTGAGCCCGACGCTGGAAGAAAACGCCGATGTCTCGCCGATGGCGTGGATCCAGACCCTGCCCTCGATCGCCGCCGCCCACCTGGAACGTGAAGGCAAGCTCACCGATGCCGCGATGCAGGAAGTGATCGAATACACCCGCGGTGATTACGCGACCGCCCTGATGAAGGGCCGCAGCGACCCGCAGGCCACCGAGGCGATGCTGCGCCGGGTAACCGAACTGACCGGCCTGGACCCGCGTTTCGTGCGCCGCGCCGGCGGCCGGCTGGAAACCCAGGCCTACCTGCGCGAGGTGTTCCGCGACCAGGGCACCCTGGGTAGCCGCTATGACTCCAACGTCACCGCCTTCGACCCCTTCCCCAATGACCCGGAACAGCGCGCCAACGACCCGCTGCTGGACAGCATCGTCGCCCCGACCACCACGGCCATGGTGGACTTCGTCACCCGCGTGGTCGGCTGGAAGGTCGATGCCCGCTACCAGGCGCTGAACTATGACGTGAACCGGATGTGGGACCGCAACCGCGACCTGCGTGACGGTGCTGTCACCCAACTGCGCCAAGCGGTGGCCATCGACCCGCGCCTGCAGGTGCTGATCGTGCACGGCTGGAATGACCTGTCCTGCCCGTTCATGGGCTCGGTACTGACCGTGGACCAGATGCCGGCCATGGGCAGCGACGCCCGGCGGGTGCAGGTCCGCAGCTACCCGGGCGGGCATATGTTCTACAGCCGCCCGGACAGCCAGGCCGCGTTCCGGCGCGATGTGCAGGCGATGTACCGCAAGCATTGAGCCGACACGGCCGCAATGGCCCGGCATGGCGGGAATCAGCATCCCGCCACTGGCACTGGCCTGGGCAGGCCCGCACCCCCATAGCAGGAAGCATCTCTTGATGGAATGTCCGCCTGATGATTCCTCTGTCGATCCTTGACCTTGCCCCCGTCTGCGAAGGCAGCAACACCACGGCAGCCTTCGCCAACATGCTGCAACTGGCCCAGCACGCCGATAGGCTGGGCTATCGGCGCTACTGGCTGGCCGAGCACCACAACATGCCCGGCATCGCCAGCGCCGCCACCGCCGTACTGATCGGACACGTGGCCGGCGGCACCCAGCGGATCCGGGTCGGGGCCGGCGGCATCATGCTGCCCAACCATGCCCCCCTGCAGGTGGCCGAGCAGTTCGGGACGCTGGCTTCGCTGTATCCGGACCGCATCGACCTCGGCCTGGGACGCGCCCCGGGCACCGACCAGCCGACCGCCCGCGCACTGCGCCGTTACTTCGACGGTGCCGACCAGTTTCCGCAGGACGTGCGCGAACTGCTGCACTACTTCGAACCGGTACAGCCCGGCCAGGCGGTGCAGGCCGTTCCGGGCGGCGGTCTGCGGGTACCGACGTGGATCCTCGGCTCCAGCCTGTTCGGTGCACGCCTGGCCGCCGCGATGGGCCTTCCATACGCGTTTGCCTCGCACTTCGCGCCCGATTCGATGGACGAGGCACTGGCAGCCTATCGCCGCGAGTTCCGTCCTTCCGCCGCCTGGCAGCGGCCGCATGCCATGCTGGCTCTGAACGTCGTGGCCAGCGACAGCGAAGCCGAATCCCGCCGTCTGTTCACCAGCCAGCAGCAGAGCTTCGTCAACCTGCGCCGGGGCCGCCCGGGGCTGATCCCCGCGCCGATCGACGACATCGAGTCGTTCTGGCAGCCGCACGAAAAACTGGGCGTGGAACGTGCCCTGGCCTGCACGGTGCTGGGCGATCCGGACCAGGTGGCCGAAGGCATTGCAGCCTTTGTCGAACGCCACCAGCCGGACGAGCTGATGCTGACCGCCAACCTGCACGACCATGTCGCGCGCCTGCGCTCGTTCGAGCTCACCATGCAGGCCTGGCACGCCCGCCACGGCGGCTGAGCGCCGGCACGGCTGCCCACACGCAGTGGACGCGCGCGTCACGCCGCGTTGCGCGCCTGTCGCGTCCCATGGAGGCTCCCTTCCTGGAGCCTTCCCATGGCCGACAACCGCAGCGAACAGATCGAACAACTGGCCGCCTTGATCAAAGACGTCGAGGTGGCCATGTTCACCACCACCGGCGTCGATGGCCGTCTTTACAGTCGCCCACTGGGCACCCAGCAGGTCGAGTTCAATGGCGACCTGTGGTTCGCCACCGGCGCTGACAGCCCGAAGATCGCCGAGATCGCCCTCAACCCACGCGTCAACGTCGGCTACGCCTCACCGTCGAAGAACACCTACGTCTCGGTGGCCGGCGTGGCCAGCATCGTCGATGACCGCAGCCGGGTCGAAGAACTGTGGTCGCCGGCCATGCAGCTGTTTTTCCCCGGCGGCAAGGACGATCCCAACCTGCGGTTGATCCATGTCCGTGCCGAGTCCGCCGAATACTGGGATGGACCCGGCACCCTGCTCGGCAAGGCGCTGAGCTTCGTGTTGTCGGCCGTGGAAGACGAGCCGACGCGGCTGGCCGACAACGGATTCGTCGACCTGCGCTGACCGCGCCTTACAGCCAGCCCTGTACCAGCTCGATCGTGTAGCGCACCAGCTGCCCGGAACTGAGGCCGAAGAACACCACGGCGGCCACGCCGCCGATCCAGTTGAACAGCATCAGCTTGCCATCACGCTCCAGCAGCGCCAGGGCGAACAGCAGCAACTGGAAGCCAAACAGGTAGTTGGTGAAGGGGATCGGCAAGGACAGCAGGATCCCCAGCAGCACCAGCAACACGCCGGTGAACACATTGGCCGCCGCTGGCACCAGCAGCTGCGGCAGGCGCGGCTTGAGCACCCGGTCAAGCCGTCGCAGCGGCCCCTCGATGCGGTCCAGGAAACGGTGCATGCTGCCGCGCGTGGGGCCGCGCCGGGCGATGAACCCCGGCAACCAGGGGCGGCGCAGCGTGCACGCCATCTGCAGGCCGATCAGCACCACCAGCGGGCCACTGACCGCGCCGGCCAGGCCCGGGATCGGAATGAACGCCGGCAGGATCGCCACGAACAGGAATACCCCGAATGCGCTCTGCTGCAGGTCCTGCAGTATCCGACCCAGCGGCATGTGCTGGGCCGGGTCGCCGAACTCGAACATCGCCAGCAACGTGCGGATGCCCTCGTTGCGATAACCCGGCGCCGGCTCCTGCCCGTCAGGCGGTGAGTTCATCGGCCTGGTCATCGGAAAGCCTGCGCAGCAGAAGTTTATCTACACGCGCACCATCAAGGTCGACGATTTCAATGCGCCAGCCGTCCCAGTCGAAGTACTCGCCGGCGTGGGGAATGCGCCCGAAGAAATGAATGCACATGCCCGCCAGCGTGTAGTAATCGCCTTCCTCGGCATCAGGCAGCTGGCTGCTGCCCATCAGCTCGCGCAGGTCATCGACCTGCAGTGAGCCATCCACCAGCAGCGAGCCGTCCTCACGGGTCACCACCAGCGCGTCTTCGTCGGCATTTTCCACCGCCTGCAGACGCCCGACCACTGCGCCCATGAGGTCACTGATGGTCACCAGCCCCTGGATTTCGCCATATTCGTCGACCACCAGGGCCATGGACTGCTGCTCCTCGCGGAAGATTTCCAGCAGCTTCATCGCGTGGGTGGACTCGGATACGTATTGGACCGGCCGCAGGGCCTGGAACAGTGCACCGTCGCCACGGACCATGCGCGTGGCCAGCGTCTTGACTTCCAGCACGCCGATCACTTCCTGGTCGTTGCCGTGATAGACCGGATACCGGGAGAACTCATGCTCGCGCATGATGTCCAGATTGCGCTCGTCGCTCGCCTGGGTATCCAGCCAGGCGATCCGGTTGCGCGGGGTCATCAGGCTGTCGGCGGTGCGGTCACCCAGGCGCATCACCCGGTTCATCATGTCGCGCTCGTGCACGTCGATGACCCCGGCCTCGTGGCTTTCCGCCACGAGCATGCGGATTTCCTCTTCCGTGACCTTGGCCGCCTCATCGTTGCCCAGGCCGAGCAGGCGCAGCACCAACTGCGTCGTCTTGGACAGCAACCACACAAACGGGAACGCCAGCTTGGCCAGCCAGCCCATCGGCACGGCCACCAGCCCGGCAATGTCTTCCGAGCGGGTCAGCGCCAGGCGCTTGGGCACCAGCTCACCGAAGATCAGGGTGACGAAGGTGATCAGCGTCACCGCCAGCGCCTTGCCGATCAGTTCGGCGTAGGCGAAGCCAGGCAGCATCTCTTTGATCCAGGTGGCAATGGCCTCGCCGATGGCATCACCACCGAGCAGACCGGTGAGCACGCCGATGACGGTGATGCCGATCTGTACCGTGGACAGGAAGGTTTCGGGCTTTTCCGAAAGCTCCAACGCCTTGGCGGCCCGCTTGGACGTGCCGGCAAGCTGCTTGAGGCGGCTCTTGCGCGAGGTCATGACCGACATCTCGGACATGGCGAAGAAGCCGTTCAGAAGAATCAGCGCGAAAACAATCAGGATCAATTCAAACACGGGCGTCGTCCCCGGTTGGTGGCAGGGAGCGCGTGTGCTGGCGATGGCGGCAGGCGCTCAGGGCATGGCCCGGGCGCGGCACTGGGGGGTAAGGGTCGTCGTCCATAGGGTGCGCCACCAGGGCGCGTTGGCATCTTAGCAAAAGCGCGGGGCGGTGCTGCAAGTGCCTGTTCAGCTTGAGCGCAGGCGGATCATTCTCAAGAGGGAGTACCCGGAATGGTCATCTAGCCGTCATAATTCCCACTTGGTGCCGTCCATCCCGCGACGGCTGACAGGTTTCTCATGTTCTCTCTGCAGACCATTTTCGGCTCCGGCAAACAGTTCTACACCCTGCTGGACGAGGCCGCCGTGGCCGCTTACGACAGCGCCAAGGCGCTGCACGCGATGATGCGCGAATCCGACCGCCAGCCCGCGCTGGACGCCTTCAAGCTTGCCCGCCTGCGTGAACGCGCCGCATCGGACAAGATCAGCCAGGCCCTGGTCGACAGTTTCATGACCCCGATCGAGCGCGAAGACATCGAAGCGTTGGGCTCTGCGCTGTACAAGATCCCCAAGCAGGTCGAGAAATTCGCCGACCGCTATTCGCTGGCGATCACCCACCTGGAGCACATCGATTTCGCCCCGCGCGCGGCGATGCTGGAGCAGGCGGCCGCGGTGGTGGTGGAAATGGTCGGTGACCTGCGCCACATGCACCTGGACCGCATGACCGCGCTGAACGAGAAGCTGCGCGCACTGGAAAACGAGGCCGACCGGCTGATGCTGGAGCTGTACCGGGACATCTACTCCGGTCGCCTGGACCACCTGCAGATGTTCCTGCTCAAGGAGTTCTTCGAAATCCTGGAAAAGGCCATCGACCGCTGCCGCGAAGCCGGCGTGGTCGCTTACCAGATCGTGTTGAAGAACAGCTGACGGATCCCGCCGATGCTCACCCTAGTCCTGGTGGTGATCCTGGCCGCGTTGGTGTTTGAATTCATCAACGGCTTCCACGATACCGCCAACTCCATCGCCACCGTCGTGGCGACCAAGGTGCTCTCGCCCGGCTGGGCGGTGATGCTTGCCGCCTTCATGAACCTCATCGGCGCCCTCACCGGCACCGCCGTGGCGCTGACCATTGCCTCGGGCCTGCTCAACACCGAGGTGGTCGATGTCACCCCGCAGGTGATCCTGTGCGCCTTGCTGGGCGGCATCATCTGGAACCTGATCACCTGGTGGAAGGGCCTGCCCTCCTCGTCCTCGCACGCCCTGATCGGCGGCTTGTGCGGTGCCGGCCTGGCCGCCGCGCACAATAACTGGGATGCGCTGATCTGGTCCGAACGCTTCGGCAGCTGGGCGCAGAACAAGGGCCTGCTGTGGAAGGTGTTCGTGCCGATGATCACCTCGCCGATCGCCGGCTTCCTGCTCGGCATCGTGGTGATGGTGCTGTTGTGGGGGCTGATTGCCGGCCTGGCCAAGATCGGCGGCGCCATCGGCCGGCTGGCCCGTCCACGCTGGGTAAATGCCTTCTTCGGCAAGGCGCAGATCGCTTCGGCCGCCTACATGGGCTTTGCCCACGGCCATAACGACGCACAGAAGACCATGGGCATCATCGCCATGACCCTGGTCGGTGCCGAAGCCACCGGTGCACTCGACCAG
Source organism: Stenotrophomonas sp. (assembly GCA_032007425.1). Lineage (GTDB taxonomy): Bacteria > Pseudomonadota > Gammaproteobacteria > Xanthomonadales > Xanthomonadaceae > Stenotrophomonas. Next base: position 19,464 of record DALZLW010000029.1, read on the forward strand.
TTGCCGTCGTGGCTCGGCTTCCTGCATCCGGATGCGCATGCCGGCGACGGCATTGCCATGTGGATCGTGCTGACCTGCGCCGTGGTGATGGCCGCCGGCACCGCCTCAGGCGGCTGGAAGATCATCAAGACCCTGGGCCACAAGATGGTCAAGCTGCACCCCATCCATGGGTTCGCGGCAGAAACCAGCTCGGCGACGATCCTGACCGCGGCGGCGCACTTCGGCATGCCGGTCTCGACCACCCACAGCATTTCGACGGCGATCATGGGCGTGGGCTTTGCCAAGAACCCGCGTTCGTTGAAGTTCGGCGTGATCGAGCGGATCGTGTGGGCGTGGATCCTGACCATCCCGGCCGCCGGCGGCTGCGCCTACCTGATCCTGAAGCTGTTCGAGCTGTTCGGCTGGGCCTGATCGGCCTGCACCCACGCGAGTTTCTGGCAATGCCGGGCCCTGCCCGGCCCACCGTGATCCAGCCAGCGCCGGGCCATGCCCGGCGAACGCATGGCGCGGCCTGCGTGGGCACGCGCGATGAACGATGTGAAGCCGCCAGGCATGGCCCGGCGGTACAGGTTTCATGACGGCCGGGCATGGCCCGGCGCATGACTCAAACGCTGGCTTCAGCCGCTTCCAGCGTGTTCTGCATCAAGGTCGCCACCGTCATCGGACCGACACCACCGGGCACCGGGGTGATCCAACTGGCCCGCCGGGAAGCCGCCTCGAAGCCCACATCGCCGACCAGCCGGCCATCGTCCAGGCGGTTGATGCCCACATCGATCACGACCGCGCCAGGCTTCACCCATTCACCGGGTACGATGTCGGGACGGCCCACGGCGACCACCAGAATGTCCGCATTGCGGACCGACTGTTCCAGCACCTCTTTCGGGGTGAACTTGTGGCAGCTGGTCACGGTGCAGCCGGCAATCAGCAGCTCCAGGCCCATCGGCCGGCCGACGTGGTTGCTGACGCCGACAATCGTCGCATTGCGGCCTCGTACCGGCTGATCGGTGTGCGCCAGCAGGGTCACGATGCCGCGCGGCGTGCAGGGCCGCAGGCCAAACTCGCGCAGGGCCAGATGGCCGACGTTTTCCGGATGGAAACCATCGACATCCTTGCGCGGATCGATGCGCTGGATGATGCGCCGCGCGTCGGGAATGCCGGGCAGTGGCAGTTGGATCAGAATGCCGTGGATGGCCGGATCGGCATTGAGCTTGTCGATAAGGGCCAGCAGCTCGGCCTCGCCCGTCCCTTCGGGCAAGTCGACGTCATGGGCGACGATGCCGACCTTCTCCGCTGCACGTCGCTTGTTCCGGACGTAGACAGCCGATGCCGGGTCTCCGCCAACGAGCACCACCGCCAGGCCAGGGCGGCTGCCACCGGCAGCGATGCGCGCATCCACCCGCACCTTGAGGCTGTCGAGCAGGTCTTCGGCGATGCGGCGTCCATCGAGGATGCGCGCGCTAGTCGCCGAGGCGGCGGAAAGATCGGAATCGTGGGTCATCGAGGCGGTGCGTGGGGGCGGCGGGACGCCTATTGTCCCCGATTCAGGGCGGCGCGCCCACCGCTGCACGCCGACTTGTGGCGGATGCCGACCAATGCCCGGAACGGGAACGCCACCAGCCCCACCCAGGCCAACCCGTGGACGCCAACGGGCATCGCGGGTGGCTCGGCAAGCCCGTTACCCTGCCCGCTCCTCGCCACCGTCGGCTTGATCGGCATTCAAGTTGCGCGACTGCCGTTTCGGCGCGGTGAACGGGGTGGGTGTGGGCACCCCCGGCAGCGCGCTGCCGAACACCATATGGGCGCCGGCGCGCAGGCTGCCGCCGGCCATTTCCAGCTCGAAGCGCTCGGCGTCGCGCTCACGGATCTGTTCGGCGATGTCGCGGGCATCGTCTTCGTCCGCGCCCAGTTCCATCAAGGCCGCCTGGCCGAATTGCAGGGCCGACTCAAAGGTTTCACGGATCTGGTAGTCCACCCCCGCCCGGATCAACCGCAACGAGTGCTCACGGTCAAACGAGCGCACCAGCAGCTTGGCCTGCGGGAACTGATGCGCCACGAGTTCAACGATGCGATCGGCCTCCTCGGCCGAGTTCACGCACACCGCAATCGCCCGCGCGGTGGCGGCACCGGAGGCGCGCAGGACGTCCAGCCGCGTGCCATCGCCGTAATAGATCTTGAAGCCGAAGCGCTCGGCGTTGTGGATCATCTCCACATCGTTGTCGATGATGGTCACATCCACGTCGCGGGCCAGCAGGGATTGGCTGGCAACCTGGCCGAAACGTCCGAAGCCGATCATCAACACACTGCCGGACAGGTCATTGGCCGCCTCGACCCCCTCCAGGCTGACCTTCGGCTTGGGCGCCACACGCCGGTAGACCAGCACCACCAGCGGCGTCAGCGCCATCGACAGGACGACGACGGCAGTGAACTGGGCGTTGATATCCATCTCGATCACCCCGGCGCTGGCTGCCGCCGCAAACAGCACGAAGGCGAACTCGCCGCCCTGCGCCATCAACACGCCACGGTCCAGCGCCTGCGCGTGGTCACTGCCCATCAGCCGGGCCACGACATAGATGCACAGCGCCTTGGCCGCCATGAGCGCGACGACCAGGCCGGCGATCAGCGGCCAGTTGCCGGCGACCACGCCCAGGTCCAGCGCCATGCCGACGCTGAGGAAAAACAGCCCCAGCAGGATGCCGCGGAACGGCTCGATGTCGGCTTCGATCTGGTGGCGGAAGGTGGACTCACTGAGCAGCACGCCGGCCAGGAAGGCACCCATGGCCATCGACAGGCCGGACAACTGCATCAGCAGCGCGGCGCCCAGTACCACCAGCAACGCCGCCGCGGTCATGACTTCGCGGGCCTTGGCTTCGGCCAGCACACGGAACAGCGGGTTGAGCAGGAAACGGCCCACCAGGACCAGGCCAAGCACGGCCGCCGTACCGATCGCCACGGCGACCCAGCGTGATTCGCCGCTGGCGACATCGCCACCCGCTGGCGCCATGAAGGCAACCAGCGCAAGCAAAGGCACGATCAACAGGTCTTCAAACAGCAGGATCGAAACGATCTTCTGGCCAGAAGGCATGGCGATGTCCCCGCGCTCGGCGAGCAATTGCATCACCACCGCGGTGGATGTCAGCACGAAGCCGGTGGCGCCGACGAAGGCGACCTGCCAGCTGAAACCAAACTGTTTGGCGATGACCGTCAGCACCACGGCACAGAAGGCGATCTGCAGCGTACCCAGCCCGAAGATCTCCCGGCGCAGGCTCCAGAGGTGGGAGGGGCGCATTTCCAGTCCGATCACGAAAAGGAACATCACCACCCCCAGCTCGGCGGTATGGAGGATGGCCTGCGGGTCGGCGAACCAGCCCAGGCCGAACGGCCCGATGATCAGGCCAGCGGCGAAGTAGCCCAGCACCGAGCCCAGACCGAAGCGGCGGAAGAGCGGCACCATCACCACGGCGGCGCCCAGCAGGGCCACGACTTTCACCAGTTCGCTGCTCGCGCCTTCTACCGCCATGCGACCCCACTCCTTCACATCAATGACAGCGCCAACGATAGGCCATGCTGATGCAGGGCAATAGCACCCACGTGACAGAAGTTTGTTCCGAAAATGAGACAAGCCCGACCAGATGATCAGGCTTGTCTCGAAAATCGGCCACTGCAGCACCGCTACAACATGTTCCGGCTGCCTCAGCGGCGACCCTTGACATGCTTCATCAAGCGACGCTTGGCTTTGACCTGGCGCTCGGTCAGCACGTTCTTCTTGCCCTCGTAGGGATTGGCGCCCTCGCGGAAGATGAACGACACCGGCGTGCCGATCAGCTTGAAGCGCTTGCGGAAGAAGTTTTCCAGGTAGCGCTTGTACGACTCCGGCAACTCCTTCAATCGCGTGCCATGCACGATGAAGGTGGGCGGGTTGGCACCACCCGGATGCACGTAGCGCAGCTTGGAGACGTGTCCACGCACCGTCGGCGGCGGATTGGTCTCATACGCCACTTCCAGCGCCTTGTTGACCTCGCTGGTGCTGAACTCCTTGTTGGCCGATTCATGCGCGCGGTGCACCGCGCGGAACAGCTCGCGCAGGCCCGAACCGTGCTTGGCGGAGATCCGCACGTTCTCGGCCCACGGCACGAAGCCCAGCTTCAAGGAGAGCAGGGTCTCGGCCTGCTCCCGCTGATACTCGGTCAGGCCATCCCACTTGTTGATGGCGATCACCAGGGCACGACCGGCATCGAGCACCGCGCCAAGCACGCTGGCGTCCTGATCGGTGACGCCTTCGCTGGCGTCGAGCATCAGCACGGCGACCTGGCACTGCTCGATCGCCTGCAGGGTCTTCACCACCGAGAACTTTTCGACCGCCTCATCCACGCGCGCCTTGCGACGCAGGCCGGCGGTATCGATCAGGCGGTAGTCGCGGCCATCGCGCTCCAGATCCACCGCGATCGAGTCGCGGGTGGTGCCCGGCACGTCCGAGGCAATCATCCGTTCCTCACCGAGGATGCGGTTCACCAGCGTGGATTTACCGACGTTGGGACGGCCGACGAAGGCGATGCGGACACGGCCGGGATCGTTGTCCAACTCTTCGCCACTGCCCTCTTCGGGCAGGCGCTGGATCACTTCGTCGAGCAGATCGTCCAGGCCCTGCCGGTGCGCCGCCGAAACGGTGAGCATCTCGGCGAAGCCATAACGGGCGAACTCGGAACGCACCGCGTCTTCGTCCGTACCGTCGATCTTGTTGATCAGCAGCAGCGTGGGCCGTGACAGCTTGCGCAGCCAGGCCAGGATCTCGTCGTCCAGGGCCGAGGTGCCCTCACGGGCATCGACCACGAACAGGATCAGGTCGGCTTCGGCAGCGGCGGCGCGAGCCTGGCGCGTGGTAGCGCCCGCCAGACCCTCGGCCTCTTCCGCGATGCCACCGGTATCCACGATGAGGAAGTGGTTATCCTCATCGAGACGGCAGACACCATAGTTGCGATCCCGGGTGACGCCGGGCTGGTCATGGACCAGGGCGTCACGCGTGCGGGTCAGTGCATTGAAAATGGTGGACTTGCCGACATTCGGCCGTCCAACCAGGGCGACCAAAGGCAGCATCGCGTTTTACTCCATGATTAGTGTGTGAGTCGGAAAGCGGTGAGCTTCCCTTCCACGTTCTGCACCAGCACGATGCCGTCGGCAACGATGGGCTGCGCCCTGATCGGATCGCCCCCTGCCTTGGCACGGGCCGCCAGCGCTCCATCGGACTGCTGCAACCAGTGGACGTAGCCATCCAGGTCGCCAACAACCACGTAATCTCCCTGGATGCCCGGGCCGGTCAACTGACGGCGCGCAAGCGCGGTCTGCGACCAACTGGCGGCACCACTCTGCTTGTCCAGACCGAACACGCCGCCCTGGGGATCGGTCACCACGACGTAGCTCGACGTCAGGCCCAGGCCGCCAGCACCACCGTGATCGCGCGACCACAGCGGACGGCCGGTCGGACCTTCGATGGCGATCGTTTCGTTCTTGTAGCTGGTGACGTACAGGTTGTTGCCTTCCAGCACCGGCGCGCCGTCGACGTCGGCCATGCGCTCCAGCTCGGTACGGCCTTCGGGGCTACCCACGACCTGATCCCAGAGGGTACGGCCATCGGCAGCCACCAGCGCGGCCAGGGTGCCATCGTCGTTGCCGATGAACAGCACGCCGGGGCCCGTCACCACCGGCGCGTTGCCGCGCACGGTCAGCGCCGGCAGCTCACGTGGGTTGAACCAGCGCTGGGTACCGTTGGACTGATCCAGGGCGGTGATGCGCCCGTCGTTGCTGCGCACGTAAACCATGCCATTAGCGACAGCCGGTGCCGAAATCACTTCGCCCGGCACGCGCGCCTTCCACTTCTCGCTGCCATCGGTCGCGTCAAGCGCAAACACCTGGCCATCCAGCGTACCGATCACAACCAGACCATCACCCACGCCGGGGCCACCGGACAGGCGCAGCTTGGGCTTCTTCTTTTCCTTGGTCGGCTCCCATTCCCAGACCTGCTTGCCGGTCTGCAGGTCAAGGGCATGCACGCCTCCGGTGATCGCAGCCGCATAGACACGGCCATCGGCCACCGCCGGACCCTGGCGCACGCCGACGCGGCGCTCACCCTTGCCCAGGCCGACCGACCACAGCTTCTCGATCTTGACCGTCGGCTCGAACTTCACCAGTTCCGCCGGCTCCTGCAGCTTCTTGGCTTCTGCATCCTTGCCGGCGAACCAGCCCTTGACGGTGCTGCAGCCGGACAATGCCAGCGCCAGCATCGCCACCACGGCAACACGCTTGAAAACAACCGCCTGACTCATTACACCGTCTCCGCGTTGGCCGCGGGAGTACCGCCGGCGTCCATCAACTTGGTTTCCAGCAGGCGCCGCTGCGGCGCTGCCACATCCAGGACCTTCAGGGCTTTTTCGTACTGGCTGCGGGCTGCATCACGCTTGCCCTGCGACACCAGCGCATCGCCGATGATTTCCAGGCTTTCGCTGTCGCCGGCGGCGCCCATCAGGGTGATCGCTTCGGCGCTCTTGCCGGTGGCCACCAGCAGGCGCGCCACACGCTGATCGACCACGCGCTGGAACTCACCTTCGACCTTCAACGCGCGCAGGGTGGCCAGCGCTTCTTCGTCCTTGCCCGCTTCGACCTGGGCCTTGGCCAGCTGCAGCGAAGCCAGTTCGGCGTAGATGTTGGACGGGCCGGCCTCCAGCGCACGCACGGCCTTGCTGGCGTCATCAAGGTTGTTCGCCTGCAGGCCCTGCATGGCCTTCTGGTATTCGATGTTGGCATTGGCCAGCTTGGTGCCGTGCTGGGTCTGCCACCACTGCCAGCCGACGATCGCGCCGATGGCAAGCGCCACGCCACCGATGATGCTGAGCCCATTGGTCCGCAACCAGTTGCGGACGCGTTCACTTTGTTCGTGCTCGTCGAGCAGATCGTCGATCGCCATGCGTACTCTCGCCCCGCCCCGGCTGGCCAGAAGCCACTGGGTGGGACCATTGGATTGAATTGTGGTGAAACCGCGCCTCAGCGCTGGGCGGGGGCGACGGAGCCTTCAGAGGATACCGTAAACCGTGCGACGTTGGCTCGCCGGTAGGGTTCCAGGTCGATGATGGCGCCGTTCTGCTGAACCTCCACTGCCGAGGCATTACCCAACACCACCCGGCCGACCTGCCCAGGGTTGAAACTGCGCACCTGCCCGGCGCGGATCAAGGCCTTCTCCACCACGCTGCCATCGGGGGCGGAGATTTCGGTCCAGCTGTCTGCCGTGAAACTGAGCTGAAGCGCACCCGGCGCGGCAGCAGTCGGCGAGGCGGGCGGCGCTTCGGCCGGGCCCCTGGGCACCGGGGTCAACGAGGCCACATAGGGCGTGGGCGACGGACGGACCGCCGGCGCAGCGGCAGCCGCGGGGGCCTCGCCCGCCCCGGTACGCTCCGGTGGTGGCGTGACCGTGGCCGGCACCACGTCCAGCGAAGCCGTGCTCGGACCAGACGTACCGGCATCGAAATGGCTGCGGGTGGCAAACCAGACCGGCACCGCCAATGCGGCGGTGATACCAACATACAGCAGGCGGCGCCCTACGCTTTCGGCGATGCGCCGCGCGCGCGGGGTATGGGTGTGACTGACCAGAGTGGGTGGCACGATCGGCCCGACCTGGGCCTGCTCCAGCACCTGGCCGACATCGACCCCGAGCAGGCGCGCATAGCTGCGCAACTGCCCGCGCACGAAGACCGGCGCGCCGAGGCGCTGCCACTGCTCCTGTTCGAGGGAGCGCACGACCTGGGCAGGCATGTGCAGGCGTTGGGCGACATCTTCGATCGTCAAGCCGGCCGTTTCGCGGGCCTGGCGCAGGCGTGCACCGCAGCCCGCCGCCGTTTCGAAGACATCAACAGTCTGGTTGTCGGTCACTAGGCATCAACCCTGCGAATTGGAGCCCGCATCCTGCGGAAATTCCTGTCGAATACGCTGCAGGTAGCGGTCAGCCGCCAGGCTGTCTCCCAGTCGCGTTTCGATTTGAGAAGCAAGTTGTAACACGGAAACAGTGACGGGCGCAGCCACCAGACGTCGCTCCGAGAACGCCCGCGCTTCCAGAAAACGGCCCTGGTCGAAGGCGATTCGAGCCAGCGACTCCAACGCCAAGGGATTGCCGGGATCGCGCTGCACCGCCTGCCGCAGGTCTGACACCGCGCGATCAAGCTGCCCGGCCTGCAGGGCGCAACGGCCGGCATTGGCCAATGCCGTCGCCGGTGAGGTATAACCCGGCGCCGCCAGGGCGCGCTCGAACCAGCCCAGCGCTTCCACCGCCTCGCCGCTCTGGCACAGCCAGGCACCATAATTGTTGAGCACGTCGCCGCGCTGCGGCGCCAGTTCGGCCGAACGACGCAGCAGCGCGCCAGCCTCGCTCGCCCTCCCTTGGCGGTCGGCGACGGCCGCCAACACCATCAGCGCATCGGGACGGCTGTCATCCAGACGCTGGGCCGCGCGTGCTCGCTTTTCCGCCGATGCCAGTTGGCCGGCCTGCAGATCGGCACCGGCCAGCGCCAGCTGGGTCTGGTAGTTGTGTTGACGGCGCACCGCTTCGCTGTCACGCGCGGTATAGACCGGAGCGACCGACAACGACTCCTTGGCCGCGCCGAACGAAGCGCCACCGCCACACCCCGCCAGGGGCAGCAGGCCGCCCAGCACCAACCACAGGCGGCGGTCAGGCCGCGGCATCGCGCCCCTTCTCCGCCTGCAGGGTCTTGTTGAACTCAGCCTGGCGGCGGGTCCGGTCCATGACCTGGCCCTTGAGCTGGCCACAGGCCGCGTCGATGTCATCACCGCGGGTACGACGCACCATCGTCAGCACGTTGCTGTCCAGCAGGATCTTCTGGAACGCACGGATATGCGCCTCTTCAGACCGCTCGTAACGGGTGCCCGGGAAGGGATTGAACGGGATCAGGTTGACCTTGCCCGAATCCTTGGCCTGCACGGCGTTGTCGAACTGCCGCATCAGCCGCGCCAACTGGCGTGCGTGTTCAGGCTGGTCGTTGATGCCTTTCATCAGGGTGTATTCAAAGGTCACCGACTCCCGGCGCTTGTTGGCGCGCAGGTAACGGGCACACGATGCCATCAGCTCGGCGATCGGGTACTTCCTGTTCAGAGGCACCAGGGTTTCACGCAGCGCGTCGTTGGGCGCATGCAGCGAGACCGCCAGCGACACGTCACTTTCCACCGACAGGCGATCGATCTGCGGCACCAGGCCCGAGGTGGACAGGGTGACGCGCTTGTTCGCCAGGCCGTAGCCCAGGTCATCGCGCATCACGCTCATGGCGCGCACGACGTTGTCGAAGTTCATCAACGGCTCGCCCATGCCCATCATCACCACGTTGGTGAG
>DALZLW010000030.1:0-28363 GCA_032007425.1 Stenotrophomonas sp.
GCGTTGGCCATGCGCCAGGACCGGACCGGCGCGGCGCGCGATGCGCTGGCGGCCCTGCTGGCCGATCCCGATCCGCGTGGCTGGCGTTTTGCGCTGGCAGCGCTGGTGGGCGGGGGGCGCGATCCGGCCATTCCGGCGCAGGTGCTGGGGGCTCTGGTGGACACCAATGCCATCCCGGACCGGCTGGAGGTCTGGCAGGAATTCGGTCGCCTGGCGCTGCGCATGGAGCGCCCGGAACTGGCCCAGCGCATGATTGCCGAAGTGGTGCGGCGCTTCCCGCAGGACCCGCGCGTGGCATTGCTGCGTGCCAGCCAGTTGCAGCAGGCCGGCGAAACCGCGCAGGCGCTGGCCCTGCTGCGCACGGTGGAGCCGCAGGCCGAGCAGGACCCGGAATTGCGCAACGCGCTGGCCGTCGCCTATGACGCCATGAACGAGCCGATGGCGGCCGAACGGTTGTTGGCGATCGGTCCGCAGAACGTGCAGACCTGGGGCATGCGCGCATCCCTGATGGCCAAACAGGCCGATACCACCGCCCTGGCCGGTCTGTACACCGAGCTGTCGGGGGCCGCCAGCAAGCCGGACCCGGCCCAGCGCCTGCTGCTGGGCAAGATCGCTGAATACCTCAAGCGCTACCAGGAAGCGGTGGAGTGGTATCACAGCGTGCCCGGTGGCGATGAGCGCGCCGAAGCCCAGCTGCGCGCGGCCAATGCGCAGGCGCTGCTGGGGCGACAGGACAAGGCGCTGGAAGAAGTGGCGGCGCTGCAGGGCGATGCCACGGTCGACGACGAGGTGCGCCGCGATGCCTACCTGCTGGAGGCCGAGCTGCGCCTGCGCGCCGGGGACGAGGCGGGCGAGCTGGCCGCGTTGGGTCGTGGCCTGGCCGCCTACCCGGATGAGAACGGGCTGCTGTACGCACGGGCATTGGCCTGGGAGCGCCGCGACGACATCGCCCGCACCGAGGCGGACCTGCGCAAGGTGCTGGTGACGGAGCCGGAAAACGTGGCCGCGCTCAACGCGCTGGGCTTTACCCTGGCCGACCGCACCGGCCGCTACCAGGAGGCGCTGGAGCTGATCGACCGCGCACGCGTGGCCGAGCCGGACAATCCGGCCATCATCGACAGCTACGGCTGGGTGCTGTATCGCCTGGGCCGCAATGAAGAAGCGCTGGTGCAGTTGCGCCGTGCGTTCAGCCTGGCCAAGGACGCGGAAATCGCCGCCCATCTCGGTGAGGTCCTGTGGGTCCTGGGGCGCCACGAGGAAGCGCGCCGCTTCTTCGCCGAGGCCGAGAAACTGGACCCTGACAACCGCGCCCTGCAGCGTGCACGGGAGACCTTCAAGCCATGAACCTTCGCCAGATGCGTCCCCTTGGCGGGGGACTGGCTTTGCTGGTGCTGGCCGCCTGTACGTCGGTGGGTACCCAGAAAACCCCGGTACCGGATGTCGTCTACAGCGTGTCGCCGGCCGCCGAGCGCGCCGAAGCGGCCCGCGTGCAGGTGTTGCGCGCCCAGCCCAACTGGGAGTTCCAGGGGCGCGTGGCGGTCAGCAAGGGCCGTAACGGCGGCAGCGGCCGCATCGAATGGCAGCAGCAGGGTAACCAGTACCAGATCCGGCTCAGTGCGCCGGTTACCCGCCAGAGCTGGCTGCTCAGTGGCGACAGTCGCCTCGGCAGTGGTCGCCTGGAGGGGCTGGATGGGGGCCCGCGTGAGGGGGGCGATGCACGCCAACTGCTGTTGGAAGCGACCGGCTGGGACATCCCGGTGAACCAGTTGTCTGACTGGACCCGCGGCTTGGTGCTGGCTGACAGCGACGAACATGGCCTGGAGCGCGATGCTGAAGGGCGGCCGCGACGCCTGCAGCAGGCCGGCTGGGTGGTGGATTACCTGGACTGGCAGGCCGCGCAGGATGCCGAGCCGACGTTGCCGCGGCGCATCGAGGCCAGCCAGGGCGATGCCAAGGTGCGGCTGGTGATTGACCAGTGGGGCAGTGGCCAGCCATGAGTCTGCCTGTTGAAACGACGGGCTGGTCCTGGTGGCCGGCCCCGGCCAAGCTGAACCTGTTCCTGCAGATCGTCGGCCGCCGCGCCGATGGCTACCACGAACTGCAGACCGTGTTCCGCCTGCTCGACTGGGGCGACCGCATCGGCCTGCGCGTGCGCGAGGATGGCCACGTTGGCCGGGTGGGGGACGGCCTGGCCGGCGTCGCCGAGGCCGATGATCTTGCTGTGCGCGCCGCGCTGTTGCTTAAAAAGACGGCGATATGCCCTCTTGGTGTCGACATCATCGTCGAAAAGCACGTTCCGGCAGGCGGTGGCTTCGGCGGCGGTTCGTCCGATGCGGCGACCGTCCTGGTGGCGCTGAACCGCCTGTGGCAGACCGGGCTGGACGAGGAAGCGCTTGCGGCGCTGGGCCTGCAGCTGGGCGCCGATGTGCCGGTGTTCGTGCGCGGCCGCAACGCCTGGGCCGAGGGCATTGGTGAAAAACTGACGGAAATGGCCCTGCCGCCGGCCTGGTATGTGATCGCCGATCCGGGGGTCCATGTACCGACGCCTGCACTTTTCGCATCACCGGATTTGACGCGCGACGCTGCAGTAGCGAAAATAGGGGACTTCGCTTCCGGGAATCTGCTCGGCAATGCGTTTGAACCGGTGCTGCGCCGCCGTGAGCCTGCCGTCGAGGCCGTGCTTGCCGCGTTGAGCGACATCGGTCTGGCGCGGCTGACAGGGTCCGGAGGCGGGTGCTTCGTCGAGTTCGCATCGCAGGCTGCTGCAGAGCAGGGGCGGGCGAAGTTGCCGGAGGCGTTACGGGCGTGGGTGGCTGCGGGCGTTGGACGCTCGCCGCTGCTGGATGCACTCGAGCGACATTGATTTATTGATGCAGGGGCGTCGCCAAGAGGCCCAAGGCACCAGGTTTTGATCCTGGCATTCGGAGGTTCGAATCCTCCCGCCCCTGCCACTTGCGGCTGTGTCCGCGCTGCTCCGCGCATCGCTGCGCGGGACGTGGATCGGTCCAGGTGTCATCAGCTGCAGGGGCCATGAAGGCGCCTGTCGCTCCCGGATCCCCGCCACTCGTCCCCGCCCGAGACAATGATGATGCAACAGTCCCCGAACCTGCTGGTCTTTTCCGGCAACGCCAACAAACGTCTGGCGCAGAACATCTGCAAGGAACTGGGAGTCCGCCCGGGCAAGTGTCTGGTTTCGCACTTCTCCGACGGCGAAGTGCAGGTGGAAATCGAAGAGAACGTGCGCAAGCAGGACGTCTTCGTGATCCAGCCGACCTCGGCCCCGAGCGCCGAGAACCTGATGGAGCTGCTGGTGCTGATCGACGCGCTCAAGCGCGCATCGGTGGCCAGCGTTACCGCCGTGGTGCCGTACTTCGGCTATTCGCGGCAGGATCGCCGCATGCGTTCCTCGCGCGTGCCGATCACCGCCAAGCTGGCGGCGAAGATGTTCAGCACGGCCGGTGCCGACCGCGTGCTGACCGTGGATCTGCATGCCGACCAGATCCAGGGCTTCTTCGACATCCCGGTGGACAACGTGTACGCCTCGCCGCTGCTGCTGGCCGACATCTGGCGCGCCTACGGCACCGAAAACCTGATCGTGGTGTCCCCGGACGTTGGCGGCGTGGTGCGCGCCCGTGCGGTGGCCAAGCGCCTCGACGATGCCGATCTGGCCATCATCGACAAGCGCCGCCCGCGTGCCAACGTGTCCACGGTGATGAACATCATCGGTGACGTGGAAGGCAAGACCTGCGTCATGGTCGATGACATCGTCGACACCGCCGGCACCCTGTGCGCCGCTGCTGCTGCCCTCAAGGCGCGCGGTGCGCTCAAGGTCGCCGCCTACTGCACCCATGCGGTGCTGTCGGGCCCGGCAGTGGACAACATCACCAATTCGCAGCTGGACGAACTGGTGGTGACCGATACCATCCCGCTGAAGGACGCTGCCCGCGTCTGCAGCAAGATCCGCCAGCTGAGCGTGGCGGAAATGCTGGCTGAAACGATGCGCCGCATCGCTTTCGGCGAGTCGGTCAGCTCGCTGTACGTGGATTGAGTTTCATCCCTGCCGGCGACGGCGGGGAACCCCCGGGGTGCTTCTGGTCGCGGAAGCATCCTTCAACCGCCAAGCCGCAAGGCAAGGCAACAACCTGAGTCATAGAAATGTCCAAGACCCATGAAATCAAGGTCACCAAGCGTGAACTGCAGCGCAAGGGTGCGAGCCGCCGCCTGCGTCACGCTGGTGTGATCCCGGCCATCGTTTACGGTGGCAACGCTGAACCGGTGGCGATCAGCCTCGGCCACGACGAAATCTGGCTGGCCCAGCAGAACGAGTGGTTCTACTCCTCGATCCTGAGCCTGAACATCGAAGGTTCGGTCGAGCGCGTGCTGCTGCGTGACATGCAGCGCCACCCGTACAAGCAGCTGATCATGCACCTGGACTTCCAGCGCGTGAACGAAAACGAAGCCCTGACCGCTTCGGTGCCGCTGCACTTCATCAACGAAGACACCTCGCCGGCTGGCAAGGCTGCCGACGTCGTGGTCACCCACGAACTGAAGGAAGTGACCGTCAGCTGCCTGCCGAAGGACCTGCCGGAATCGATCGAAGTCGACCTGGCTGCCCTGAACGCCGGTGACGTGGTCTACCTGTCGGACATCAAACTGCCGAAGGGCGTTGAGATCCCGGCCCTGGCCTTGGGCAAGGACCACGACGACGCCATCGTCACCGCCAAGCACGGCAAGGAAGACGCTGCCGACGCCGAAGAAGCACCGGCGGCCGAGTAAGGCACTCGCGGCGGCGGTGCGCAGGCACGGCCGCTGTCATGACCAAGGGGTGGTACCTGCAACGGGTGCCGCCCCTTTGTCTGGAAGATGCAGGAAGATGCAATGACAGGATTGCGCTTGATCGTCGGCCTGGGTAATCCCGGCGCCGAACACGCACGGACCCGGCATAACGCGGGTTTCCACTTCGTCGAGGCACTGGCCGACAAGGCCGGCGCGCGCTGGAGCGTGGACAGCAAACTGTTTGGTGAAACGGCGAAGATCGACGTCGGCGGGCAGGCCATCTGGCTGCTCAAGCCGGCCACGTTCATGAACCTCAGCGGCAAGTCGGTGACGGCGGCGCAGCGGTTCTGGAAGATCGCCCCGGAAGAAACCCTGCTCGCCCACGATGAACTGGACCTTGCGCCGGGCGTGGCGCGGTTGAAGTTCGATGGCGGCCACGGTGGCCAGAACGGCCTGCGCGATACCATGCGCCTGCTGGGTCACGGGCAGTTCCACCGCCTGCGGCTGGGCATCGGCCATCCCGGCCACAAGGACCGCGTGGTGCCCTGGGTGCTCGGGCGGCCCTCGAAAGAGGATGATGTGCTGATGGCGCGCGCGATCGATGAGGCGATCGATGTGCTGCCGCTGGCCGTGCAGGGCGATTTCAATGAAGCCATGAAGCGCCTGCATACCGCGCGCTGAGTGGCAGACGTTCGTGCCGGCCGGTTTCGGGCGGCACCCAACAGAATCTGATTGGTAAAGCGGCGCGTGCGCTGTTTCACCAATCACTTTCACCCCGGAGTTCCAGACATGGGTATCAAATGCGGCATCGTCGGTCTGCCCAACGTAGGCAAGTCGACCCTCTTCAACGCGCTGACCAAGGCGGGCATCGCCGCGGCCAACTTCCCGTTCTGCACCATCGAGCCGAACGTCGGCATCGTGCCGGTGCCGGACCCGCGCCTGGGTGAACTGGCGGCCATCATCAACCCGCAGAAGGTGATCCCGACCGCGGTCGAGTTCGTCGACATCGCCGGCCTGGTGGCCGGTGCCGCCAGCGGCGAAGGCCTGGGCAACAAGTTCCTGGCCCACATCCGCGAAGTGGATGCGATCACCCATGTGGTGCGCTGCTTCGAGCACGGCGACATCGTGCACGTTGCCGGCAAGGTCGATCCGCTGTCTGACATCGACACCATCGACACCGAGCTGGCTCTGGCCGACCTGGACAGCGTTGAAAAGGCATTGAACCGTGCCGAGCGCGCCGCCAAGGGTGGCGACAAGGAAGCGGCAGCCCGCAAGCCGGTGCTGGCCAAGCTGCAGGCCGCGCTGGCCGACGGCAAGGCCGGCCGTAGCGCCGGTCTGGACGACGAAGAAAAGGCGCTGGTGCGTGATCTGTTCCTGCTCACCCTGAAGCCGGTGATGTACATCGCCAACGTGCTGGAAGACGGCTTCGAGAACAACCCGCACCTGGAAGCCGTGCGTGCACGTGCCGCCGAAGAGGGTGCCAAGGTGGTCCCGGTGTCGGCCGCGATCGAAGAAGAGCTGTCGCAGCTGGATGACGAAGACCGCGACACCTTCCTGGCCGACCTGGGCCTGACCGAGCCGGGCCTGAACCGCGTGATCAACGCGGCCTACCAGCTGCTGGGCCTGCAGACCTACTTCACCGCTGGCGTGAAGGAAGTCCGCGCTTGGACCGTGCGCAAGGGCGCGACGGCCCCGCAGGCCGCGGCGGTCATCCACACCGACTTCGAGAAGGGCTTCATCCGCGCTGAAACCATCGCGTATGACGACTTCATCAAGTACAAGGGCGAGGCCGGGGCGAAGGAAGCCGGGCGTCTGCGGTTGGAAGGCAAGGAATACCGCGTGCAGGAAGGTGATGTGCTGCACTTCCGGTTTAATGTCTGACGTCTGATTCCTGAAGCGGGTCTTGCCAAGTGGCATGGACTCAGGGACTCTACAAAACTGAGAAGGGAGGCGGCGATGATCACGGGCTTCTACATCGACAATTTCAAGTCGCTGGTTGATTTCCGCTTACCGCCGCAGCCTGACAGCCTTGGGTTGTTCACTTGTCTCGTGGGCCTCAACGGGGCAGGAAAAACGACGATCCTGCAGGCCTTTGATTTTCTGGGTCAGTTGGCTTGTGGCAATGTGGGTGCCTGGCTGAAGCAGCGCGAGTGGAAGGCCACTGATCTCACCAGTCGATTCCTGCGGCCCAGGAAGCTGATCCAGTTTCAACTCGAACTCGATGCGCCTGGAATCGGACAGATCGTCTGGATTGGTGCGTTCAATCCGATCGAGGGGCGCTGCACATCAGAGGCGGTGACCGTTGCTGGCGTCGGGCATGTATTGCTCATCAAAGATGGGCAGTTGGTGGTGTCTGGCCATGATGGCAAGCCATCTCTGACCTTCCCGGTTCACGCGATGGCCTATCAGGGATCGACGCTCTCGTTTGTCGAGGCGCGTGACGTCCATCCAGCGATCGCGGTGCTGGAACAGGCCACTGCGAATCTACGTTCGCTCGATCTTCTGTCGCCCCAGTCCATGCGGCGGCGGGCGAAAGCGGCGGGGGATATTGGCTCTGGTGGCGAGGGGTTGGGTGCCTTCATTCATGGGCTTTCTCCTGAGGCCAAATCGGCCCTTACCTTGAATCTGAAGCGTTTCTATCCTCAGGTGTCTGAGATTTCCACCAAAGCGCTACGGGCTGGCTGGAAGGACCTGCGCATCGTGGAGCACTTGCGCGAAGGGACGCTCTCCAGCCTGGAGACCGACAGCCGACACGTCAACGATGGGCTCCTGCGGGTCCTGGCAGTGCTTTCCCAGGTTGGCATTGGGGATTGGGAGCAGGGGCAGGCTTGTGTGCTGTTCGATGAAATCGAAAATGGCATCAATCCGGAGTTGATCGAGCAGCTTGTGAAGACGTTGCTCGAGAGCGAACGACAGGTGATCGTGACCACCCACAGTCCGCTGGTACTCAACTATCTACCAGATGAGGTCGCCAAGGCATCCGTGCTCTTCATCTATCGCAATGTCATGGGGTACACCAGAGCTGTTCGACTGTTCGATCTGCCAAGCGCCCAGAAGAAACTGGCACTGCTTGGGCCGGGTGAGGTCTTCGTCGACATGGATCTGACGGCGTTGCCAGCCGAGGCGAGTGAGCGGGAACAGAAGGCCGCCGTGTCATGAAGCTGCTCCTGTCCGGTGAAGGCCCAACAGATATTGGCCACACACGACAGGGCGTCGATGATATGGAATTCATGCCGGGTCCCATGGCTTGGTTCGTTGACCGGATCTTGGAGCGTCATTACCTCGGCTACAGCATGCTTGAAATGCACTCGGAGGGAGGAGGCTGCGTGGCGCATGTTCATAAATCGGAATTGGCTCACCTGCCCAAGCCGCGCAGCACTCTGCTTCCTGGTACCAAGTTCGGCAAGAACGGTGCCTATTACACCCGCAACGCGCAGCAGCTTGCACACTGGGCCAAGATGATCGAGGCCGATGAAGGTCAGCGAGTGCTCGCAGTCCTCTTCCGTGATGGCGACGGTGTCAGTGCAACACCTGCCAAGGTCTGGCAGGAGAAGGTGGACTCGATGCACCGTGGTTTTGCATTGGCCGAATTCGATGCAGGTGTGCCCATGGTGCCACGCCCAAAATCCGAAGCATGGCTGTTGTGCGCCATGCGTCCGCCGGAGTACGCAAACTGTCAGCCGCTCGAAGAACGGTCCGGCAATGACGCCAGTCCTGATTCGCTCAAAAGCCAGTTGGCTGCATTCTTTGGAGGAAACGAACCCTCCGCCGACGAACAGGCTGATCTGGTGACCTCTGGCCGGGTCGATCCGCTGCGAATTGATATGCCCAGTTTCGATGCCTTCAGAGAGGCGTTGGATACGGCAGCGCAGCGGGTAGGGCTGCGGCGACAGCCGTGATGCTTGCCTTCTTTCAGGCGCTGCCAGTTCCACGAGCTGCCGTGTAGGGACATCAGGTAACTGTCCGACAAGCTGTTGGATAAATCGGTAACTGGCAGTCCTTCGGTGCAAGTGCATGCGGGTCTTTGCGGAGGGCTGATCGCACCCAACATTTGCGCAACAGCCTGCTGCACAAATGGTGCGATGACACGGTTCGGTGCTGTTTGGGTACTCGAAGGCGCCCGTGTGTAGGGGCCGAGTGCGCGCTGCTCTGCTCGGTGCGTCTGCGGAGTGTCGCTGAGAACTAACTGGTCGAATCCCTTCCCGCAGAACTGCAGGCCAGCCCGCCCGGCGTCGCCCCCATAAAACGTGAGCTGGCGGGCAGTCAGCAGTCTCTACAACTTTGCCCATATACGCAGCAGGCCCCGTCGGCGCACGCTGCAGACGCTGGAGCAACCCCTCCAGCCGGGATTGCCATCCCGTCAGTCGTCACTACGCAGCTCCGTTGTCGCCTTCGGGCACGGCGGAGCATGCGCCCTCGTGCCATCCTCCATGGCGGACGGTGCGGGGGATCGCATGATCCGCCGGTTAACTGCGTAGCGACGACCCGGTATGGCAACCCGCACCGTCCGCCGCCCCAAGACGGGCGGCTTCCAGAACCGCGGAGTACCCATGTCCCGTTTCCTGCCTGATGTCGCCCACCTGCATGCGCTGATCGGCGATGCCGTTCTTGACGTTCCTGCCCCCGTCGCCGAGCAGTTGGAGCACGCACTGGCCGAACGGGCGCTGCCGCCGGCGGCGCCGACCTTCGTCTCGCATCTGTTGCGTGTCCACCACGCGGTCGGTGGTCATGGCGGGCTCTGGGATGAGCCCGGCGTCACGGTCGAGCGTAACGAGACCCTGGCACAGGTCAGTCGCAACCTGCGCGGATTGGCCACGGTGTTGCAACTGCTGTCGGCGGCGATCGTGCACAACCGCCACGCGGTGAAAGACGAGCAGATTGCCGACCATCTGCTGCAGGGCCTGGTGCTGGCGGGCTGTGAGCTCACCGACAGCGCCACTGAGGCCCTGCATCACGAAGTGCAATGACGCAGCACCGGTCACGCGTGCGCGGCGGTGATGTGTAGCGGCGTGCCAAGTCCGGCGAGCGTGCAGCGCCGCATGCAACATGCCGCCGGGCATGCCTGCTGCGACTTCTGTCAGGAGAGGGCGGCGACCGTTGGTCGGGAGGCTCTGCCGCTGCGCTCGCCGGGCATGGCCCGGCGCTAACGGGAAGTTTTACCGGTACCGGTACCGGTACCTGTCGATGTGCATCCTCTTGGTTCCGCACTGTGCGTTTATGCCTCGATAGCATGGTGGCGGTGCGGCCATGCGGAGCCAGTGCGGGTGAGGCCATCTCCGGTTGTCTGCAACAGCGTCGCTGAACAAGGCAAAGTGGCGCGTTAAATGAATGTGCATCGGCAGCGTAGATCCAAATCTCTGGAGCGATGACTACTGCGTTGCGCGCCTGGTGGTATCTGGAACATGTGCCTCACCTCTTGGCACGGGTTACCGTGATGCTTCCACTCCCGGCCAATGGCCACAAGGACTGGTAGACATGGGAAAGTTTGAATTCGCGTGCAGCAGTGTGATCGCCGCACTCTTCGCGCTGCAGGGCGCGTATGCGGCACCGGCCACGGTGCGCGACGCGGAGATGGATCGGGTGCTGACCGAGCAGTTGAATAGAGTTCTAGCTGCAGTCAAGCGCTTTGAAGGGCAGGCGCTGCATGTGCGGGGCCGTGTGCGGATTGATCTCAGTACCTGTGCATTCACCGTCGATCTACCTGCAACCTACCTGCCCAAAGAAGTTTCCGAGGACTTCCACGATAAACTCCGCGGAATTGAGAGCTCGTTGTGGTCGAGGGCGCGCGAACTTGGCTGCGATGGGGCGGGTGGCTTCATCTTCTTCAACGGCAAGCCTCTGGAGCATTATTTTCCGGACGATGACCCCGTGTTGCCAGGCCAAAGGCAAGCGTTGCGCCGCCGGATGAGAAGTTGACTGTTGTGTCCGCAGGTCATGGGCTGTACTACAACCATAGGTATAGCGACTGGCGCTACCAGCGTGACCCATGGAACTCGGTTCTGGAGGATGAGCTGACGCCGCTGTTGGCAGACGATCTGCAGCGGTATCTACGCGAGCGTAGTGAACACGAAGTAAGAAGGGTTCGCTCTCGCAGCAGTCACTCACACGACGCTAGCGGTCAAGCATGGTGGAAAGTCGCTGCCCGGTACGATCTGAGGGAGCGGTATCCCGAGCTGCCGGCGATCTGGAATTCGCTGCCGACATCCACTGCGGCCGATCGTGAGCGGGATGAAGACATCCGTAGCCGTCCCCTGTATGCAAACCATATTGGAGCAGGCGGCCTGATCCATGTTCATACGAATGCATTTGAAGAGGACCTCACAGCCCGCGGTGCACGCGTTTACATCCATCCCAATGCCATGCAGAACGTCCCCTTGGCACGTAGCATGCTGTGTTATATGAAGGAGCTGATCACCGCGCAGCTTGGCTATGAGAACTTCCCGGTGGCCCCGGCACCTCACGTCTACAACCACGGCGAAAATCGCCTCGCGGCGATGCCATCGGTTGTTGTCGAGGCCGCTTTCCATACCAACGAAGACGATGCCCGCGCACTGCAGGACCCCAATTTCCGTGCATCAGTGATGAAGGGGGTTGAGAAAGGCTACCGCTTGCACCGCCAAGGAAAAGGCTGCACCCCGCTGGCGTTGAAGCCCATCGCCGATATCGCGTTACGGCCCTGGGAAAGTGAACGAGTCGCGCTTAATTATGATGGTCATCCGCAGTATCCCGTGGTCGCCACCACAACGGCAATCAGCTGTCCGGAGGGGTGGGAGTGCCGGGAAGACAGGACGACACAGGGTGATCCCAATTGGCCCATCGAAGTCACCCTGCGCTGCGAGAACAGCGAGCCAGGCCGCATCGTGTGGCAGACGCAACTTGTGGACGATGACGGCGTGCGTTCAAAGCCGGTTACTCATGCAGTGGACTGTGGCACGGCTGCGTAAATGGCCATGCGGGTCTCGGTAGCGCCTTGCCATCTCCGGCGAACGCGCAGCGCGGCACGCAACATGCCGCCGGGCATGCCTGATGCGACCTCTGTCCGGATGGGGGGGGGGCGACCGTTGGTCGGTAGGCTCTGCCGCTGCGCTGGCCGGGCATGGCCCGGCGCCACCAGAAAAGCACTTGCCGACCATGGCGCAGCGAGCACGATATCGCCGGCGGGGCGCGCATCAGGCTTTTCCACACCCCGCGTGGAAAGCGGTGGGGATGCCCTGTGGACAAGTAGACGTGAACCCCGTGCCGCAACCGTTTCAATGGCTGGCTATTTTTTGTCCAGCATGCCCTGCGGTTTTCCACACCCCACGTGGAAAGCGGTGGGGGTTACATGTGGACAAGTCCCGGTAAGGCTTATGCGACAGGCGTTTCAAGGCGTGGCTATTTTTTGTCCAGAGGTGCCGGCCATCCACCGGCGCCCCGGGCCTGCATCAACGCGTGCTGCTGCCACCGAACTGATGCGAGAACTGCAGGTTGATCGTGCGACCCACGCTGTCGAACCACGACGTGTCGTAATACGGATAGCCGGTATAGGTCACGTCCTTGGGCGGCATCTTGTTCTGCAGGTTGACCACCGAAATGCTCACGCGCGAACCGGCATCGAAGCGGTACTGCAGCGAGGCGTTGTAGCGCCACGTTGCACCGATCCACGGGCTGTTGCCGTCTTCCGGGTCATACACCTGGTCGTAGCTGTCCGAGGTCGGCAGACGGCCCAGCCGGGTACCGACCACGGTCGCCGCCCACGGGCCCTTCTCCCAGCCCACGCTGACCGTGCTCTTGGTGCGCGGGATATCGAAGCCGCTGTTCACCGCGAACTGGTCTTCCATCACGTCGCCGTCGAACTGCTGGAAATCGTGGCGCTTCACCCAGGTGTGGTTGCCTGACAGCGCAAACACGCCGATGGCCGTCGGCAGGCGCCAGCGCAGGCCCACGTCCACCCCGCTGGTGCGCTCGCGGGCAACGTTGATCGGGCTGACCTGCACGCCGTACAGGCGGCCATCATCGGTGCGCTGCACGCGCGCCAAGGCATCGATGCAGGTCGGCGAGCTCGCATCCTGCGTGCCCAGGCGGCAGGCCGCCTCATCGCGCAGGATGGCGTCCACCCGCATGTCCTGCACCTGGTTGCGCATGTCGATGTCGAACCAGTCAGCGGTCAGGTCCAGGTCCGCACTGGGCGACCAGACGAAGCCCGCGCTCCAGGATTTACTGGTTTCCGGATCCAGTTCGCGGTTGCCTTGGCGGCCGCGGATCAGGTTTTCCTCGTAATCGCTGCAGTCATCGGCGCCATCGCTGAGGCAGGCAAAGTAATCATTGCCGCTTGTCTCATCGTTGCCCGGGCCGGCATACACGTAATGCAGATCGGGCGCGCGGAAGGCCGTGCCGTAGGAACCACGCACCAGCAACTGATCAAGCGGCCGCCATTCAATGCCGCCGCTCCAGGTCGCCTTGCCCAGCGAGCGGCCGGAGAAGCGGTACTCGTCCTGGCGCGCGGCCAGGCTGACATTCACCGAGTCCAGCAGCGGCAGGCGCAGCTCGGCGGCGGCCGCCCAACGGTTGCGGCTGCCGTGGCCGTCCGAATCCTTCCAGCTGTAGTAGTAATACTCGGTCGCCAGCGGATCGGGGTTCAAGGCATAGGCCTGCTGGCCCAGCTCGACCGTGGCCGACAGGCCGGCATCACCGCCGGGCAGGCGGAACAACGCGCCGTTGGTCAGCGTCAGCGCGGCGGTTTCAGTGCGCGATTTCGGCGTGTACTCGGTGCGCGCGGCAATCGAATCGTATTCGGCGCGGATCAATGGCCGGTACAGGCGCGCCGGGTCGGCGTTGTAGATCGGGAAGCCATCGTCGTCCTCGCCCAGCTGCGGGCCCAGGAACAGTGCATTGGCCTTGGCGGCAATGATCTGCGGCCAGCGGATGCTGGCCTGGTACTGCGAATGGCTCAGCGAGGCCTCGTAGTCCCAGGCTTCGCCCAGCTTGCCCTTGAAGCCGGTGGTCACGCTGAAGGTCTTCTGCGTGCTACGGATCATGCCGTTGCCCAGCCCGCCCATTTCCTCCGGCGAGAACTGGCGCTGCCAGAACTCCACCTGGTCGGTGGCCTGGTTGTAGAAGTAGCCCTCTTCGTTGCCGTCCGGCTGCATCAGCCCCCACTGGGTGACATCGCGGAACTGGGCCAGTTCGTGGCGGCCCAGCTGCACATCGGCAAACCACTGGCTGCCGTTGTCGAAATCGTAGCTGAGCGAAGCGAAACCATTGGCGCCGCGGCGCTCGCTCAGAATGGTGCCGTAGCCGATCGAGGCGTCGCTGCCGCAGTAGTAACCGTAGCCCGGACGGAAGGCGCGGTAGGTGCTGCCCTGGTTCTGCCCGGCCAGGCCTTGGCAGGTCGCCGCACCCGGGTCGATGTAATCGTCGTAATAATCCGTGCGCAGGTAAGCGCGGCGGGCAATCCGCGAACCTTCCGTGGGCGCGTCGGCGGTGCTGTCCTGGATATCGCGCTGGTACGCCCACAGCGGCGCCTGCGATTGCAGTTCCAGGCTGTACACCGCGTTGAAGCGCCCGCGGTTGTAGCCGCTGACCACGCTGAAATCGAAGGATTCGCCGCCGCCTTCGCTGGTGGTGCCCACGCGCATGTCCACCGTGGTGCCATCGGCCTGCTTCTTCAGGATGAAGTTGATCACCCCGGAAATCGCGTCCGAACCATAGATGGCCGAGGCGCTGCCGGTCAGCACTTCAATCCGGTCGATCATCGCCAGCGGGATGTTGGACACGTCGGTGAAGTTGCTGCGGCCCTGGAACGGCATCGGGAAATCGGCGATGCGGCGGCCGTTGACCAGCACCAGGGTGTGGTTCGGGCCCAGCCCGCGCAGGTCGACCTGCTGTGCCCCCGGCGAGAAATCAGCGCCGCTGGACGATTGCTGGCTCTGGGTTTCGCCGCCGTTCTGGGTCATCGCGCGCAGCACATCGGGCACGGTGGTGAAGCCGCTGGCGCGGATCTGTTCGGCGTTGATCACCGTGACCGGTGCCGGCCCTTCGACCTGGGCGCGGGGAATGCGCGAACCGGTCACCTGCACGGTGTCCAGTTGCTGCAACGAGGAAGCATCAGTGGACTGCGCTGCCGCCGAAGCAGCCACACCCATCAACGCCAGCTGGATTGACCACGCCATCGCCTGTCTACGCATGAGAGTTTTCTCAGGAATATTGCCGGCCCGCAGAGGAGGGGCCCTGTCCCCCATTCACTTTTCTGGAATGGATGGCGCAGATTTAACGCCTTTTTTATGTCCTTGACTACTGATCCTTTGTCTGGCAAAGAGTGAAAGCGGTTACAGCCTCGTTTTGTTCAGGGAGATCGCCATGTCTGGCCCGAGCATCCGTCGTTTCATGCCCCATTGCGCACCGCGGTTCTGGCGTGAAGGGCTGGTTCTGCTGTTGGGGCTCAGCCTGGCGGTCGCGGCGGCCGCGCGTACGCCCGGGGAGTTGTCGCAGGCAGGCCTGCGCTACTACGAGCAGGGCGACTTCGATGCGCCCCGGCCGGGCCCGCGACAGCCGGCCATGATGCTGATGGGGGGCGGCGGATGGGTGCCGGAAGCGTTCAACTGGTGGCTGCAGCGGGCGGGCAATGGGCGCGTGGTGATCCTGCGCGCTTCCGGCGGCGATGACCTGCAGCGCAAACTGTACGAAGACATCGGCGGGGTGACGGCGGTCCAGACCCTGGTCTTTGACAGCCGCAGCGCCGCCGATGATCCGGCGGTGATGCGGGTGCTGGCGGCGGCCGATGCGATCTTCATCGCCGGTGGCGACCAGGCCCGCTACATCCGTTTCTGGAAGGGCACCGCGCTCAACCGCGCGCTCAATGCCCATGTGCGGGCTGGCAAGCCGATCGCGGGCACCAGCGCCGGGCTGGCCATACTCGGCGGCTATGCTTACGGGGCGCTGGATGGCGGCAGCATCACCTCGGCCGAAGCCCTGGCCGATCCGCTGGGGCCGGCCGTCACCCTGGACCATGGTTTCCTGCAGGTTCCCTTCCTGCAACGGGTCGTGACCGATACCCATTTCGATAAGCGCGACCGTCTGGGCAGGCTGATCGTCTTCGTCGCCCGCGCCGCGCAGGAAAGTGGCGACCCGGACATGGTGGGCATCGGCGTGGATGAAGATGCCGCCTTGTGCGTGGAGGCCGATGGCCAGGCCCTGGTGCGCAGCGTCGATGGCAGTGGCAAGGTGTGGGTGGTGCGGCCGGGCCGCGATGCCGATCAGCTTGAAGCGGGGCAGCCGCTGCGCTTCACCGATGTGCCGGTCAGCGTGGTGGCCAGTGGTGAGCGGCTGCGGCTGGATGACCTGGGTCTGATCGAAGGTGGGCTGCAGGCGCGTGCGGAAGTCGAGGACGGTCAGCTGACCTTGCGCGACTACTGACGTGCCCGCCTGATCCGGTGCTGGTGAAAATATCGCCAGCCCATCGCAAGGGCCATCGTCAGGGCTTCTGGGAGGCTTATCCACAGATTGTCCGCGGCCCTGTTCACCTGGATTGTGGAGAACGCGGCGACGCTGGCGTACGGCCCGGGCCTCGCGGCAAGATGCAGCATGAATTCCGCCTGCTGGAGCCTTTGCATGTCCCTGCGTCCGCTGTTGCTTGCCCTTCTGCTGCCTGCTGCCGCGGCCCACGCGGCGACCCCGGCGCCTGTGTTGGTGATTCATGGCGGTGCTGGCGTGGAGCGTGCCTCGCTTTCGCCGGATGAGGAAAAGGCAGCGCGCACGGCGCTGGCGCAGGCCTTGCGGCAGGGGCATGCCGCCCTGGCTGCAGGCCGTCCTGCGGTGGATGCCGTCACGGCCGCGATCACCGTGCTGGAAGACGATCCGACCTTCAATGCAGGGCGCGGCGCGGTGTTCACTCACGATGGACGCAATGAGCTGGACGCGTCCCTGATGGACGGCAAGACCCAGAAGGCCGGTGCGGTGGCGGGTGTGCAGCGGGTGCGCAACCCCATCCAGCTGGCCGAAGCGGTGATGGAACACTCGCCGCACGTGATGATGGTCGGGCAGGGCGCCGAGGCCTTCGCCGTCGAGCAGGGCATCACGCTGGTCGATCCGGATTACTTCCGCACCGAAAAGCGCTGGCAGCAACTGCAGCGGGCACTGAAAGAAGAGGCTGCCGGGCAGGCCCATGCCGATCTGGAAACCGCGCGCCACTTCGGTACCGTCGGCGCCGTGGCGCTCGATGCCCAGGGCGATCTGGCGGCCGGGACCTCGACCGGCGGCATGACCAACAAGCGCTACGGCCGGGTCGGCGATTCGCCCATCATCGGTGCCGGTACCTGGGCCGATGCCGGCTGCGCGGTGTCCGGCACCGGCTGGGGCGAGTACTACATCCGCACTGCCGCCGCACATGAGATCTGTGCACGGATCCGCTTGGCCGGTGCCTCACCGGAACAGGCCGGGCGTGCGGTGATCAACGAGCGCATCCCGGCGCTGGGTGGCGATGGCGGCGCGATCGTGCTGGCCGGTGATGGTCGCTTTGCCTTCCCGTTCAACACCCAGGGTATGTACCGGGGCTGGATCGGGGCCGATGGGGTACCACACGTGGCCATCTTTGCCGATGAAGCGCTGCCCGTGCCCGTGCCCGGGCAATGACCTTGTGTATCAAGGTGCTTGCGACAAGATGTGAAAAAAACAAAAAAGAATGTTGACAGACCCCCTTCATGTGCCCAGAATAGCGGGCTCACCACCCAGCAACGCAGCGCTACGGCAACGCGGAGCGGGGTGGGAAAGGAGGGATACCCAAGCGGCCAACGGGGGCAGACTGTAAATCTGCTGGCTTACGCCTTCGGTGGTTCGAATCCACCTCCCTCCACCAGTTTCACGTTGTGGCACATTCCCGGTGCGGGAGTAGTTCAATGGTAGAACCTCAGCCTTCCAAGCTGATGGTGCGGGTTCGATCCCCGTCTCCCGCTCCATTGAGTGAACCTTGAAGTTTCACAGGTTCATGTCATAATGCACAACTCGCTCACGTAGCTCAGTCGGTAGAGCACTTCCTTGGTAAGGAAGAGGTCGAAGGTTCGATTCCTTTCGTGAGCACCATCTTCAGCACCACATCAGACGAATTCGAGATAAGCAGCCATGGCCAAGGGTAAGTTCGAGCGCACCAAGCCGCACGTCAACGTCGGCACCATCGGTCACGTCGATCACGGCAAGACCACGCTGACCGCCGCACTGACCAAGATCGGTGCCGAGCGCTTCGGTGGCGAGTTCAAGGATTACTCCGCGATCGACGCCGCGCCGGAAGAAAAGGCCCGTGGCATCACGATCTCGACCGCGCACGTCGAATACGAATCCCCGACCCGTCACTACGCCCACGTTGATTGCCCGGGCCATGCTGACTACGTCAAGAACATGATCACCGGTGCCGCCCAGATGGACGGCGCGATCCTGGTGTGCTCGGCCGCTGACGGCCCGATGCCGCAGACCCGCGAGCACATCCTGCTTTCACGTCAGGTCGGTGTGCCGTACATCGTTGTCTTCCTGAACAAGGCTGACATGGTGGACGACGCCGAGCTGCTCGAGCTGGTGGAAATGGAAGTGCGCGAACTGCTGAGCAAGTACGACTTCCCGGGCGACGACACCCCGATCATCTCCGGCTCGGCCCGTCTGGCGCTGGAAGGCGATCAGAGCGAAATCGGCGTGCCGGCTGTCATCAAGCTGGTTGAAGCCCTGGACAGCTGGATCCCGGAACCGGAACGTGACATCGACAAGACCTTCCTGATGCCGGTGGAAGACGTGTTCTCGATCTCCGGCCGCGGCACCGTGGTGACCGGTCGTATCGAACGCGGCGTGATCAAGGTCGGCGAAGAAATCGAAATCGTCGGCATCCGTCCGGTGCAGAAGACCACCGTGACCGGCGTGGAAATGTTCCGCAAGCTGCTGGACCAGGGTCAGGCAGGTGACAACGCCGGTCTGCTGCTGCGCGGCACCAAGCGTGACGACGTCCAGCGCGGCCAGGTCCTGGCCAAGCCGGGTTCGATCAAGCCGCACACCAAGTTCGAAGGCGAAGTGTACGTCCTGTCGAAGGACGAAGGCGGCCGTCACACCCCGTTCTTCAACGGCTACCGCCCGCAGTTCTACTTCCGCACCACCGACATCACCGGTGCAGCCCAGCTGCCGGAAGGCGTTGAAATGGTGATGCCGGGCGACAACGTGAAGATGGTTGTCGAGCTGATCAACCCGGTCGCCATGGACGAAGGTCTGCGCTTCGCCATCCGCGAAGGTGGCCGCACCGTCGGCGCCGGCGTGGTCTCCAAGATCATCGCGTAATCTGTTAGAATCAGCGCCCCGATGTTGCCTGGGTAGGGCATCGGGGCGTTAACAGGGAAAGTAGGCACAGGATGTGCCTTGTGTTCCCCAGACCAGGAAGGGTCACGCTCAAAGGTGGCGTCAACAGAAACCCTGTTGACTGCCGCCTATATGTGCGTTATGCTTTTTCGTCTGGGCAGACCGGCTTGCTGGTCTGCCTGTGTGTTTAGGGTCCACGGAATGGCCCTGGCGGCTCGCAGGAATGCGGGTCGTGCGTATGAAGGACGTTGTATCTGTTAGTCCAAGGGGCCAAGCAACCCAGAGGCTTGGCTCGTCGCTCTTTTAACCAAGGAACACCCGTCATGGCGGACCAAAAGATCCGAATTCGGCTGAAGGCGTTCGATCATCGTTTGATCGACCGTTCGGCCAGCGAGATCGTTGAGACGGCAAAGCGTACCGGCGCCCAGGTCAAGGGCCCGATCCCGCTGCCGACCAAGATCGAGCGTTATACCGTTCTCGTTTCCCCGCACGTCGACAAGGACGCGCGTGACCAGTACGAGACCCGCACGCACAAGCGCGTGCTCGACATCGTCGACCCCAACGACAAGACCGTGGACGCGCTGATGAAGCTCGAACTGGCTGCCGGCGTCGACGTGCAGATCAAGTTGACCTGAGGACTACGACCATGACGAAGAAATATTCGTTGGGCTTCGTGGGCCGCAAGGCCGGCATGAGCCGCGTTTTCACTGAAGATGGCCAGTCCATCCCGGTGACCCTGATTGAAGCAACCCCGAACCGCATCGCGCAGATCAAGACCGTCGAAACCGACGGCTACAGCGCCGTGCAGGTGACCGTCGGTGCCCGTCGCGCCGCCCTGGTGAACAAGCCGGAAGCCGGCCACTTCGCCAAGGCCAAGGTCGAGGCAGGTCGTGGTCTGTGGGAATTCCGTGTCGAAGACGCGCAGCTCGGCGATTTCGCCGTTGGCGGCGAAGTCAAGGCAGACATCTTTGAAGTCGGCCAGATCGTCGACGTCCAGGGTGTCACCAAGGGTAAGGGCTTCCAGGGCACCATCAAGCGCTACAACTTCCGCATGGGTGACGCTACCCACGGTAACTCGCTGTCGCATCGCGCGCCGGGTTCGCTGGGCCAGCGCCAGACCCCAGGCCGTGTGTTCCCGGGTAAGAAGATGTCCGGTCACATGGGTGCCGTGCAGCAGAGCACGCAGAACCTGGAAGTTGTCAAGGTCGACGTCGAACGCGGTCTGATCGCAGTTCGCGGCGCCGTTCCGGGTGCGGCGGGTGGCGATGTCATCGTCCGTCCGGCGAGCAAGGCATAAGGAGAGATGACGATGGAACTCGTTATCACGGGTAGCAATAACAAGGTCTCGGTCTCCGACGCCGTGTTCGGTCGCGATTTCAGCGGCGATCTGGTTCACCAGGTTGTCGTCGCCTATCGCAACGCCGGCCGCGCTGGTACCAAGGCGCAGAAGACTCGCTCCGAAGTGGCTGGTACCACCAAGAAGTCGAAGAAGCAGAAGGGCGGCGGCGCGCGTCATGGCGCACTGACGGCTCCGATCTTCATCGGCGGCGGTGTGACCTTTGCGGCCAAGCCGCGCAGCTTCGAGCAGAAGGTCAATCGTAAGCAGTACCGTGCCGCCATGTGCGCGATCCTGTCCGAGCTGAACCGCCAGGGCCGCCTCACGGTCGTTGAATCCTTCGATGTCGAAGCGACCAACACCAAGGCGCTGGTTGCCAAGCTGGCCGGCCTGGAAGTGGGCAAGCGTCCGCTGATCGTCACTGAAGACGCCTCCGAGCACCTGTACCTGTCCGCCCGCAATCTGCCGTACGTGCAGGTGCGTGACGTCCAGGGCCTGGACCCGGTGTCGCTGGTCGGTGCCGACACGGTCCTCATCACCGCTGACGCGGTCAAGAAGGTCGAGGAGTGGCTGGCATGAACAGCAACGAAAAAGTCTTCAGCGTGCTGCGTGCCCCGCGTGTCTCCGAAAAGACCGCGCGCCTGCAGGAACTCTCCAATCAGTATGTCTTCGAAGTTTCGAACGAAGCCACCAAGGCCGATGTAAAGGCCGCGGTTGAGCAGCTGTTCGACGTCAAGGTCGAAGCCGTCAACGTGGTCAACGTCAAGGGCAAGAACAAGTCCTTCCGTAACCGTGCTGGCCGCCGCGGCGATTGGCGGAAGGCTTACGTTCGCCTGGCCGACGGCCAGTCGATCGATGTAACGGCCAAGGCCTGAGGTACATCCCATGCCATTGATGAAATTCAAGCCCACTTCTCCCGGTCGCCGTTCGGCCGTGCGCGTGGTCACGCCCGACCTGCACAAGGGTGCTCCGCACGCCGCACTGGTCGAGTCGCAGAGCCGCTCCGGTGGTCGTAACCACCACGGCCGCATCACCGTGCGTCACGTCGGTGGTGGTGCCAAGCAGCACTACCGCATCATCGACTTCAAGCGCAACAAGCTGGGCATTCCGGCGCGCGTGGAACGCATCGAATACGATCCGAACCGCACCGCCCACATCGCTCTGCTGTGCTATGTCGACGGCGAGCGTCGCTACATCATTGCCCCGAAGGGCCTGAAGGCTGGTGATCAGGTGATCGCTGGTTCCGATGCCCCGATCAAGGCCGGCAACACCCTGCCGCTGCGCAACATCCCGGTTGGTACCACCATCCACTGCATCGAACTGAAGCCCGGCAAGGGCGCGCAGATCGCACGTGCAGCCGGTGCGGCGGTCCAGCTGGTCGCCCGCGAAGGCATCTACGCCACCCTGCGCCTGCGCTCGGGTGAAATGCGTAAGGTTCCGGTCGAGTGCTGCGCCACCATCGGTGAAGTCGGCAACGACGAGCACAGCCTGGAAAAGCTGGGCAAGGCCGGTGCCAAGCGTTGGCGCGGTGTCCGCCCGACCGTTCGTGGTGCTGCCATGAACCCGGTTGACCATCCGCACGGCGGTGGTGAGGCCAAGGCCGGCCAGGGTAATCCGCATCCGGTCACCCCGTGGGGTGTTCCGACCAAGGGTTACAAGACGCGCCATAACAAGCGCACTCAGCAGTTCATCGTCCGCGATCGTAGGGGCTAATCGACCATGGCACGTTCACTCAAGAAGGGCCCGTTCGTCGATCACCACCTCGTCAAGAAGGTGGAGGCCGCTGCGGGTAGCAAGAAGCCGGTTAAGACCTGGTCGCGTCGTTCGATGATCCTGCCGGAAATGGTAGGCGTCACGATCGCCATTCATAACGGCAAGAACCACATTCCTGTTCTCATCAACGAGAACATGGTCGGTCACAAGCTCGGCGAATTTGCCATCACCCGGACCTTCAAGGGTCACGGTGGTGACAAGAAGTCGGGCAAGTAAGGAGAGATGACAATGGAAGCGAAAGCCATCCTGCGCACTGCGCGCATCTCCCCGCAGAAAGCCCGTCTGGTCGCTGACCAGGTGCGCGGTCTGCCGGCCGAGCGTGCGGTCAACCTGCTGAAGTTTTCGGACAAGAAGGCTGCCCACCTGATCAAGAAGGTGGTGGAGTCGGCTATTGCAAATGCCGAAAACAACCAGGGCGCTGACGTCGACGAGCTGAAGGTTCAGACCATCATGGTTGATGAAGGTCCGACCCTGAAGCGTTTCATGGCGCGGGCGAAAGGCCGCGGTACCCGCATCCTCAAGCGCAC
Source organism: Stenotrophomonas sp. (assembly GCA_032007425.1). Lineage (GTDB taxonomy): Bacteria > Pseudomonadota > Gammaproteobacteria > Xanthomonadales > Xanthomonadaceae > Stenotrophomonas. The sequence goes on from DALZLW010000030.1 coordinate 22,717, forward strand.
CAGCCACATCACTGTGGTTGTGGGCGCCGGCAAGTAAGCGGAAAGGATAAAGACCATGGGTCATAAAGTTCATCCGATTGGTATCCGCCTGGGTATTGCCAAGGACTGGAACTCCAAGTGGTACGCCAACAAGGCCGACTTCGCCAGCTACCTGGCAGCGGACCTGAAAGTGCGTGAAATGCTGCGCAAGAAGCTGGCTCAGGCCGGCATCAGCAAAATCCTGATCGAGCGTCCGGCCAAGACCGCGCGCGTGACGATCCACACCGCCCGCCCGGGCGTGGTGATCGGCAAGCGTGGTGAGGACATCGAGAAGCTGCGCAAGGAAGTGAGCGAAATGATGGGCGTCCCGGCGCACATCAACGTCACCGAAGTGCGCAAGCCCGAGCTGGACGCCCAGTTGGTTGCCGAGTCCATCGCGCAGCAGCTTGAGCGTCGCATCATGTTCCGCCGCGCGATGAAGCGCTCGGTCGGCAACGCGATGCGCCTGGGTGCCCTGGGCATCAAGGTCAACGTCGGTGGCCGCCTCAACGGTGCGGAAATCGCCCGTTCGGAGTGGTACCGCGAAGGCCGCGTGCCGCTGCACACGCTGCGTGCCGACATCGACTACGGCTTCGCTGAAGCCAAGACGACCTACGGCATCATCGGCATCAAGGTCTGGATCTACAAGGGCGAGGTCTTCGATTTCTCCCAGGTTGGCCAGGAAAAGCAGGACGACACCCCGCGCAACGATCGTAACGATCGCGGCGACCGTGGTGACCGTCAGCGCCCGGCTCGTGAAGCGAGGTAACGACAATGTTGCAACCCAAGCGAACCAAGTACCGCAAGGTGCACAAGGGCCGTAACGATGGCCTGAGCTGGAGCGCCAACGCTGTCAGCTTCGGCGAATACGGCCTGAAAGCAACCGCCCACGGCCAGCTGACCGCGCGTCAGATCGAAGCGGCTCGCCGCTCGATCAGCCGCTACGTGAAGCGCGGCGGCAAGATGTGGATCCGAGTGTTCCCCGACAAGCCCATCACCAAGAAGCCCATCGAAGTTCGAATGGGTTCGGGTAAGGGTAACGTGGAATACTGGGTGGCCCAGATCCAGCCCGGCCGCATGATCTATGAAATCGAGGGTGTTACCGAAGACGTGGCACGCGAGGCATTCCGCCTGGCCGCCGCCAAGCTCTCGGTCACCACCACTTTCGTGACCCGGACGGTGCGCTGATGGACATCAAAACTCTCCGTGAAAAGTCGGCTGACGAACTGAAGGCCCACCTGATCGACCTGCGTAAGGAACAGTTCTCTGTCCGTATGCAGCAGGTCACCGGCCAGCTGCCGAAGACTCACGATATCCGCCGGGTGCGCCGCGAGATTGCTCGCGTCAAGACCCTGCTCGGCAGCACCAAGTAAGGATGGCCGCGATGAGCGACAATACTGAAAAGCAGACGCTGCGCACGGTCGAAGGCCGTGTCGTCAGCAACAAGATGGACAAGACGGTCACCGTTCTGGTGGAACGCCTGGTCAAGCACGCCCTGTACGGCAAGTACATCAAGCGCTCGACCAAGCTGCACGCCCACGACGCCGACAACGCCTGCAAGGAAGGCGATGTCGTCCGCGTGACGGAGATTGCGCCGATGTCCAAGACCAAGAACTGGCGCGTGGTGGAAGTCATCACGCGTGCGGTCGAATAAGGAGATCTGACTCATGATCCAGATGCAGAGCTACCTTGACGTCGCGGACAACTCCGGTGCCAAGCAGGTGATGTGCTTCAAGGTGCTGGGTGGTTCCAAGCGCCGTTACGCCGGCATCGGCGACATCATCAAGGTCACCGTCAAGGATGCAATCCCGCGCGGCAAGGTCAAGAAGGGCGAAGTCTACGACGCCGTGGTGGTGCGTACCCGTAAGGGTGTGCGTCGTCCCGACGGTTCGCTGATTCGCTTCGATGGCAACGCCGCCGTGTTGCTGAACAACAAGCAGGAGCCGATCGGCACCCGCATCTTCGGGCCGGTGACCCGTGAACTTCGTTCTGAGAAGTTCATGAAGATCGTCTCGCTCGCTCCCGAAGTGCTGTGAGCGACAGGAGATAATCATGGCTAACCGTATCAAGAAGGGCGACCAGGTCGTCATCAGTGCCGGCAAGGACAAGGGTAAGCAGGGCGAAGTGCTTCGTGTCGACGGCGACCGTGTGGTCGTCGCTGGCCTGAACATCGTCAAGCGCCACACCAAGCCGAATCCGCAGGCAGGCGTTGCCGGCGGCGTGGTCGAACGCGAAGCGTCGATCCATATCTCCAACGTGAATGTGTTCAACCCGGCAACGGGCAAGGGCGAGCGCGTTGGCTTCAAGGTGCTGGAGGATGGACGCAAACTGCGTGTGTTCCGCTCCAGCGGTGAGGCGCTCGACGCCTGAGGAATGCGTAGATGAATACCCGTCTCGAAAAGTTCTACAAGGAAGAAGTGGTGCCGGCGCTGATGAAGCAGTTCGGCTACACCAATCCGATGGAAGTGCCCAAGCTGGTCAAGGTCACCCTGAACATGGGTGTCGGCGAAGCGGCCACCAACAAGAAGATCCTGGAAAACGCCGTTGCTGACATGGCCAAGATTTCTGGTCAGAAGCCGGTGGTGACGAAGTCGCGCGTTTCGGTGGCCTCGTTCAAGATCCGTGATGGTTGGCCGATTGGCTGCAAGACCACGCTGCGCCGTGAAAAGATGTACGAGTTCATGGACCGCCTGATCAACATCTCGCTGCCGCGCGTGCGCGACTTCCGTGGTGTTTCCGGTCGTTCCTTTGACGGTCGTGGCAACTTCAACATGGGTGTGAAGGAACAGATCATCTTCCCGGAAATCGACTTCGACGCCGTCGACGCGATCCGCGGTATGGATATCGCCATCACCACCACGGCCAAGACCGACGCGGAAGCAAAGGCGCTGCTCGCAGCGTTCAAGTTCCCGTTCCGTAACTGATACGTCGAGGAATCCGAAATGGCAAAGACCTCCATGGTCAACCGCGACATCAAGCGGAAGAAGCTGGCCGAGAAGTTCGCTGACAAGCGCGCTGCTCTGAAGAAGATCGTGTCGTCCACGACCGCGTCTTACGAAGAGAAGATCGAAGCCGCTACCAAGTTGTCGAAGCTGCCGCGCGATTCGTCGCCGAGCCGCCACCGCAACCGTTGCGAACTGTCTGGCCGTCCGCGTGGCGTGTACAGCAAGTTCGGCCTGGGTCGTAACAAGCTCCGCGAAGCCACCATGCGTGGTGACGTTCCGGGCCTGCGCAAGGCCAGCTGGTAAGTCCAGCCGGTCGGGCCCGTCCTTCCTGAACAGGGGAGGGCGGCCCTCCAGGCAGGGATTTCGGTCCCTGAACAGAAAAAACCTCAAGAGCCCGACGCAAGTCGGGCTCTTTTGGCGTATACTTCCGCGTCTTGCCCTGCGCTCGACGTGGGTGAAGAAAGGGCCTGGCCTCTCCCCAGGACAAAAACAGAATTCGCGAAAGCGGATATCGGTGCACTCAAAGGTACTCATAATGAGCATGACTGATCCCATCGCCGACCTGCTGGTCCGCATCAAGAATGCGGCTGCGGTTGGCAAGCAGACGGTGAAAGCCCCGTCGTCCAAGATCAAGGTTGCGATCGCCCAGGTCCTGAAGGACGAGGGTTACATCGCCGACCTGCGCGTGACCCAGCTGGAAAACAACAAGTCCGAGCTGGAAATCGTGCTGAAGTATTTCGAAGGCAAGCCGGTCATCGCGACCCTGAAGCGCTTCTCGCGTTCGGGTCTGCGCCAGTACCGTGGCAAGAGCGAGCTGCCGAAGGTCATGAACGGCCTGGGTATCTCCATCATTTCCACCTCCAAGGGCATCATGACTGATGCGCAGGCGCGCCAGCTGGGCGTCGGCGGCGAAGTCCTGTGCTTCGTGGCCTAAGGCGATAGGAGAACACTATGTCCCGCGTAGCCAAGAAGCCCGTTGACCTGGGTAAGGTTGAACTGAACGTCCAGGCCGAAGCCGTCACCGTCAAGGGCCCGAAGGGCACCCTGTCGCTGCCGAAGCCGGCCGGCATTGCCGTCAACGTCGAGAACGGCGTTGCCACCCTGAGCGCCGAGAGCGCGGATCTGATCCCGCTGACCGGTACCGTGCGCGCCATCCTGGCCAACATGGTGAAGGGCGTTTCCGAAGGTTTCGAGCGCAAGCTGGAGCTGGTCGGCGTGGGTTACCGCGCTGCCATGCAGGGCAAGGACCTGAGCCTGTCGCTCGGTTACTCCCATCCGATCGTGTTCGTGGCGCCGGAAGGCATCACCATCACCACCCCGACCCAGACCGAAATTCTGGTGCAGGGCGCTGACAAGCAGGTCGTCGGTGAAGTCGCCGCCAAGATCCGTGCGTTCCGTAAGCCGGAACCGTACAAGGGCAAGGGCGTGAAGTACTCCGACGAAGTCATCATTCGCAAGGAAGCCAAGAAGGCCTAAGTGCGATTCCCGATACGGAGCCTGCACCTGCGGGTGTGGTGCTCCGTTGGGACAAGCCCAGCCTTCAGCTTTCAAGGATCAATATCATGAACAAGAACATCGCTCGTCTGCGTCGCGCCAAGTCGACCCGTGCTCACATCCGTGTGCTGGGCGTGGCCCGTCTGTCGGTGCTGCGCACCGGCCAGCATCTGTACGCCCAGGTCTTCACCGCCGATGGCTCCAAGGTGCTGGCTGCTGCCAACACCACCCAGGCCGACGTCAAGGAAGGCCTGAAGAACGGCAAGAACGCCGACGCCGCCGCCAAGGTTGGCCGTCTCGTTGCCGAGCGCGCCAAGGCCGCGGGCGTCGAGAAGGTTGCCTTCGACCGTTCGGGTTACCGCTACCACGGCCGCATCAAGGCCCTGGCTGAGGCTGCCCGCGAAGCCGGCCTGCAGTTCTAAGGGATCAGGGGAGGGGCCTTGCGGCCTCTCTCCGCCTGCCCGCCGGCCAGGGTCTGGTCGGACGGCACCGCTCTTCTGCAGTGGTTGTCCGGAACAACGCTCCACGACACAACCATAAGCGGCCTCGAGCCGTACATACCCAACAACCAAGGATAAGAAAATGGCAGAAGAGCGTCAGCAGCGGGGTCGCGATCGCGACCGTAACCGCGAAGAAAAAGTCGACGATGGCATGATCGAAAAGCTGGTCGCGGTCAACCGCGTCAGCAAGACGGTCAAGGGCGGTCGTCAGTTCACCTTCACCGCCCTGACCGTGGTCGGCGATGGCGAAGGCAAGGTCGGTTTCGGCTATGGCAAGGCGCGCGAAGTGCCGGTCGCCATCCAGAAGTCGATGGAACAGGCCCGCAAGAACCTGGTCAACGTCGACCTGAACAACGGTACCCTGTGGCACCCGGTCAAGGATGGTCACGGCGCAGCGCGCGTGTTCATGCAGCCGGCCTCGGAAGGTACCGGCGTGATCGCCGGTGGCGCCATGCGTGCCGTGCTGGAAGCCGTGGGCGTGAAGAACGTCCTGGCCAAGGCGACCGGTTCGCGTAACCCGATCAACCTGGTGCGTGCTACCGTCAAGGGCCTGGCTGGCATGCAGTCCCCGGCGCGTATCGCTGCCAAGCGTGGCAAGAAGGTGGAGGATCTCAACCATGGCTGATCAGACCCCGAAGACCGTCAAGGTCCGCCTGGTGGCTGGCCTGCGTGGCACCCAGTCGCGTCACC
>DALZLW010000031.1:0-28285 GCA_032007425.1 Stenotrophomonas sp.
CGTCGAAGTTGTACTTGGCCTGGCGGACCTTCTCGCTGTAGAACGCCCAGTCCCACGGTTCCAGGGTGAAGGTGGCCTTGCCAGCGGCCTTCTGCTCCTGGTCGATCATCGCCTGCAGGTCGGCCGCTTCGCGCTTGGCATTGGCCACCGCCGCCGGGGCCAGCTGGCCCAGCATCGCATTGACCGCTTCGGGGGTCTTGGCGGTCTGGTTGGTCAGGTTGTAAGCGGCGAAGTTGGCAAAGCCCATCAGCTTGGCCTTGTCGGCGCGCAGCTGCATGATGCGCGACACCAGCGCGGTGTTGTCGAACTCACCGCCACGGCTGCCGCGGCTCACCGAGGCTTCGAAGATCTTCTGGCGCAGGGCGCGGTTGGCCAGGTTGGTCAGCGGCGGTTGGCCGGTGGTGTTGAGCAGGGTGATCACGTACTTGCCGTCCAGGCCACGGGCCTTGGCGGCTTCGGCGGCGGCGGAAACCTGCTCGGCCGACAGGCCGTCCAGTTCCTTGACGTCGTCGACCGTGATCGCCGAGGCGTTCACTTCGGCCAGCACGTTCTGGCTGAACTTGGTGCCCAGGTTGGCCAGCTCGGCGTTCATCGCCTTCAACTTGGCCTTGTCGGCGTCGGACAGCTTGGCGCCGGAACGGACATAGTTCTCATAGTACTTTTCGACCAGACGCAGGCCTTCGGCATCCAGGCCCAACTGGGCGCGGGTGTCATACAGTGCCTGGATACGAGCGAACAGCTTTCCGTTCAGCGCGATCGCATCGCCATGGGCAGCGAACTTGGCCGAGTAATCGGCCTGCAGCTTCTTGCGCGCGTCGTTGGTGTCGGCGCCGACCAGGCTGAAGAACACGGTGGTGGCCCGGTCCAGCACCTCACCGCTCTTTTCCAGCGCGATCAGGGTGTTTTCGAAGGTCGGCTTGGCCTTGTTATTGGCAATCGCCTCCACTTCCTTCAGCTGCTCTGCCATGCCGGCGTCGAAGGCGGGCGCGAAATCGGCGTCCTTGATCTTGTCGAACTGCGGGTAATGCAGCGGCAGCGGGCTTTCGCCGAAGAACGGATTGGCCTGCTGGGTGCTGCTGGCGGCGGCCGGGGTGGCGGCGACAGCGGCATAGGCGGGCAGGGCAAGGCCGAGGGTCATGGCCACGGCAAGGGCTAGGCGGGTGGTCAAGGCGAAAACTCCATGGAGACTGACCGCCGAGCCTAACCCGTCAGGGCGACGGGGGCTTGTGTCGAAAGGCATGGCCAGCGTGCCGACAGGCCCGGCGCGGCAGCCGGGTCATGTCCGCCCGGCCCTGCATTCCATGCGCCCTGAATTCCATGCGCCCGGCATGGCTCGGCGTTACCGGGCCGGCACTTGGCGCGGCGGCCGGTTACGCACCTCTTCTGGCAAGGCCGCGACGATTTCATCGATGATGCGCGGCAGGCTGGCTTCGCTGTAGCCGCGATGCGTGTGCACGAGGGTGCCATCGCCGCCGATGATGAACATGTGTGGCACGGCGACGATGCCAAACTGCTTGGCCAGCTCGCCGCGCGGGTCATACAGATAGTCCAGCTTCGGCCAGTCGCGGTGACGGACCAGTTGGTTGATGTCCCTGCGCGACTCGCCCCAGTTGATGGCGTAGACGTGCAGCGCGTCGTCTCCGACGACCTGCTGCAGGTTGGCCAGCATCGGCAGTTCCTTGCGGCAGGGACCGCACCAGGAGGCCCAGAAGGTCACGATGACGACCTTGCCGTGTTGCCGCGCCAGATCAACGACGTTGCCGGCGCGGTCCTTGCCTAGCAGTTGCGGCGGTACCTCGCCTGCCCTGGGGGATGCCGGGGCAGGCGCCGTGGCCTGTGCGCCGGCGCACGCCATGAAACAGGCATACAACACCACGGCCGGGAGAATCTTCCTGATCATATTGAAGTCCCTTTGCGGCCCGCTCGGCCAAATTGACCGACACTGCAGGGAAGGCCCTGCGGATTCAAGCCGTGGTTACGCCGGGCCGCCTGGCCCGGCTTACTTTTCCACGAAGGCGCGTTCGAACACGTAGTGCCCGGCCTGGCCGATGCGCGGGGACACCTGGAAGCCGCGTGCATCGAGCACCGTACGCAGGTCGGCCAGCATCTGCGGGCTGCCGCAGATCATCGCGCGGTCATTTTCCGGACTCAGTTCCGGCAGGCCCAGGGTGCGCTGCATCTCGCCGCTTTCCATCAGCGAGGTCAGGCGGCCCTGGTTGGCGAACGGTTCGCGGGTGACGGCGGGGTAATACAGCAGCTTGTCGCCGATCAGTTCGCCGAGGAATTCATGCTCACGCAGTTCCTTCTCGAAGTAATCGCGGTAGGCCAGGTCCTTTTCGTAGCGCACGCCATGGCACAGGATGACCTTGTCGAAGCGCTCGTAGGTTTCCGGGTCCTTGATCACCGACAGCCACGGCGCCAGGCCGGTGCCGGTGCCCAGCAGGTACAGATGCTTGCCCGGGTGCAGGTCGCTGATCAACAGGGTGCCGGTGGGCTTCTTGCCGACCAGCACCTTGTCGCCGGGCTTGATGTGCTGCAGCCGCGAGGTCAACGGGCCGTCCTGCACCTTGATGCTGAAGAACTCGAGGTTTTCTTCCCAGTTCGCGCTGGCGATGGAATAGGCGCGCAGCAGCGGCCGCGCCTCGGTTTCAAGGCCGATCATCACGAACTGGCCGTTCTCGAAGCGGAAACCGCTGTCACGGGTGAGGGTGAAGCTGAAGTAGGCATCGGTCCAGTGGCGGACCTCGAGCACCGTTTCGGCGCCGAAAGCAGAAGACATGGGGGCAGGCTGTTCAGTGATTTCGTCCGCCCCAGTTTACCTCAAATGCGACAGGTTCTCATTGACCGGAACGAGAGGCGTTCTCAGCGGTAGCCGGCGGCCTGCAATTCGAACAGTTCAGCGTAGCGGCCGCGCTGGGCCATCAGCTCATCGTGGGTGCCGCTGGCCTCGATGCGGCCATCGGCCAGCACCAGGATGCGGTCGGCCATGCGCACCGAGGAAAACCGATGCGAAATCAGCACGGCCGTGCGCTGCTCGGACAGCTCCTTGAAGCGCTCGAACACTTCGAATTCGCTGCGCGCATCCAGCGCCGCGGTGGGTTCATCGAGGATCATCACCTGTGCCTGGCGCATGTAGGCACGGGCAATGGCGATCTTCTGCCACTGGCCGCCGGACAGGTCCACGCCCAGCTTGAAGCGGCGGCCGACCAGCTGGTCAAAGCCCAGGGGCAGGGCGGCGATCACGCTGTCGGCCATGCCGCGGCGCGCCGCTTCGCTGATGCGGGCGGCGTTGTCGATGTCCTCCACCTGGCCGACGCCGATGTTTTCCCCGGCCGTCAGGGTGTAACGCACGAAATCCTGGAAGATCACCCCCATGTTCGCTCGCAGGTCGTCCAGGTCGTAGTCACGCAGATCGCGGCCATCGAGCAGGATGCGGCCCTCGTCCGGCTCGTAAAGCCGGGCCAGCAGCTTCACCAGCGTGGTCTTGCCAGCGCCGTTCTCGCCGACCAGGGCCACCACTTCACCGGCATGCAGGGTGAAATCCAGATGGCGCACTGCCCAACGGGCGGCATCCGGATAACGGAAGCCCACGTTTTCAAAGACGAAGCCCTGGCGGATCGGGCGAGGGACGGCGATTGCATCCGGGCGCGAATGGATTTCCGGCTGGATGCGGAAGAAGGAGTACAGGTCATCCAGGTACAGCGCCTGGCTGGCCACCTGCGAAAAGCCGATCAACAGGCCCTCAAGCAGCTGGCGCAGGCGCAGGAAGCTGCCGGCCAGGAAGGTCAGGTCGCCGATGCTGAAATCGCCGCGCACCGTGCGCCAGGCAATGTAGGCGTAGGCGGCGTAGTATCCCAGCGTGCCCAGCGTGGCCAGCGCCGTGCCCCAGATCGCGCGACGGCGTGCCAATGCCCGGTTGGCAGCGAAGAACCGCTCGGCAAGCAGCCGGTAACGTGCCACCAGGAAGCGGTGCAGGTTGAAGATCTTCACCTCCTTGGCGGTCTCCACGCTGGCGCCGACCTGACGGAGGTAGTCCAGTTGGCGGCGCTCCGGGGTCCACTGGAAGTTCAGGCTGTAGCCGGCGGCATTGAAGTGGGATTCGCCGATGAAGGCCGGCACCAGCGCCAGTGCCAGCAGGACGATCAGCCACGGTGCGTAGACCACCAGGCCCACGGCCAGGCTGACCACGGTAATGGCATCCTGTACCTGGCCGAACAACTGGCTCAGCAGGCTCATCCGGCCCATGGTCTGGCGGCGGGCGCGGTCCAGTTTGTCCTGCAGATCGGGGTCTTCGAAATCCTCCAGGTCCAGGGTGGCGGCATGCTCCATCAGGCGCACGCTGGTGGCATTGGTGAACAGCTCCGACAGCAGGCTGTCGGCATAGGCCACGATCCGGCCCAGCAGGTCCGAGCCGATGGCCAGCGCGAACTCCAAGGCGAGCAGGGCCAGCAACGGGTTCAACAGGCCCGAGGACAGGGCCTCGCCCAGCGGCGGGAAGCTGCCGTCATGGCGGCTCAGCTGCACGGCGGTGTCGATGATCAGCTTGCCCACATACAACATCGCCACGGGCAGCAGCGCACGCAGCACGCGCAGGCCAAGGCTGGCGAGGGTCAGGGCCGGACTGGCCTGCCACACTTCGCGCAGGAAGGGAGGCAGGTTGCGCAGGGCGCCGAAGCGTTCACGCAGACTGGGCTTGGCGGTGCCGGCAGGGCCGGCGGCAGGGGATGCAGGCATCGCCCTATTGTGCGCGCGGCCGTGCGGCGATGCGATGAACAACGCATCTGCCGCACGCACCGCCAGGCGTCAGGGCAACGGCGGCAGCAGCCCAGCGCCGAGCCGGTTCCAGGCGTTGATCACGGCGATGCCCATGCTCAGGTCGCTGATGCCTTTCTCATCGAAGTGCGGGCTCAATGCATCGAACGCCGCCTGGGGCGGCGCACCATCGGTCAACCGGGTCAAAGCCTCGGCCCAGCCCAGCGCCGCGCGTTCGCGGGCATCGAAGAAGCGGCTCTCGTGCCAGGCGGGCAGGGTGTCGAGCTTGCGCGGTTCGATGCCGGCCTTGCGCAGTGCCGTGCCGTGCATGTCCATGCAATAGCCGCAGCCATTGAGTTGGGACACGCGCAGGAACACCAGTTCCATCAACGTGGTATCGATCGAACTGTCATGCACGGCCTTGCTGGTGGCCAGCAGGGCCTTGAACGCGTCGGCGGCGAGCCGGGCATAGGGAACACGGGGAGAGGCATGGTCGGACATTTCAGGCTCCACGGCAGCCACCATGGCTGCCTTTCACTACAAGGACGCCGCCGCGCCGCCGCCCGTGACAACCCGCGGCAGTTTGTGCGGATTGAGAATGCTGTACAGGTTGGCGATCCGCCCGTCGGCCACCTCGATCGTGGTCACCGAATACAGCTGGTCGTCGCGCAGTCCCACGATGGCAGGCTCCCCGTTCACCAGGCCCAGACGGGCCGGTTGGGTGCCACCGCGACGGGCGATTGCCCAGAACAGGCGGCCAATGCGCTCGGCCCCCAGCAGCGGACGGAGGCCGGCCGTGACCACGCCGCCACCATCGGAAAGCAGGCGCGCGTTGGCATGCAGCAGGGCCTGGATGGCTTGGCTGTCGCCGCGCTGCGACGCCTCCATGAAGCGGGCCAGCAGGTGGCGGTGCTGCACGGGATCGGCGTTGAAGCGTGGTCGACCGGCCTGCAGGCGCTGCCGGGCCCGGTGCACGAGCTGCCGGCAGTTGGCCTCGCTGTGGCCGATCAGTGCCGCGATCCGCGGGTAATCAAGGTCCAGGGTTTCCTTCAGCAGGAAAGCCGCGCGCTCTTCAGGTGACAGCTGCTCCAGCAGGGTCAGCATGGCCAGCGACAGCCCGTCCGTGCGTGCATGGGTCTCGGCCGGATCCGACGTGCCGACGGCGTCCACGCTGACTTCCAGTGGTTCGGGCAACCACGGCCCGACGTAGTCCAGACGGTCGCGGCGGAGGCTGCGCAAGCGGTCCAGCCCCAGCCGTGTGGTGGTTGTGACCAGCCACGCCTGTGGGTCGCGGATGGCGGCGACATCCGCACCGGCCCAGCGCAGCCATGCATCCTGGACGACATCTTCGGCATCGGCGCGACTGCCGAGCAGGCGGTAGGCCAAGGCGATCAGGCGTGGGCGCTGGGCGTTGAACGTGGCAGTCGGGCTCATGGCAGTCAGGACGCCTGGGAGGCCTGCAGTGTGACAGCACGCCGGGCAGGCAGGTACTCGTCTGTCCAGTGCCGCGATCGGCCCGGGTGCGCAGGTGGGGCAGGCGCGAAGCTTGCTCGTTGATGAGCGGCGGTCATTTCGTGCCCAGCTGCAGCGCAGCTGGCCATGCATTGCAGAAAACTGCATGGCGTCCTGGGAAGTCAGCTCACTAGCGTACGACCTCCCGCCGGAACCCTGTCTCCTGCAATGCAACAACCTGCAGCTCCTTTCCTTCATGTGCCTGCTGGCGCGTGGCTGCCAACCTTCATCGTGCTGCTTGCGCTCTCTACCTTGGTGCCTACGTTGGCAAATGTCGACTGGACCGTGGCCTGGGATGCGGGCCTGTTCGTCGTGCTGGCCGCCTGCGCCCACCTGCTGCTGGCCGCTCTGCTGTGTTGCCTGCCCGGTTGGGCGTGCAGTCTGTGGCGTCCGCTGCATCGGTTGACGTTGCCGGTCATCGGCCTGTTCGCAGGCCTGTGGCTGATCCTGGTACTGGTCGATGCACGGGTCTTCCAACTGTTCGGTTTTCATTTGAACGGACTGGTGATGTCGTTGCTGATGCAGGCCGGCCTGCTGGACCAGCTGGGCCTGGGCACCGGCGCCTGGCTGCTCATCGGGGTGTTGCTGGTGGTCCTGGCGTTGGTGCTGTGGGGGGTGCTCCGCAGCCTGCGGGCCGCGCACTGGCCGCGTCGGCTGCGGCCACGGTACCTGCTGGTGCTGGTGCCACTGCTGCTGGCCAGCAACGCGCTGGCGATCTGGTACGACGCCAACCGACGTGGCGATGCGCTGGTCGCAGTGCAGGCGGTGCCGTGGATCGCCACACCCACTGCCCGGTCTGCGCTGGTCCGATGGGGGCTGGCACAGCCGCGCGACGGTGCTTCGGATGGCTTGCAGAGCACGGACAGGACGTCGGGCCTGGCCTATCCGCGTCGGCCGCTGCAGTGCCGTCCGGCCGCTTCACCCAATGTGCTGATGATCGTCGTTGATTCCCTGCGGCATGACATGTTGACCGCCGCGCAGATGCCCAACGCCTTCCAGTTCGCCGCCACGGCCTGGCAAGGGCAGCAGCACTACAGCACGGGCAACAACACCATGCATGGCATGTTCGGCCTGTTCTATGGCCTGCCTGCGTTGCATGTCGAGGCGATGATCCACAACCGTCGCGGCCCGGAACTGGTCCATCAGCTGCAGGAGCACGGCTACGGTCTCCACCTTTACGGTGGTGCCTCGCTGAGCGGGGCACGCCTGGACCGTGCCGTGTTCGTCGACGTCCAGGCACCGCTGCTGACAGCCCCGGATGACACGCCACAGGACCAGCGCGACGCCTACGTCGTGGGCGAGCTCCAGAAGGTACTGCGCGAGCGGCGCGGACAGTGGCCGTTCTTTGCGATGGTTCTGCTGGACTCTGCCCACGTGCCATACGCCGTACCGCCAGGTGCAGAGCTGCCGTTCATGCCGCAGGCCGAGTCCGGTGCCCACCTGCGTGTCGGCCGCACTACCGACCCAACCCCTTTGTTCAACCGCTACCGCAATGCTGTGCTCAACACGGACCACTACATCGGGCAGCTTCTGCAGACGCTGGCGGAGGCGGGACTGGACAAAGACACCGTGGTGATCATCACCAGCGATCACGGTGAATCGTTCAATGACCTGGGCCAGAACGACTGGGGGCATAACAGCAACTTCAGTGACGACCAGGTGCGCGTACCAATGCTGATCCGTTGGCCTGGACGAGCACCGTACAAGGAGCCGTCGATAACCAGTCACATGGACCTGGCGCCCACGCTGCTGACGCACCTGCTGGGGTGTGCCAACCCGCTGCCCGACTACACCGCGGGCCTGGACCTGTTTTCGCCGCTGCCCGCTGCCCGTCCGTTGCTGGTCGAGTCCTGGACCTCACGGGCGGTCCGGCTGGGGCCACAGACCCTGCTGTTGCGGCCGTTCGGGGTCGAGGTGAGGGACGCGCGGTACCGCCGGGTTGAGGACGTCGATGCCCTGGACCCGGAAGTGAATGCGGCTATCCTGCGGCAGGTGCAGTTGCTGCGCTGAGCCCGGGCTGACGACAGTGCCGATGCGGGGTGGGAGGGGGTAAAATGGTCCGATTACCCCCGCCAGCCTCCCGCAAGCGAGCAAGCCGTGACATCGATCAAGCAGGAAGACCTCATCCAGTCCATCGCCGACGCGCTGCAGTACATCTCGTACTACCACCCGGTCGATTACATCAAGAACCTTGCTGCTGCCTACGAGCGCGAGGAATCGCCGGCCGCCAAGGAGGCCATGGCGCAGATCCTGATCAATTCGCGCATGTGCGCCGAGGGCCACCGGCCGATCTGCCAGGATACCGGCATCGTCACCGTGTTCCTGGAAATCGGCATGGACGTGCGCTGGGACGACGCCACCATGGGCGTGGAAGACATGGCCAACGAAGGCGTGCGCCGTGCCTACATGCATCCGGACAACAAGCTGCGTGCGTCAGTGTTGGCTGACCCCGCCGGCAAGCGCATCAATACCAAGGACAACACCCCGGGCGTGGTCAACGTCAAGGTCGTGCCTGGCAACACGGTGGACGTGATCGTTGCGGCCAAGGGCGGCGGCTCGGAAGCCAAGACCAAGTTCGCCATGCTCAACCCCTCTGATTCCATCGTTGATTGGGTGCTCAAGACCGTGCCGACCATGGGCGCCGGCTGGTGCCCGCCGGGCATGCTCGGCATCGGCATCGGCGGCACCGCGGAAAAGGCGATGCTGCTGGCCAAGGAAGCGCTGATGGAGCCGATCGACATCACCGAGCTGCAGGCCCGTGGCGCGTCCAACCGCATCGAAGAACTGCGGCTGGAGCTGTATGAGAAGGTCAACGCGCTGGGCATCGGTGCGCAGGGCCTCGGTGGCCTGACCACCGTGCTGGACATCAAGATCAACGATTACCCCACGCACGCCGCCAACCTGCCGGTGGCGATGATCCCCAACTGCGCGGCCACCCGCCATGCCCACTTCACCCTGGACGGCAGCGGCCCGGTGATGCTGGATCCGCCGTCACTGGAAGACTGGCCCAAGCTGACCTATGACGCCTCCAAGGGCACGCGCGTCGACCTGGACACGATCACCCCCGAACAGGTGGCCGCGTGGAAGCCGGGCCAGACCCTGCTGCTCAATGGCAAGCTGCTGACCGGTCGTGACGCCGCGCACAAGCGCATGGTCGACATGCTCAACAAGGGCGAGGCGTTGCCGGTCGATCTGAAGGGCCGCTTCATCTACTACGTCGGTCCGGTCGATCCGGTGCGCGACGAAGTGGTGGGCCCGGCGGGTCCGACCACCGCCACGCGCATGGACAAGTTCACCCGGCAGGTGCTGGAACAGACTGGTCTGTTGGGCATGGTCGGCAAGGCCGAGCGTGGCCCGGCGGCGATCGAGGCAATCCGTGACAACAAGTCGGCCTACCTGATGGCCGTCGGTGGCTCGGCCTACCTGGTGTCCAAGGCGATCAAGGCGGCCAAGGTGGTCGGTTTCGCCGACCTTGGCATGGAAGCGATCTACGAGTTCACCGTGCAGGACATGCCGGTGACGGTGGCGGTGGATTCCACCGGTGAATCGGTGCACAAGACCGGCCCGCGTGAATGGCAGGCCCGCATCGGCAAGATTCCGGTAGTGGTGGAGTAATCCGCCTTGGCGCCCGGGTCATGCGGGCGCTGTTGCGCAGGCAGAAGCGTGCCGACCAGCGGTCGGCACGCTGTCAGGCCCGATGTGGCAGGAGTTCAAGCACGGTTTCTGGTGGCCGGCACAGGCGCACGCCCAGCGGCGTACGCACGATCGGCCGGTTGATCAGCTCCGGGTGCCGCAGCATCGCTTCGATCAAAGAGGCGTCGTCCAAGGTGGGATCGGCCAGCCCCAGCGTGGTGTAGGCCGTTTCTTTTTCCCGCAGCAACTGGCGTGCCCCGCCACCCATCGCTGTCACCAGGGCATGCAGGGTGTCGCGGTCCGGCGGGTCTTTCAGGTACTCGATGACCGTCGGGCAGAGGCCGTGTTCCACCAGCAGCTGCAGCGCGCCGCGTGAATTGCTGCATTTCGGGTTGTGCCAGATCGTCACCGACATCAGTACCACTCCAGCAGGGACACGCCGACGCCGATGTAGGTCGCCTTGTGGTTGTAGTCGATCATGCTTTCGCCGTAGCCATCGAAGATCTGCACGTGGCCGCGCAGCAGGTTGCTGATCGGGAAACCATAGTCAATCTGCAGTGCGCCGTGCGAGCGGTCGCCGCCGCGCAGCGAATGCCGGGCCATCAGCGCGACTTCGTGACCCTTGTGGTTCCATACCAGGGTCGCATCGCCGCGGCCCATGTAATCATCGATGTCCGGGTTGTTGTCGTCACTGCGCGATTCGGGGATGCGGTACCACGGGCGCAGCACCAAGGCCCAGTTTTCGCGGTCGAAGCCAAACGTGCCGATCACCCGGTTCCAGCTGCGTGACAGCGGATCGGCGCGGCCGTTGGACTGATGGTTCAGGCCGATGCCGGTCATGCGGCCGCGCCAGCCACCCAGCGAATAGCCATTGCGGAACAGCAGCATCACTTCCGGCTCGTAGTTGGTCTCGCGGAACGGGCGCGAGTTTTCCGCGTTGTAGGCCTGCCAGCGCGAGCTCTGGGTGTAGCCGGCCCAGATATCGCCGTTGTCGCCGAACAGGTTTTCGGCGATCTTGGTCTTGAAGCTCAGCTGGAACTTCAGTTCCGTGCTGTCCAGGACCTGTGGCGTGCCGACGGTGTTGTCGGGGTTGGGCGACTGCGGGCGTTGGTTCTTGTCACTGGTCCAGAAGGCAGGCAGCAAGTACACCGGCTTGTAGGCACGCAGTTGGAACGGCCCGAGCTTGGAGTCTTCAGCCAGTTCCCAGCGGCTGTCCAGCAGCGAGCCGCGGCCGGCGTTGGCCAGGGCCGCATCGCGCGGCGTGGCGCCGGTGGCGCCGCGGAACATTTCACTGAAGCGCTCGCTGACCCGCTTTTCGCCCTCGCTCAGGCGCGACTGTTCACGCGCCTGGCGTCGTTGCTCGGCCGCCGCAGTCGCTGCGGCGTCTGCCTGTGCCGTGGTTTCCACGCTGCGCCCGAACAGCCCGTCATAGCAGGCCAGTCGCGCTGAGTCGGTGCTGATCGCGGCACATGCCGTAGGCGACGTGGCGGCGGCCGGCGCGATTTCCTGTGCGCTCAACGGGCTGGCGACGCTGAGCGCAATGAGCACGGGCAGCGACGCGTGCGAGCGAGACAGGGTAGGGGGCATGGACAAGTCCCGGGCAAGGAGGAAGGTGATGGCTAGTGTCGCCGCTAGCGACGTAATCGACCAGTCTGACCGGTCTTATTTCGTCACAGCCACCAAGCGAAGGCGAACAGGCCCAGCATCGCCACGACAATGGCCAGTTTCAGCGCCACGCCAAGCAGCAGGCCGATCCAGGTGGCAAGACCGACCTTTGCCGAACGTCCAAGTTGCCGGCCGTGCCAATACTCGCCCAACAGGGCACCCAGCAAGGGACCTGCCAGCAGGCCGATGGGCATGAAGAACAGGCCGGCAAGGCTGCCGATGAAGGTGCCCCACAGCGCTTTGCGACTGGCGCCCACCCGTTGCGCGCCGAACACGGTGGCGGCGATGTCAGCGATCAGCGACAGGGCGGTCAGCGCGGCAAGAGTGAGCAGGGCCGGCCAGCCGACATGGTTGAAGTCATCTGCCCATGCCGATAGGAGCAGGCCGATGAAAACCAGAGGCACCCCCGGAAGAGCGGGCAGAACGATGCCGGCAATGCCGATGAGGACGAGGAGCGCAGCGATGACGTGAAAGATGAATGTGAGGTCCATACCGTGCCGTACTTGGGGTCGAAAGGGCTTGACAGGCAGTGAGATTTTGCTTGTTGATTTTTCGTTTTGCTCGGGTTAAGTTGGCTTCGCTGAGCTTGGCAAGGTCACCGTGAATCGTGGCCTGATGATGGTAGATCCTTCCGATCCGCTGCATCGTTGCACCTCGCTTCCCCCTTGCTTGTCAGCCGCCCACCGGGCGTACCCAAACAACAAGAGAGAGTCAGGGAGTCGTAAAGATGGCTGATCGTGAAACAGGTACCGTCAAGTGGTTCAATGATGCCAAGGGCTTCGGCTTCATCAGCCGCGAGAACGGCGAAGATGTGTTCGTGCATTTCCGCGCCATCCAGACCCAGGGCTTCAAGAGCCTGAAGGAAGGCCAGCAGGTCACCTTCACGGTGGTCCAGGGTCAGAAGGGTTTGCAGGCTGACGCTGTCGAACCGAAGTAAGCGCGTCGCGCCGAACACAGAAAAGGCCCGCACTGCGGGCCTTTTCTGCGCCTGGCAACAAGCGTGGGCCGCGCTCGTTCAGCGCAATACCACGCGTCCGTTGACAACGCGCACATAGGTATTCTCGCGGATTCCCGCCAGGTCGCGTTGGTTGACGACGACGGTGCGGCCATCGTCCATGCGAACGGTGATGTCGTAGGTATCGCTGGTCACGTTCTTCTGGATCTGGTTGCCGGCCAGGGCACCGCCGACGGCGCCCGCGGCAGCGGCGACGTTTTTGTTGCCACGGCTGCCGCCGGTGTGGTCGGAGATCTCATGGCCGGCGACGGCGCCGACAATGCCGCCGAGGATGGCGCCCGTGGCCGAAGGCGCGGTGCGGCCAGAGGCCACCGTGTTGATCCGGGTGACGATGCCGCAGTCGGCACAACGGGCCGTCTCGTACCCGCCACCGCCGTAGCCACCGCTGTTGTAACCGCCGCCGCCATAGCCCGGTGAAGTAGCACAGCCGGCCAGGGCAAGCGTTGCAACGGCGCCGACGGCAATGAGTTGGATCTTCATGGTGTTCTCCTGGCCAGAATGAGTGGAGTGCGTCTGGTATCGCGTGAATGGATCGTCCCGCTTTGCACGTGAACGGCATGCCAATCAATGCCGCGATAGATGAACCGCGGCCCGCCAGCGGTCGGCCGGTCAAGCGCCCTGCTGGGGCACATGAACCGGTAAAATGCGCAGATGAACGAACAGGTCAAAGAACGGTTTTCCGGGGTCGAGCGGTTGTACGGTGCCGGGTCGCTTGAAACCCTGCAGGCCCGCCGAGTCGCCGTTGTCGGTATGGGCGGGGTCGGCTCCTGGGTGGTCGAGGCGCTGGCGCGCTCGGCGATCGGGCACCTCACCCTGATTGATGCCGATGACATCTGTGTCTCCAACACCAATCGGCAACTGCCAGCGCTGGCGGGCCAGTACGGGCGCAACAAGGCCGTGGCGATGGCCGAACGCTGCCGCGCCATCAATCCGGACATCGACGTCGAGGCGGTGGAGGATTTCCTGACCGTGTCGAACATGCAGGCCTTGTTGGATCGTGACTTCGATCTGGTGATCGACGCCTGCGACAGCTTCCGGGTGAAGGTTGAAACCATTGTCTGGTGCCGTCGGCGCAAGCTGCCGCTGTTGACCGTCGGCGCCGCCGGCGGCCGCACCGATCCCACCCTGGTGCGCGTGCGCGACGTCTCGCGCACTGAGCACGATGCCATGCTGGCGCTGATCCGCCGCAAGCTGCGCAGTGAATTCAACTTCCCCAAGAATGCCAAGCGCTATTTCGGCGTGCCGGCGGTGTATTCGTTGGAGAACGTCAAGTATCCGCAGGCCGACGGCTCGGTGTGTGGCTTGCGGCCGCAGCTGGATGCCGATGCGGCGCTGAAGCTCGATTGCGGCGCGGGCCTGGGGGCGGCAACCCACATTACCGGCGCATTCGCTTTTGCGGCGGTGGGCAAGGCCCTGGAGATGCTGCTCACGCCCAGGAAAACGAAGGTGGCGGCACCGGCGCCGATGCCTGAAAACATGCATCCATAGCGCCGGGCCACGCCCGGCGGCCGCTCAGGCGACCGGCAAGCCGAACAAGCGGCGCGCATTTTCCGCGGTGCGGCGTGCCAGTGCGTCCACCGGCATCTGGCGCAGCGCCGCGATGTGCCCGGCGATGGTCGCCAGCCGGCTGGGTTCATTGCGCTCGCCGCGGATACCGGCATCAGGCTGGTCCGGGGCATCGGTTTCCAGCAGCAGCTGGTCCAACGGTATTTCTCGTACCAGCCGTTGCAAGCGCTGGGCGCGCTCGTAAGTCACCGGACCGCCCAGCCCGATCAGGAACCCCATGCCGTGCAGTTGCGCCGCTTGCTGGGGGCTGCCGGAAAAACTATGGACGACGCCGCGGACGTGGCCGACGGCCCGGATGGCCGCGATCACGGCATCCACGGCGCGACGCGCATGCACGATGACCGGCAGATTGAACTGGCGCGCGAGGCGCAGCTGGCCATCGAAGTACCGACGCTGCAGCGTGGCATCCAGGCCATCGACGAAGAAATCCAGCCCGCACTCGCCGATCGCGCAGGGGTGCTCACGTTCGATCCATTCACCGAGCAGGTCCAGATCGCCGTGCGCATGCTGGTCGAGGAACATCGGATGCAGCCCATAGGCAGGGTAGAGTCCTTCCCCTTCCGAACAGACCTGGCGCAGCTTGGGCCAGCTGGCCGCCGTGACCGCCGGGATGACCAGTTGCGTCACCCCGGCGGCATGCGCGCGGGTGAGCACCTGCGCGCGGTCGACGTCGAACTCCGCGGCATCGAGGTGGCAGTGGCTGTCGACCAGCATTCAGCGCGGTTCCAGTGGCGCGGCGGGGGATGCCGGCGCACGGCGTGTCTTCATGTTCGCCAGCACCAGCGTGCCCAGGCCAAGCAGCAGTTCATCGACAAAAGGAATCGGGTCCGGCAGCAGCAAGGTCAGCAGGAACAGCCCCGCGGTCAGCTTGAACAACGTCGGGTGCCGCAATTTGCGGGCCCATGCCAGCGCCGGTAGCAGCAGGGGATTGGCCATGGCAGTGGCTCCTGGACAATGTGGGGAGAAGCGTAAACGCTAGCATGCGTCGGGTGTGGCTGAATCCTGAATGGGGGCGCCATGTAAAATTCATGTCGATGGTCCGTTCAGGATCTGCATGTTGCAATCGGCTCGAAAACGTTGCGGGTGGTCCGCAAGGAGCCGGTCATGAAAAGCACAACCACTACTGTCCTCGTCGCCGCGGGCGCACTGCTGGTCGGCGGCATCGCCACCGCCGCTTTCATGAAGGGCGGCAGCAGCACGCCGGATGGCCTCACCGCGACACCCGGGGGCAACACCTCGGCCGAAGCGCTGACCGATGATGGCGCCGCAACCGGCGAACTCGCCGTGGCCCCCAAGGGCCTGGAGTACGCCGATGTGCTGAAGGTGGCGCCGATCACCGAAAAAGAGAAGGCCTACGCCACCGTGATCGGCACTGATGCCGTGCGCGAAACCTCGTCGGTGGCCACGCCACATGAAGTCTGTGAGGACGTCGTGGTGCAGGAGCGCCTGCCGGAACGCGACGGCAATGTCGGTGGCACGGTGGCCGGTGCGGTGATCGGTGGCCTGCTGGGCAACCAGGTCGGCGGTGGCAATGGCCGCAAGGCGGCCACCGCGGCCGGCGCCGTGGCCGGTGGCCTGATCGGCAACCACGTGGACAAGCGCCACGTGGGTGGTCGTGTGGTCAACCGTACCGAGCGCCAGTGCCATACCGAAACCGCCACGTCTGAATCCAGCCGCGTGGTCGGCTACAACGTGACTTACCGCAATCAGGATGGCACCACGGGCACCCTGCGCATGGACAGCAAGCCGGGCAATCGCATCGCGATGGGTAATACCGAGGTGGTCAAGGGCTACGACGTGACCTACCGTTACGATGGCGCCGAGAAGACCATCCGCATGGACGACAAGCCGCTCAGCGACCGCCTGCCGGTGGTCGATGGCCAGCTGGTCACCCAGACCGCCGCCGCAGGCGGCAACGCCCGGCAGTAAGCGCTCCGCCGCAAGGGCCATCGCCCTGCCATGAGCATGCACGAAGCCGGCCCAGGGCCGGCTTCGTGCATCTGCGCCGGCCGGCATGTACGCATTCGCCTAGCATCCAAGCGACAATAGGCGCTCAGCGCCGCCCTTTGTCCTGGCGCAGGAACCTGATGCATGTGTGGATTGGCGGGAATGCTGTTGGCGGCACCGACCCTGGCCGAGGAAGGGTTGCAGGCGCAGGTGCAGGCCATGGGCCGCGCGCTGCAGCACCGTGGTCCTGATGACCAGGGCAGCTGGAGCGAGGCCGCGGCGGGGATTGCGCTGGCCCACCAGCGATTGAGCATCCAGGACCTGTCCCCCCTGGGTCACCAGCCCATGGCCTCGGTCGATGGCCGCTACGTGCTGGCCTACAACGGCGAGGTGTACAACTTCGGCGCGCTGCGTGCGGCGCTGGAACCGCTGGGGCACGCCTTCCGTGGCCACTCCGATACCGAAGTGCTGTTGGCTGCCTTCCTGCAGTGGGGCGTGGAAGATACCCTGCAACGCTGCAATGGCATGTTCGCCCTTGCGCTGTGGGATCGTCAGGCGCAGTGCCTGTGGCTGGCCCGTGACCGCGTCGGCAAGAAGCCGCTGTACTACGGCTGGGCCGGTGACACCCTGGTGTTCGGCTCGGAGCTGAAGGCGCTCTGGCAGCACCCGGCCTTCGACAATGACATCGACCGCGATGCGTTGACCCTGTTGCTGCGGCTGGACTACATCCCCGCGCCGCACAGCATCCACCAGCGCTGCTACAAAATGATGCCGGGACGTGTGATGCGCGTGGACGCGGCGATGGTGGCCGCCGGTGCCGCCGGCCATCGCCCCGAGCAGGCGCAGCGGCCATTCTGGGACGCGCGTGCGCGCATGCAGGCCGCCCTGGCCAACCCGTTCCTGGGCAGCATCGACGAGGCCGAAGCACAGCTCGATGGCCTGCTGCGTGATGCAGTGGGGTTGCGCATGGTGGCCGATGTCCCGGTCGGCGTGTTCCTGTCCGGTGGCACCGACTCTTCCCTGGTCGCGGCCTTGATGCAGGCACAGAGCAGCACGCCGGTGCACAGCTTCAGCATCGGCTTCACCGGCTCGCATCACGACGAGGCGCCGCTGGCCAAGGAGCTGGCCACGCACCTGGGCTGTGACCATACCGAGTTGTACGTCAGCGGCACCGATGCACTGGCCGTGGTGCCGCAGTTGCCGGCGATGTTCGACGAGCCCTTTGCCGATGCCTCGCAGGTGCCGACCGCGCTGGTTGCCCGCCTGGCGCGGCAGGGGGTGACCGTCGCCCTGTCCGGTGACGGCGGCGACGAGCTGTTCTTCGGCTACACCCGTTATGTGCGCGCGCTGCGTAACTGGCAGATGCTCGGGCGGGTGCCAGCACCGCTGCGGCGCTGGTTGGGCGCACGCGCCGGACGCCAGGGTGAGGCCTCGCGCACCGGCGGGCTGGCGGCGCTGGTGGCCGAAACCGGCGCGCGCGGCATTGGTGATGTGTACCGCAACCGCATCTCGCGCTGGCGCGACCCGCAGTCGGCGGTACCGGGCGCGGTGGCAGCGGGCAGTTTCTACGATCTGGCCGATCCCCTGCACGGTGCCGGCACGCCGGCCGATGCGATGATGCTGGCCGATTTCGTGACCTATCTGCCCGATGACCTGCTGTGCAAGGTCGACCGCACCTCGATGGCGGTCGGACTGGAAGCACGCGCACCGCTGCTCGACTGGCGCGTGGCCGAGTTCGCCTGGTCGTTGCCGATGGCCTTCAAACGCCAGGACGATGTCAGCAAGGTCCTGCTCAAGCGCGTGCTCGGCCGCTACGTGCCGCAGACCATGGTGCACCGGCCCAAGCGTGGCTTCGGCGCGCCGGTCAGTGACTGGCTCAAGGGTGACCTGCGGCCCTGGGCCGACGACCTGCTGCAGCCGGCGCGGCTGGAGCGGGAGGGCATCCTTTCGGCCAAGGCGGTGCAGCCGTTATGGCAGCAGTTCCTCGGCGGCCAGCGCAAATGGCACACCCACCTGTGGAACGTGCTGATGTTCCAGGCGTGGCAGCAGCATTGGCGTGAGGTGCGTGCGTCGGTGGTTGCCCGTTCCTGACGTTTTCACCACGGTTGAAGGGGGGCGCGTCTAGGCTGGGGGTTCACCCATCACCGAGCCTCCTCATGAGCGAATACACCGTTGCCGTGCTGGTCGGCAGCCTGCGCAAGGAATCCTGCAACCGCAAACTGGCCAAGGCGCTGGAGAAGCTGGCCGAGGGCAGGGCACGCTTCCATTACGTGGCCATCGGCGACCTGCCGCTGTATGACCAGGATTTCGACGGCGATTATCCGACGCAGGGCGCACGCTTGAAGGAAGAGATCCGGTCCGCTGACGCGGTGCTCTTCGTCACCCCAGAATACAACCGCTCCGTCCCCGGGGTGCTGAAAAACGCCATCGACATAGGCTCGCGGCCCTATGGTGACAGTGCCTTCGCCGGCAAGCCTGCCGCGGTGATCGGGGCCTCCATCGGGGCCATCGGCACGGCGCTGGCGCAGCAGCACCTGCGCAACATCCTGGCCTATCTGGACATGCAGGTGCTGGGCCAACCCGAGGCGTTCATTCATTTCAAGGAGGGCCTGATCGCGACCGATGGCACGATCGACAACGCGGGTACGCGGGACTTCCTGCAGGGCTTTGTCGATCGCTTCCTGAAACTAGTGGCCGTGCACGGCAAGGCACGCTGAATGGGCCAGGGCAACCTGCGGCGAGCGGAGCGTCGGCATCTGCGATAATGCGTGATCCGGGTACCGCCAGCGGTACCCCAACGCAGTAGTGCGGCGCCTCGAGGCGCCGTCGGCCGGATGCAGGCAAACCGCATTGCATCCACCGGTCATCCACGGCTTATCCACAGGCTTGTCCATCGCCTGCCGGGGGATGCCGCGCCTACACTGCCCATGCCCACCCAGCAGGATTGAACCGCTTCATGGCTGCCCGTACTGGCTTCCGTTCCGACCGTAGAGACCGCAGTGACCGCAGTGACCGTAGCGACCGTTTCGATCGCGATGAGTCGCGCATCGACCAGTTGCGTGTGCCGCCGCACTCGGTGGAAGCCGAACAGGCGGTGCTGGGCGGTCTGATGCTGGCACCGGAGGCGTTCGACCGGGTCAACGACCAGCTGACGGACGGCGACTTCTACCGGCGTGATCACCAGCTGATCTACCGGGCGATCCGCGAATTGTCCGAACGTGACCGACCGTTCGATGCGGTGACCCTGGGCGAATGGTTCGAGTCGCAGGGCAAGCTGGAGCTGGTCGGCGATGGCGCCTACCTGATCGAGCTGGCAAGCACCACGCCATCGGCGGCCAACATCGTTGCCTATGCCGAAATCGTCCGCGACAAGGCGGTGCTGCGGCAGCTGATCCAGGTCGGCACCGACATCGTCAACGATGGCTTCCAACCCGAAGGGCGCGACAGCAGCGAACTGCTGGCCACGGCGGAAAAGAGTGTGTTCGCCATCGCCGAGCAGGGCGCTCGTGGCCGCACCGACTTCGTGGCGATGCCGGGGGCGCTGAAGGACGCATTCGAAGAACTGCGCAACCGCTTCGAGAACGGCGGCAACATCACCGGCCTGCCCACCGGTTACAACGATTTCGATGCGATGACGGCCGGCCTGCAACCCACCGACCTGATCATCCTCGCCGCGCGCCCAGCGATGGGCAAGACCACCTTCGCACTGAACATCGCCGAGTATGCGGCGATCAAGTCAAAGAAGGGCGTGGCGGTGTTTTCCATGGAAATGTCCGCATCGCAGCTGGCGATGCGCCTGATTTCCTCCAACGGCCGCATCAATGCCCAGCGCCTGCGTACCGGTAACCTGGAAGACGAGGATTGGAGCCGCGTCACCGGTGCGATCAAGATGTTGAAGGAAACCAAGATCTTCATCGACGACACGCCCGGTGTGTCGCCTGAAGTGCTCCGCTCCAAGTGCCGCCGTTTGAAGCGCGAGCACGACCTGGGCCTGATCGTCATCGACTACCTGCAGTTGATGAGCGTGCCGGGCAACAGCGAAAACCGCGCGACGGAAATCTCGGAAATCTCGCGTTCGTTGAAGGGCCTGGCCAAGGAACTCAACGTGCCGGTGATCGCGCTGTCCCAGCTCAACCGCTCGCTGGAAACGCGCACCGACAAACGTCCGGTGATGGCCGACCTTCGAGAATCCGGCGCTATCGAGCAGGACGCCGACATGATCGTCTTCATCTACCGCGATGATTACTACAACAAGGAAAACTCGCCGGACAAAGGCCTGGCGGAAATCATCATCGGCAAGCACCGTGGTGGTCCAACCGGCTCGTGCAAGCTGAAGTTCTTCGGCGAATACACCCGCTTCGACAACCTCTCGCATGATTCGGTGGGGTCGTTCGAGTAATCCTCCATCGGGATGAGCGAAGCGTGGTGCATCACCACGCCATCCCATTTGTAAATGCCATGTAATGCACGGCTCCTAGGATGCCTGCGCTGCCTCCCCCTTTGACGCCGTCCCTGGCGTCCAGCGCGCCTGAGGATTCCGTCGTACATGTCTGCCAACGTTTCCTTCCACCGCAACCTGCTCGCGGTGCTGATCTGCGCCGCCCTGCCGCCCGTCGCTGCTGCTGAAGACAGCGCCAGCACCGATGCTTCGGCCACCACGCTGGATTCCGTGTCGGTGATCGGCCGGGGTGAAGCGCGCCAGGTGCAGCGGGTCACGGCTGAAGACCTGAAGGTCCTGCCGCCGGGCGCCAATCCGCTGAAGCTGCTGGCCAGCAAGCCGGGCGTGCATTTTGAATCAGCCGACGCCACGGGTGCCTACGAGTGGTCCACCAGCATCAGCCTGCGTGGCTTCAACCAGAGCCGCCTGGGCTATACGCTCGATGGCATTCCGCTGGGCAACATGAGCTACGGCAACAGCAACGGCCTGCATATCAGCCGCGCCATCATCAGTGAAAACCTCGGTGGCGCCGAAGTATCCACCGGCATCGGCGCGCTCGGCACGCCCTCCACCAGCAACCTCGGTGGTGTGTTCCAGTTCTATTCCATTGATCCGTCCACCGAGTATGGCGTCACCCTGGCGCAGGGCTTTGGCAGCGAGAACGCGCGCCGCACGTATGCCCGCCTTGATACCGGTGATCACCAGGGTTTTGCGGCCTACCTGTCCGGCGCCTATTCGGAAAGCGACAAGTGGAAGGGCCAGGGCGCCCATGAGCTCAAGCAGTTCAACGGCAAGGCGGTCTACAGCTTCGGCGTGGACAGCCGCATCAGCGCGCAGGTCAATTCTTCCCGTCGCGTGGAAGCCGATTACCAGGACCTGTCGCTGGAAATGATCGATCGCCTCGGCTGGAACTGGGACAACTATGCGCCAGACTGGGAGCGCGCGCTGGCCGCGGCCAACGGCCAGTACAGCGGCGGCGTCAACAGCCCATGGGATGCGTACTACTCCGGGCACGGCGTGCGCAACGATGACATTGCCAGCCTTGCCGGTGACTTCGGCCTCAACGACAGCATGCGCCTGAAGGCCACCGTGTATCACCATGCCAACCGTGGCCAGGGCCATTGGTTCAGCCCGTCCAACCCGTCCAATCCGGGTACCGACCGCGAGATTCCGATCTCGATCCGCACCACCGAATACGCGATCGACCGTACTGGCGTGACGTCGGCCTTTACCTGGGAGGTGGGCGGCCATCAGCTCGAAGCCGGCCTATGGTACGAAGACAACGGCCATAGCGTGCAGCGTAATTTCTATTACATCGACGGGCCGATCAAGGACGATTACTTCCTGCGCAATCCGGACCAGCGCGTGTGGCTGCAGCGCTACACCACGGTCACCCGCCAGTTCTATGTGCAGGACCGCTTCCGCCTGCTCGATGACCGGCTCACCGTGGATATCGGTGCCAAGTCGCCGCACACCCGCACCCGCGTCACCACGCCCCTGGGCAGCTATGCCAACAACAGCAGCCTGACCGCGAAGAAGTCGTTCCTGCCGCAGGCCGGTGTCAACTTCAAGGTCAACGCCAACAACGAAGTCTTCGCCTCCTATGCGCAGAACATCGCGGCCTATGCGCTGGGCGTGGGCAGTCCGTTCAACGTGCCGCAGGCCGCGTTCGACGCCAGTGCCCAGGGCCTGAAGCCGGAACAGTCGCGCACCATCGAACTGGGCTGGCGCGGATACGGCCAGGGCTTCGAGGCCTCGTTGGCGGTCTTTGACGTGAAGTTCGACAACCGCCTGCTGGCCATCGCCCAGTGCGTCGGCATCCTGGGTTGCCCGGCGCTGTATTCCAACGTCGGCTCGGTGAGCAGCCGTGGTGCCGAAGCGACCCTGCAGTTGAAGCCGATGGCCGATCTGAGCTGGTCCAACTCGCTGTCGTGGAATGACAGCACGTACGACAGCGATTACACGGATAACCGAGTGGTGCCCACGCGCGGCAAGAAGACCGTGGACACGCCGGAATGGATGTTCGCCACCACCCTGGCGTGGACGCCGGGCCCGTGGGACCTGCGGCTGTCGGCCAACCACGTCGGCAAGCGCTACGTCACCTATACAAATGACCTGAGCGTGCCCAGCTACTGGCTGCTCAATGCGGCGGTGGCCTATGACATGGGCAAGGTGGGCCCGGCGCAGAACCTGACCCTGGCGCTCAACCTGACCAATCTGACCGACAAGCAGTACCTGGCCACGATCAACACCAACGGCACCTACGCCGCTGACCCCGGCCGCAGCCTGGCGACGATGCAGGTCGGTGCGCCGCGGCAGGTGATGGCCACTGCGACCGTGCGCTTCTGATGAAGCGCCTGGACGACGCGGCAACCCGCCGGCGCCTGCTGCGCATCGCCTGGCAGGGAAGCCGCGCGGCGATTGCCCTGGCGGCAATGCCGGGGGCAGCTTCCGCCGGCCCACGTCCACGGCTGGGCCGCGATCCCTTCACCTTGGGTATCGCGGCCGGTGACCCGGATCCGCAGGGGGCGGTGCTGTGGACCCGCCTTGCCCCCGATCCGCTCACCGGCGGTGGCATGCCGGCACGGGCCGTGCCGGTGCGCTGGTTCGTGGCCGAAGACCCGCAGATGCGCCGCCTCGTCCAGCGTGGCGTGGCCGCGGCGGTACCTGAGCTGGCGCATTCCGTGCATGTGGAAGTGAACGGCCTGCGGCCGGGCCGTGACTACTACTACCGCTTTGCCTGCGATGGCGGCGAGGAAAGCCCGGTCGGCCATTTCCGTACCGCGCCACCGCTGGATGCCGCGCTGGCCCAGTTGCGGTTGGCGCTGTGCAGTTGCCAGGCCTGGAACAGTGGCTATTACCCGGTGCTGGCCGACATTGCACGCAGCGATGTCGACCTCGTGCTGCATGCCGGCGATTACCTGTACGAGTACAGTCCGCTGCAGAATGCGCGCGGCAGCACCCTGGACGCGCAGCGCTTCAGCGGTGAAACGGTGGGCCTGGCGCGTTACCGCGACCAGTACGCCCTGTACAAGCTGGACCCGGACCTGCAGGCGGCGCACGCCGCGCACGCCTTCGCGGTGATCTGGGACGACCACGAGGTGCAGAACGATTACTCCGGGATCCATCCGGAGAAGGCCGATGCATCGATCGAGGACTTCATCGTCCGCCGTGCATCGGCCTACCAGGCGTTCTACGAGCACCTGCCGATGCGCCGTGCGCCCACCGGCAATGGTGGACTGCGCATCCACCGGCAGCTTCGGTATGGCGACCTTGCTCAACTCACCCTGCTCGATTGCCGGCAGTTCCGTCCCGCCAACCCGTGTGGTGCAGGCGAGACGGCGCGCTGTTCGGCGGCGCTGGATCCGCGGGCCAGCATGCTGGGCGCTGGGCAGGAGAGTTGGTTCGCGCAGTCGATGGCCGCTGCGTCGGGGACCCGCTGGAACGTGGTGGTGCAGCAGCTGTTGATGGCGCAGTTGCGGCTCGACGCCGGCACGCCGCGTGAGCGCTATTGGAACGATGCCTGGGATGGCTATCCGCTGGCCCGCCAGCGCTTGTTGCAGGCGCTGCAGGCGGGTGGGCAGGGCAATGCCATTGTGCTGGGTGGCGACTGGCATTCCAGTTTCGTCAACGACCTGAAGCTGGATTTCGACGCGAAGGCGGCGCCGGTGATCGCCACCGAGTTCATTGCCCCAGCGATCAGCAGTGGGGGCGATGAGACGCCTTACGGGCCGTATTACGGACCGTCCATCCCGCAGAACCCGCACATACGCTATTTCGACGGTGATCGGCGTGGTTGGTGGCGGATGCAGCTGGGTCGGGAGACATTCGACGCTGAATTGCGTTTTGCCGACAGTGTATTGAGCCGGCAGGCACCGGTGCGGACGGCGGCACGCTTCCAGGTGCAGCACGGGCGCCCGGGGGCGGTGCGGGTGGACTGAAGCGGGCCCACGCCTGCGGCCGGCGCGTCAGCCGGCCGCCGGGGTCCAGGCCAGGGAGAGCAGCAGCCCCAGCAGGAACAGCAACAGGCAGAAGCGATGCAGGGAGCGCATCGGACACGGGACGGACGCAAGGGCGGGGCGGCGGAAACGGCGGGGCATGTCGGGCTGGGTCTCGTTCTGCTGGCAGAGGTGATGTCGCGAGCGACCCGAAGACACTAGCGGCGCGATAGGCGTTGGCCATGGCCAGCGTCACGCTTTGCTGTGCCGGATCCGGAAACGAGCGAAAACTGATAGTGGGCGGGGCATCGCAGGCATGCCTTGGCCCCAGGCAGATGCGCAGTTGGGCCGATTCCGTCACCGATTTGGACCGTCTATCGTCTTCACAGGCGGATTCGGGTGACATTTATGGGGGTTCATCGCGCGCTGCTTGCTGGCCTGCACCTGGCTGACCATTCTGGCCCCACTGCCGGATGGCCTTGGAGGGCCCGATCATGACGACGTTGCTAGCGCTGGGCGCGTGGTGCCTGCTGTTCGTACTGTGTTGGCCGTTGGCGATCCTCGCCCTGATCGCGTGGCCGCTGGTCTGGCTGATCAGCCTGCCGTTCCGTTTTATCGGTATTACATTTACCGCATTGTTCGCGTTTCTGGCGGCATTGCTGATGTTGCCGGCCCGCGTACTCGGCGGTGGCCGCCAGGGTGCGGCGTGAACATCCCCATGGCGCGTGGCGGTGGCCCGCGCCGCATCGGCTCGGGGATGCTGGCCGACTGCTCGCCGCATGTGCGCATGGGGTTGGCCGTGGCAGTGGCCGCGTTGCTGCTGCTGCACGCCTGGCAGTGGGGACTGCTGGGCGGCTGGGGGGCGTAGCGCAGGCGCCGAGCTGCGGTAGCGTTGGTTTCCATGCGGCGAGGGTAGCGGAACGTCGCGAGGTCCGGCATGTTGACTGGATCGACGATGAGGGTTGGAGATCATGGCTACCTCGCTGTCGAATGACCGTCACGCGAGGCGCTTGGCGGCGGGCGATGCGGGTTGGAGTACCGGTCCAATACTGAAAATTCCGGCGGATCAGGGATCCCCTCACATCGCCCGCCATGTTCAAGGCGTAGCGATGCATTCTCCGCCGCGCCGAATGGGCAAGTACAGAGAAGTCACTATTGGCTTCGGGACTCCAATCCCGTCCTGGCGTTCTTTGCGCCAGCAGTTGTAGCGTGCGGCGAGCAGCGAGGAGGTGCTATTGGCAAAGTTGCAAATGGCCATACGGCCGATCGCGAGGAAGGTTCAAAACGACGTAAACAAAAAACCCCGCCGAAGCGGGGTTTTTCGTCACCATTCAAAAGACCCGTCAGTTGGTCTTGTGGATGGCGCGCTTGCTCACCGCCATGGCGGCGTCGTGGATCACTTCCGACAGCGACGGGTGCGCATGGCAGATGCGCGCCAGGTCGTCGGCCGAGCCACTGAACTCCATGGTCAGCACGCCTTCGTGCACCAGTTCGGACACATTCGCACCCACCAGATGCATGCCAAGGATGCGGTCGGTTTCAGCGTGTGCCAGCACCTTGACGAAGCCCGCCGGCTCGATCATCGCCACGGCACGGCCGTTGGCGGCGAACGGGAAGCTGCCGGCCTTGTACGGAATGCCTTCGGCCTTCAGCTGGGCTTCGGTCTTGCCGACCCAGGCCAGCTCCGGCTCGGTGTAGATGACCCACGGAATGGTGTCGAAGTTGACGTGGCCCGGCAGGCCGGCAATCAGCTCAGCGACCGCGATGCCTTCTTCAAAGCCCTTGTGCGCCAGCATCGGGCCGCGCACGCAGTCACCCACCGCCCACACGCCATCGACGCCGGTGTGGCAATGCGCGTCCACTTCGATCTGGCCACGGTCGTTGATCTTGACGCCGGTGCCTTCGGCCAGCAGGCCCTTGGTCGCCGCGCGACGGCCCACGGCCACCAGCAGCTTGTCCACCACCAGCGACTTTTCGCCTTCGCTGTCGGTGTAGGTCAGGGCGACTTGCTTCTTCTTGCCCGAACCGGTCACTTCGGCCTTGGAAACCTTGGCGCCGAGCTGGATGTCCAGGCCCTGCTTCTTGAACTCCTTCAGTGCCACCTTGGACACTTCGGCGTCGGCGGCGGCGAGGAAGTCCGGCATGGCTTCGAGGATGGTGACTTCAGCGCCCAGGCGCTTCCACACGCTGCCCAGTTCCAGGCCGATCACGCCGGCGCCGATCACGGCCAGGCGCTTGGGCACGTCTGTGAAGTCCAGGCCGCCGACGTTGTCGACGATGGTCTCACCGTCGAACTTGGCAAACGGCAGTTCGATCGAGTCCGAACCGGCGGCGATGATGACGTTGGTGCCCTTCAGCTCGACTTCCGAGCCGTCGTGCTGCTTCACCTTGACCACGTTGCCCGGCTGCAGTTCGCCGAAGCCGTAGTAGGCGGCGACCTTGTTGGCCTTGAACAGCATGGCGATGCCGCCGGTGAACTGCTTGACGATCTTGTCCTTGCGGCCAACCATCGCTTCGACGTCGATCTTGGCGTCCTTGAAGCTGATGCCATGGTCGCCAAAGATATGGCCCATGTTCCAGTACTGGCGCGAGGAATCGAGCAGGGCCTTGGACGGGATGCAGCCCACGCGCAGGCAGGTGCCGCCGAGGGCGGGCTTGCCATCCTTGCCCAGCGCTGCGTCGATGCAGGCGGTCTTCAGGCCCAGCTGGGCGGCACGGATGGCGGCGTGGTAGCCGGCCGGGCCGGCACCGATGACGACGACGTCGAATTGTTCAGCCATTAGAGTTCCTTGATGCTTTCCGTCGGCTTCAGTGCGAAGCCGGTGGCGCGAGGCGCCGGGGAAGGGGCTGGCGGAGGCCGGCCCCGGATCGACGAACCCCTCCCGGGTGGGAGGGGTCGGCGGGGTCTTACAGGCCGAACAGCATGCGGCCCGGGTTTTCCAGCTGGTTCTTGATGTCCACCAGGAACTGCACCGAGTCCTTGCCATCGATGATGCGATGGTCGTAGGACAGGGCCAGGTACATCATCGGGGCGATCACGACTTGGCCGTTCTGGGCGATCGGGCGCTCCTTGATGGCATGCATGCCCAGGATGGCGCTCTGCGGCGGGTTGATGATCGGGGTGGACAGCAGCGAGCCGAAGGTGCCGCCGTTGGTCACGGTGAAGGTGCCGCCCTGCAGCTCTTCCAGACCCAGCTTGCCGTCACGTGCCTTCTTGGCGTATTCGGCAATGGTCTTTTCGATGTCGGCGAAGGACATGCGCTCGACGTTGCGCAGCACCGGGGTTACCAGGCCCTTGTCGGTGGACACGGCGATGGAGATGTCCGAGTAGCCGTGGTAGATCACGTCGTCGCCGTCGATCGATGCATTGACCAGCGGGAAGCGCTGCAGTGCATTGGCCGCTGCCTTGACGAAGAAGCTCATGAAGCCGAGCTTGATGCCGTGGGCCTTGACGAACTCGTCCTGCAGTTCCTTGCGCGCGGCCGACACCTTGGACAGGTCGACTTCGTTGAACGTGGTCAGCATGGCGGTGGAGTTCTTGGACTCCATCAGGCGCTCGGCGATGCGCTTGCGCATGCGGGTCATCGGCACGCGCTCTTCCGGACGTGCGCCACCGGCCTTGCCGGCGCCACCGTTGCGGGCGTAATTGACGATGTCTTCCTTGGTCACCGCGCCGCGACGGCCGGTGCCGTCGACGTCAGCCGGATTCACGCCTTCGGTGATCGCGCTGAAACGCGCGCCCGGGGGCAGGGCATCGGCGGCGGACTTGGCGGCCGGGGCCGGGGCAGCAGCAGCGGCCGGCGCGGCGGCCTCTTCGCT
>DALZLW010000032.1:0-28102 GCA_032007425.1 Stenotrophomonas sp.
ACGAAGCAGCGGCCGTCATAGCCTTCGCCGCCCACGGCCTCGAAGTAGCCCAGGATGCCGCCATCGAGCTGCAGCACGTTGTCCATGCCGTCGTTGCGCATCCACAGCGCGGCCTTCTCACAGCGGATGCCACCCGTGCAGAAACTGACCACGGTGGCGTCCTTGAGGGCCTCGCGGTGCGGGGCCAGTGCGGCGGGCAGATCGGTGAACTTGCTGATCGGCAGGACCAGCGCGTCCTGGAACGTACCGAACTCCACCTCCTGCACGTTGCGGGTGTCGAGCATCACCACCGGCTTGCCTGCATCATCATGGCCTTGGCGCAGCCAGCGCTGCACGGTCTGCGGATCGACCGCCGGCGCCCGTGGGTAGTCCAGCGGCTGGCCGTCGTCGCGGCGGAAACTGATGATTTCCGGCTTCACCTTGGCCTTGAGCCGGGCGAACGGCTGGTGCTGGCTGAGGCTGGTCTTGACCCGCATCGACGCAAAGCGGGAATCGGCGTGCAGGGCGGCGTAGAACCCGGCAATGGCCGGCTCGGTGCCCGCCAGGAACAGGTTGATGCCCTCCGGCGACACGAGCACGGTGCCACGCAGGTCGGCCTGCTCGGCACGGGACTGCAACAGGTCGCACAGGCCCTGCGGGTCGGCGACGGTCACGAAATGGTAGGCAGCGGTGTTGGCGATCATTGGCCCATTTTAACCTGCCCCGCCCGGTTCAGCCCCGCAGCAGCATGAAGGGCAGCAGGACCAGGGCGGCCGCCACGGCCATTCCCAACAGGACCAGCACCACGAATACGGGCCGTCGACGCAGCAGCGAGCCGAAGGTTTCGGCCGTGCCATCGCGCAGCGCCTGCTCGCGCTCTGCGCGCACGCGCACGCCACGCGCCGCCTGGTAGTCGGCCATCAATGCCTTGGCACGCGGCTGGTCGCCATCCTCGCGCAGCCACAGCCCGCCATTGGAAATGCCCCAGGGGCTGGGTTCGGTGCGGTACCAGGCGATTGCATGCCGATCGAGCAGCGCGCAGACCTCGGCGTATTCATCATCGCCGACGTGGCGCAGGTTGAGCAGGAGTTTGGCCATCCCCCATTGTAGCGGCCGCTCGGCAACCCAGTGCACGGATGCGCTACCCTTTGCGCCCCGTTGATGGAGTGCCGCCCATGCGCCGTTTGCTGCTGCCCCTGTTGTTGTCCCTTGCCGCCGCTGGTTGTACACCGGATGGCCCGCCGCCGGGTGGAACCATCGCGCAGTTCGAAACCATCGATACCCAGGTCGGCAGCGGCGCTGAAGCCGTGGCGGGCAGCAAGGTCTCGGTGCATTACACCGGGTGGATTTACGACGAGCGCACCGAAAGCAAGCACGGCAAGACCTTCGACAGCTCAGTGGGCCGCGGCCAGCCGTTCAGCTTTGAACTGGGTGGCGGTCAGGTCATCCGCGGCTGGGACGAAGGCGTGGCCGGCATGAAGGTCGGCGGCAAGCGCACCCTGATGATTCCGCCGGCAATGGGCTACGGCGACCGAAAGGTCGGCCCGATTCCGGCCGGCTCGTCACTGGTGTTCGACGTTGAGCTGCTTGATGTCCAAGCCCGCTGAGGCCCGCACCACGGCCAGGGTGGCGGTGATCGGCGGCGGCCCGGCCGGGCTGTTCGCCGTCGAACGTCTGTGCGCGGCCGGGCTGCAGGTGGACCTGTATGAGGCCAAGGGCTCGCCCGGGCGCAAGTTCCTGATCGCCGGCAAGGGCGGCCTGAACCTGACCCACTCCGACGCACGGCCTTTGTTCGACAGCCGCTACCGCGAGCAGGCCACCACCGTCGGCCAATGGCTGGACGGTTTCGATGCCGAGGCGCTGCGCGACTGGGCCCGCGGGCTGGGCGTGGACACCTATGTAGGCAGTTCCGGTCGCGTGTTCCCCGTGGACCGCAAGGCGGCACCGCTGCTGCGCGGTTGGGTGCGCCGGCTGAAAGACCAGGGCGTGCGCCTGCACGTCAATCACCGCTGGCTGGGCTGGGCCGACGACGGCGCGCTGCGTCTGGGCACCGTGGACGGCGAAATTGCCGTGCAGGCCGATGCCACCGTGTTGGCGCTCGGCGGCGGCAGCTGGCCCCAGCTCGGCTCGGACGGCCAGTGGGTCGCGCCGCTGCAGGCGGCCGGCGTGGCGATTGCCCCGCTGCAATCAGCCAACTGCGGCTTTGACCTGGACTGGACCGCGTTCTTTGCCGAGCGCCATGCCGGCAGCCCGCTGAAACCGGTCGTGGCGTACTGGACTGACCTGCAGGGCAAGGCGCAGCAGCTGCAGGGCGAATGCGTGGTCAGCAGCTACGGCATCGAAGGCAGCCTGATCTATGCGCTGGCAGCCGATCTGCGCGACACCATCAACCGCGATGGCCATGCCGTGTTGGCGCTCGATCTGGTGCCCGGGCGCGATGACGCCCGCCTGCTGGCCGACCTTGCCCGCCCGCGCAAAGGCCGCAGCTTCGGTGAGCACCTGCGTCGCCAGGCCGGGCTGGATGCGGTCAAGACCGCGCTGGTGTTCGAGACGCTGGGCAAGGACGCCGGCCACGATCTGGCGGCCGTGGTGCAGACCCTCAAACGCCTGCCCCTGCGGCTGCTGCGCCCGCGGCCGATGGCGGAAGTGATCAGTACCGCTGGCGGCGTCCGCCTGGACGCCATGGACGAGGCCCTGATGCTGCAGGCGCGCCCTGGTGTGTTCTGTGCCGGCGAGATGCTGGACTGGGAAGCCCCCACCGGCGGCTACCTGCTGACCGCCTGTTACGCCAGTGGCCTGCGTGCCGCCGACGGCGTCATTGCCTGGCTGCAGCGCTGAGCCGCCCTGCCCGCCCGCCCGGCTGGGCGGCGCAGGCGTAGCGGCCGGATCTGGCCGGGCTGGACCGGGCCGGCGCCGAACAACGGATCTGCGGATCAGCGTGATTTGCTGGCCCGCAGCGCCTGGATCCGCGCAGGGGGCTGGAAGGAATCACTGCGCGCATCGGCCCAGAAATCATGGAACACCGCATGATCCGGCACTTTGCGCAGCAGCTCGCCCGGCTCCAGATAGCGGTACAGCGAGGCCAGCGAGCGGATTTCCACCGGCGAGACCCGGCGAAGGATGTGTTCCGGCCCCAGTTCGGCCGGGTCGTTGAGCCCGGCCGCGCACAGCAGCTCCTTCAAGGCATGCAGGGTGTGCTCGTGGTAGTTGTGCACGCGGCTGGCCTTGTCGGCGGCATCAAGCTGGCGCCAGCGTGCCGGGTCCTGCGTGGCGATGCCAGTCGGGCATTTATCCGAGTGGCAGCTGAGCGACTGGATGCAGCCAAGGGCGAACATGAAGCCACGCCCGGCATTGCACCAGTCCGCACCCAGCGCGATCGTGCGGGCGATATCAAAGGCGCTGGTGACCTTGCCCGCCGCGCCGATGCGGATGCGCTCGCGCAGGTCCAGCCCGACCAGCGTGTTGTGCACCAACAGCAACGCTTCGTGCATCGGCACCCCGACATGATCGACAAACTCGGCCGGTGCCGCGCCGGTTCCGCCTTCGGCACCATCGACCACGATGAAGTCCGGCAACAATCCGGTTTCCTGCATCGCCTTGGCAATACCAAACCACTCCCAGGGGTGGCCGATTGCCAACTTGAAGCCCACCGGTTTGCCGCCGGACAGCTCGCGTAACCGGGCGACGAACTGCAGCAGCTCCACCGGCGTGCTGAACGCGGAATGGCGCGAGGGCGACACGCAATCCACGCCCATCGCCACCCCGCGTGTCTGTGAGATTTCCTCGGTGACCTTGGGTGCCGGCAGCACGCCGCCGTGGCCGGGTTTCGCGCCTTGCGAGAGCTTGATCTCGATCATCTTGACCTGATCCTGCGTGGCATTGGCGAGGAAACGCTCCTCACTGAAACCACCGTGCTCATCGCGGCAGCCGAAGTAACCCGAACCGATCTCCCAGACCAGATCACCCCCCATCTCGCGATGATACGGCGAGATCGAGCCTTCGCCGGTGTCGTGGTAGAAGCCGCCGCGACGCGCACCTTCATTGAGCGCGCGGATGGCATTGGCCGACAACGAACCGAAGCTCATCGCCGAGATATTGAACACGCTGGCGGCATACGGCTTGGCACAGGTGGGGCCGATCAGCACGCGAAAATCATGGTGGTCCAGCACCGTCGGCGCCAAGGAATGATTGATCCACTCGTAATCCACCGCATAGGTGCTGCGCAGCGTGCCGAACGGCACCGTGTCCATTTCGTTCTTGGCGCGCTGGTATATCAGCGCCCGTTGCTGGCGAGAGAACGGCACGTCCTCCAGATCGCTCTGCACGAAATACTGGCGGATCTCCGGGCCGATCGATTCAAGGCCATATCGGAAATGCGCCATCACCGGGTAGTTGCGCCGCAGGGTGCTGCGCTTCTGCAGCAGATCCCAGGTGCCCAGTATCGCCAGCGCTGCACTCAAGCCGACCCCCCAATACCAGGCTGGCCAGATCGTGGCCAACCACAGGCAGATCGGAAACAGCAGGATGGCGAGCACGTAGACCAGATAGCGATGCATGGCTTTCCTCGATCAGCAGCAAAGCTCAGTCTAGCCCGACGATACTCTACGTCGCGTCCACATCGACATGGACGTGCTTACAGGCGATCGTCGACCACGGCGCGCGGCCAGGCGGACTTGACGTCGTAGATCACGCCTTGCGGCGCTTTCAACGCCAGAACATCGGACTCGTCCATGCCGCGGAAAGCCACATGGGCCACCGCCAACACCACGGCGTCATAAGCGCCCGGTTCAGGCGTGGCGACCCATCGCAGGCCACTTCCATCCAGAGCCGCCGGTCCCACCCAGGGATCATGCACTTCCACCTGCGCACCGGCCGCCTGCAGTTGCTGGGCCAGTTCCAGTGCGCGGCTGTTGCGCAGGTCCGGGCAGTCTTCCTTGAACGTCACCCCCAGCACCAGCACCCGCGATTGCGCCACCGCACGGCCACGCTCGGCCAGCATCGCCAGCACACGCCCGGCGACATGGACGCCCACCCGGTTGTTGACCTGCCGGGCGGTATGGATCAGATCGGGGTGGTAGCCGACGCTTTCGGACTTGTGCAGCAGGTAGTACGGATCGACGCCGATGCAGTGCCCGCCTACCAGTCCGGGCCGGAACGGGAGGAAGTTCCACTTGCTGCCTGCCGCCTCCAGTACGTCCTGGGTATCGATGCCCAGCTTGTCGAAGATGAGGGCCAGTTCGTTGACCAGCGCGATGTTGACGTCGCGCTGGATGTTTTCCACCACTTTGGCCGCCTCGGCCACGCGGATCGACGGCGCAGGGAACGTGCCGGCCGTGATGATGCGCCGATACAGGCCGTCAACGAACGTGGCCACTGCCTCGGTCGAACCTGAGGTGATCTTGCGGATGTCGGCCAGACGTCGGGCGCGGTCTCCCGGACTGACCCGTTCCGGGCTGTAACCGCAGTAGAAATCCTCGTTGAAGCGCAGTCCCGAGCCCTGCTCCAGCAGCGGCACGCAGACCTCTTCGGTGGTGCCCGGGTAGACCGTGGATTCGTAGATCACCAGATCGCCCGGGGTGAGCACCGCCGCCACCTGCGCCGTAGCGGCGCGCAACGGCCCCAGGTCGGGCTGCTCGTAGGCGTCGATAGGCGTGGGCACGGTGATGATGTACACATTGCACCCCGCCAACAGCGCGGCATCGGCGGTGTAGCGCAGGTGACGCGCTTCGGCCAGTTCGGCCGGCTCCATCTCCAGCGTCGCGTCCTGGTGGCGCTCAAGCGCCGCCACGCGCGTGGCATCGATGTCGAAACCAACGGTGGGCAGTTCGCGGCCAAAGGCAGCGGCCAGCGGCAGGCCCACGTAGCCCAGCCCGATGATGGCCGGGCGCGGCCCTTGCTCGGCTGAGATCGGCGCGCTCATGCGCGGCCCCGGCGAAGGAAAAGCTGGGTCGGAGTGTGCATGCCTGAGCCGTGATACGTCGGAGGTGGACGACAAGGGTAGCGGGCAAGGCCCGGGGCCGCCATGGCCCTGTCAGGAACCGAGCATCACGGCGGCCGGCTCGATCTCGCCCTGCATGCCGGTCCAGGCCTGCAGCAGCATGCCGAAGCCTTCGCTGTGCAGCGGGTCAAAGCCGGACCAACGCGCCAGGAGGATACCGTCCAGGACCTCCGGTTCGCTGAGTCGTGAGGTCATCGACCAGCGCGGGAACCACCGTGCCTTCAGCGGCATCCGCGCAAGGACGTGCAGGTTCGTATGCGCACGGGCGTTGACGATGCGCTGGAACACCGAGTCCAGCCCATCGCGTGGGCCTTCGATGTATTGCACGAAGCGTGTCCCGTCGAACATCAGTGCACCACTGACGCCGGCGACACGATTGAACGCGGTGGCATCGGCGACGATGCGATCCAGCGCGGCGTCGACCAGACCTGGCCGCGCGACACTGCTGTAGGCCACTGCATGTAGCGGCATGACTGGGCTCCCCTCCCGGTTGATCCTCACTATGCCATGGCTGCTTGAGCGGGCAAGCGCGCGTACGTGCTGGCCATCACGAAACCCATATTTTGCTTTGCAAACGCGGCGTACTCGGGCACCCTATGCGCGCAGGCCCGGATGGCGAAACTGGTAGACGCATCGGACTTAAAATCCGCCGGGGGCAACTCCATGCCGGTTCGATTCCGGCTCCGGGCACCAAGGCTTGCAGGTACATATACACAGGCCGTTTCCGCTCCGCAATTTCTGGGGCCGCTCCGCAATGGGCGTACGGGCCACCCATTCAATCGTTGTGCAGCGGTGGATTTCCCAGCATGGCTGCATGTCCAACATCGAGTCTCCTGCGTGAACGGATCGCCGCAATGGAACGGCGCTGATCACCCCCGGGCAGCGCCAAGTCAAAGCACGCGTACTGACCGAAAACGACACTGTTGACCCAGTCTCTTGAAATCGTCTGGTTCCATTCAAAACTTGCGTTTGAAAGCTCGCCATTTCGCCTCGAAACTCAGATAGCACACTCCTGTGCCTCTTTGATCTTGCGGATATTAACAATGCGAAAATCAATCGTCTGCCACCTTATCGGCTTATCCACGGCGATTTTTCACACCGCCAATGCCTCCGAGCGCACGATGCAGGCACCCGGGAAGTTCACGTTGGTGTCAGAGTCAATCGACGTAGAACGCCAATCTGATGGCCTGCCTGATTCACTCACCCGCACCTATGAGCTTGAAGATGGCGCGCGCGTGGCGCTTGTGCACACCATCATGCCCGATGGGATGCTCGAGCTTGAGGCCGCAAAGCAATCTGAAGCCGCATTGAGCACGCTCGACCAGTACTGCGCGAAGATTGACGCGGAGGTAATCCGAACAGGCATTACGACGCTGACAAGGCAAACGCAGACGCTGCTTTCATGTGGCAGGAGCAGCGGCAAAGAGGACATGCGCCGAGCCTCATCTACCAACGCAAAGCGCTCAGCCGCCATCCAAAGTAACTGTGACCCTACGATGAGCATCACATTGGATGGAAACGGCTCCGTGTACCGGGGCGACCCCGCCGGGTTTGCTGCTCATATAGATGCAGAATGGGAAGCCACCTCCTCTCAATTGGTGACTTGGAATGCGTCATTTTTGCCAGGATGCCGTTTAGGGGAGTCAAGCATGCACTCACGTTGGGCATATGCCTCCCGCTCGATCATCTGCGGAACGCAATCAGTACCGGTAGGGATGCATCAAGGTAGCGGTAAGATTGAGGTCTGCAATCGGAGTGACTACGGGTATCTGACCACAGAAGTCTGGAGTGCGTCCGGCTCCTGACATCGTGCAGGGGTACAAAGACCGCCATGCGCAGCCGTTCGAGGAGAGGCGGCATGCCTTCCACCGTGAAAGCATGCCTCACCCCCATCAAATCGCCCGCGAATACCGAACCACCGGATCCGGCTGCGCCAGGTAGCGATCGAAACACATCGCCAGCAGACGCAACAGCGGCCGCCCCTGCACCGTAGCACGCACCCTGCCCTGCGCCACTTCGGCCAGGCCATCGGCCTGCAGCGGCGCCAGCGCCGCCAGCGCGTCCGCGAAGTAGGCTTCCGGCTGCACCCCATGCGCCGCGCATAGCGCCTGCAGATCCACCTCGCCGTGGCACATGAGTTGCTGGATCACCTCGGCCCGCAACACATCGTCGTCGTCCAGCGCCGCACCGCGCCAGACCGGCAGATAGCCACTGTCCACGGCTTCTTCCCACTGTGGCAACTCACGCGGGTTCTGGCTGTAGCTACGCCCCACGTGGCTGATCGCACTCACCCCCAAGCCGATCAGATCGGTGTCAGCGTGCGTTGTATAGCCCATGAAATTACGGTGAAGCTGGCCGGCACGCTGCGCGCGCGATAGATCCTCTTCCGGCAAGGCGAAATGGTCCATGCCCACATATTGGTAACCGGCCGCCGACAGTGCCTGCACCGCCAGGCCCAGCAAGGCCAGCTTGTGCTCTGGCCCAGGAATGCGGGCCTCGTCGATCTGGCGCTGTGCGCGGAACAGGTTCGGCAGGTGGGCATACGCATACACCGCCAGGCGATCCGGGCGCAGTTGCAACACCTGCTCCAAGGTACGGCCAAATCCTTCGATGCTCTGGCCCGGCAGGCCGTAAATCAGGTCCACGTTGACCGACCGCATGCCCGCATCACGGCAGGCACGCAGGATGCCCAGCGTCTGCTCCACGCCCTGGATGCGGTTGATCGACGCCTGCACCGCCGGGTCGAAGTCCTGCACCCCCAGGCTGGCGCGGTTGAAGCCCATGGCGGCCAGGGCCGCGACGCCTTCGGCATCGATGAAACGCGGGTCCAGTTCGATCGAGAAATCACGCGACGCGGCCTCACTGAACGTGAAGCGCTGGCGAAGACCGTCGACCAGTTCGCGCAGAGTGTCGCGCGACAGGAAGTTCGGCGTGCCGCCGCCCAGATGCAACTGAATCACCTCACGCCCGGGTGCCACATGCGAAGCCAGCAGATCGGCTTCCGCCAGCACCCGC
Source organism: Stenotrophomonas sp. (assembly GCA_032007425.1). GTDB lineage: Bacteria > Pseudomonadota > Gammaproteobacteria > Xanthomonadales > Xanthomonadaceae > Stenotrophomonas. Next base: position 8,993 of record DALZLW010000032.1, read on the forward strand.
GCCACATAGCTTTGCCCACGGCTGCGGTCACGGGTAATCACCCGGTTGCAGCCGCAATAGAAACACGGGCTGCTGCAGAACGGCACATGGACATACAACGACAGCGGCCGGTCCTGCTGATTGCTCAGCGCCAACGCCTGCGCCAGTTCATGGCCACCGAAACCGGAGTGGAAATGCGGGGCGGTCGGGTAGGAGGTATAACGCGGGCCCGGACGGTCGTGCCGACGCAGGATCTGCGGATCAAACTGCCAGGCCAGACCGCCGGCGACGGGAGAGAAAGTGTCCATGGCCACAGGATGCGCACCTGTCACGATGCGCGCCTTGACCCAGATCAATTCAGCCCACGGTGCCCAGCACCGGCAGGCTGACCTGGGGCCAGTGCATCATCTGGTAGCGCTTCCAGAAGGTATCGGCGATGCGCTGGGCGATGTCATCGGCCAGCCGCTGCATCTCCGGATTACCGCACTCGGCGCTGGTGAGCCGGAACAAGGCCAGCCAGCGGTCGAACAGGTCACGGTCCAGTTCGATGGCCATGTGCTTGGACATCGGCGACCCCTGGAAACGACGGGTGCCGCGCAGCAGGGCCGACCAGAAGTCCACCAACTGGGCCAGGTGTGCCGGCCAGTCATGCACATGGCCGCCAAACACCGGCCCCAGCCGCGGCTCTTCGCGCACCCGTGCGTAGAAGTCGTGGACCAGCCGGGTCACTTCGGCCTCGCTGCAGAGCTCCGGCGAGGCCTGTGGCAATGGGTTGGAAACGTCAGTTGTCATCGGCAAGACCCGTGAATCAGGGCGGCAGTATGGCATTGCATGGCCAAACCGGCGCTTGATCAGGATCAATGCCCCGTCGCGCACCGGCACCTACAGTGGGATTGCCCTCACTACGAGTCCCGCCATGCCCATTGCACCTTCACCCGCACCCGGACGCCGCTGGCGCCGCCTGCAGCAGTGGGGCGTGATACTGTGGCCCAGCTTTGTCGCCGCTGGCCTGGCGAGTGTAGTTTTTTTCGCATTCGTCGATCCCCTGCTGCTGGCCGAAATCAGCTTCCCCGGCAGCGCGCCCAGCCGCGAATTGGGCTATACGCTGGGCTTCTTCATGTTCTGGTTGGTCACCGCCATGGCCAGCGCGATGACCTGGTTCCTGCTGCGGCCAACACCCGGCGCGGACGATGATGAGGTGCCGCTGGGGTGAAGCCGATGCTGACCCACCCGGCCCTGCGGCCGAGCCTGATCGCCACGCTGTTGCTGGGTTTCCACGTCCTGCCCTGGCTGCAATGGCACGGTCGCCAGGCCTTGCTGCTGGACCTGGCCGCCCGCCGGTTCGACCTGTTCTGGCTGACCTTGTGGCCCGACGATGTGGGCGTGTTGCTGGGCCTGATGGCCGTGCTGGCGGTGGCTTTGGCGCTGTTCACCCACCTGTTCGGCCGCTTGTGGTGCGGCCATGCCTGCCCGCAGACACTGTGGAGCACGTTGTTTTCCTGGATCGAGGCCGGAACACGGCGCTGGCTGCCACGGATGGTGGCTCCGGTGGTGCGTCATGGGCTATGGGTAGGCGTGGCTGCGTGGACCGGGGTGACCTTCGTTGGGCTGTTCATTCCCATCCGTGACCTGGTGGCGCGCGGGCTGATCCTGCAGTGGAGTGGATGGGAGCTGTTCTGGGTGCTGTTCTATGCCGCCGCGACCTGGGGCAATGCCGGTTTCCTGCGCCGCCAGGTCTGCCAGCTGCTGTGCCCCTTCGCCCGCCTGCAGCCGTTGCTGGTGGATGGGCACACCCCGCGCATGTTGTATCTGGCGCCGCGCGGCGAGCCTCGCGGTCCACGCCCATACGGGCTGGGCGGTGTCGCGGCACGCGGACGCGGTGAACTGGATCCCACCACCGCGCAGGACTACGTGTTCCGCGCCGCGCATCCGTTGCTGGCAGGGCCGATGCCGCGGTTTGCCGCAGATCGACTGGGTGATTGCACCGACTGCGGTCTGTGCGTCCGCGCCTGTCCGGTCGCACTGGACGTGCGTGATGGGCCGCAGGCCGACTGCCTGTCGTGCAATGCATGCCTGGTGGCCTGTGCGCAGTCACAGAAGCAGGCGGGATTTGGTACCTCCCTGCTCTGCTACACGGCACCAGAGACGTTGGCCGGGCATCCACGGCGTTGGCTGCGCCCGCGCACGCTGGGACTGGCGGGGCTGCTGCTGGCCTTGCTGCTGTTGGGGGCGTGGCGGCTGGGCGGGATCTAGCTTCTGCCTGGCGGGCGACCTTGACCTCGCCGCCAAACCCCAAAACCAAAAAAAGCCCTGAATAATCAGGGCTTTAAATGGAGGCCTGGGTCGGAATCGAACCGGCGTACGCGGATTTGCAATCCGCTGCATAACCACTCTGCTACCAGGCCTTAAATTGGAGCGGGAAACGAGACTCGAACTCGCGACCTCAACCTTGGCAAGGTTGCGCTCTACCAACTGAGCTATTCCCGCATCGGCCGATCATGGTACCGGAAGCCCGGCCCACACACCAGCGATTTACTGCGTATCTGCTGCAACCCAGGCCTGCTTGGCCGGGGTGCCCCACTCTGCCAGAGTGGGAGAAAAACAAACCCCTGATCAGGGGCCTGTAGAATCTGGAGCGGGAAACGAGACTCGAACTCGCGACCTCAACCTTGGCAAGGTTGCGCTCTACCAACTGAGCTATTCCCGCAATTCGTTAGCCCTTTGAGGGGGCAGAGCCAGTGGCTCCCGAAGACGCACATTGTTGCTGATTTCCTTCACATCGTCAAGCCTGTTCAGGTGATTTTGAACGACTTCACTGCAACGGAAATCCCCGGCGAATCGATGGTCACACAGGTGAGCAAAGCGATTCTGGAGCGGGAAACGAGACTCGAACTCGCGACCTCAACCTTGGCAAGGTTGCGCTCTACCAACTGAGCTATTCCCGCTTGGGAGGCGGCATTCTACCGGTGTGGCGGCACATGTCAACGCTTGCCCCGTTGGTACGTGTAAACGGCGTTGTTTTTAACGCGATCAGCACGCCCGCCAGCACATCACAGACGCGTATTCTCAATGCCGCGCGTGTCAGCCTGTGCATAGCTGGGTGGTGGCACATAGGCGGGAGGGCAATGGGAGCGCGGATTCCCATCAAGCAGCCTCACCGCCAGCGGCAGCGTATCCCGCAGCAACGGGAGCTCCTGCGGACCGAAGTAGGCCTCCTGTCGGCCTATCTCGCCGCGGATCATCGTTGAAATGGCTCGCAAGGCGACCGCCAGATCGGCCTTCGCCTTGCCATCAGCCATTCCCGCGACCTGCTGCTGCGCCTGCTCAACCTCGCGCCGACCCGCACGCAGCCCTTTGAAACCGGGATCATTAATATCGCAGTTGCCAATGCCATACAGCCGGGCAGCGCATCGCTCCAGCTTTTCCAAGGTTCTTGACGAGATGCTGGCGTTGCCCAGCTTGAGGATTACCGCGTCGACGATCGACTGCGTCGTCGCAACATCAATGTAGGGCATGGCCAACGACCACTGGAAGGGAGTCTGACGGCAACTATCAGCGCATTCCCGTTTCCACGCTTGCAGATTTGGTCCAGGCCACCCGTGCGTGCCCTGCAACACGTCTGGCGCAGGCACAAAAAAAGACGCCGAAGCGTCTTTTTCCGGGATCCACAGATTTCAACAACACTCTGGAGATCGGCATCTGGAGCGGGAAACGAGACTCGAACTCGCGACCTCAACCTTGGCAAGGTTGCGCTCTACCAACTGAGCTATTCCCGCTTGGGAGTGCGCATTCTACCGGGAATGCGCACCATGTCAACCGTTATTGAGATCGGCCTTGCCGGCGGCCTTCTTCAGGCGCGAGCGCTCACGCGCGGCACGCTCGTCGGCACGCAGGCTCGGCCAGGCCGCATGCAGGTACTGCAGGCCCGACCACAGCGTCAGCAATGCCGCGATGGCCAGCGTCCAGTCACCGATATGGAACACCGGCGGGCCCATCCAGATGTCACCGACCGGTACATGCGGCGCCACCGAATACAGCAGGCACAGCAACGCCACCATCTGTGCGGTGGTCTTGACCTTGCCGATCATCGCCACCCGCACCTTGGCCCGTTGGCCCAGTTCGGCCATCCATTCGCGCAACGCCGAAACCGCGATCTCACGGCCGACGATCACCGCGGCCCAGAACGCCATCCACGGCGTCGGGTGCCCCTGCACGATCAGGAACAGGGCCACGGCCACCATCAGCTTGTCGGCCACCGGGTCGAGGAAGGCACCGAATGCCGACTCCAGGCCGTAGCGGCGGGCGATCCAGCCGTCCAGCCAGTCGGTGATGGCGGCCAGGCCAAAGATCGCCGCCGAGGCGAAATTGGTCCACGTGTAGGGGAGATAGAACACCAGCACCAGCACCGGGATCATCACGATCCGCAGCAGGGTCAGCCAGGTTGGAACGGTCAACGTCATTCGGATTCTCTATGCGCCGTTGCCAGTCGGCTCGGGCAGTCCATGAAGGTTAGCGTAGATGCGTGCTGCAAGGGCAGCATTGATGCCCTCTACTTGGGCGATTTCACTTTCACCGGCCGCACGCAGCCCGCCAAGGCCGCCGAAATGCTTGAGCAGGCTGGCCCGCCGCCGCGGCCCGATGCCGGCGATATCTTCCAGCTTGCTGGTCATGCGCGCCTTCTGCCGGCGCCCGCGGTGGCCGGTGATGGCGAACCGATGGGCCTCGTCGCGCACCTGCTGGATGAACTGCAATGCTGGCGACGCCGCACCCGGGCGCAGTTCGCGACCATCGGGCATCACCAGGGCCTCATGCCCCGCCCGGCGCTCCACGCCCTTGGCCACGCCGACCAGCATCACCCCTTCCACGCCCAGATCGGCCAGCACCGCCTGTGCCTGCGCCAACTGGCCGGCACCACCATCGATCAGCAGCACGTCCGGCAGCACCCCCTGCTCTTCCACCGCCCGGCGGAAGCGCCGGTCGATGGCCTGGTGCATGGCCGCATAGTCATCGCCTGGTTCGATGCCACTGATGTTGTAGCGCCGGTACTGTGCGCGTACCGGACCGGCGGCATCGAACACCACACACGAGGCCACCGTGGCCTCACCCATCGTATGGCTGATATCGAAACACTCCACCCGTTTCACCGGTTCAGCCAGGCCGAGCATCACCCGCAGTGCTTCGCTGCGCGCATGCTGGGAATCGCGGCTGTTGATCTCGCTGGCCAACGTCAGCTGGGCATTGCGGCTGGCCAATTCCAGGTAACCGGCGCGCTCGCCACGCACGTTCCAGCGCAGTTGCACCTTGCGCCCCGCCGACTCGGAAAGCGCAGTTTCCAGCAGAGCGGCATCGGGGATCTCCCGGTCGAGCAGGATTTCGCGCGGCGGCTCGAACTCCACGTAGTACTGCGAAACGAACGCGGCCAGCACTTCGTCCGCGCTTTCCTCGCCGTTGGTGCGCGGGAAGAACGGGCGCGTGCCGAGATTGCGGCCGTCACGGAAGGCCAGCAAGAGCACGCAGGCCTGGCTGCCCTGGGTGGCACAGGCCAACACGTCCAGGTCGGCGGCGCGGCCATCGACGAATTGCCGCACTTGCATGCTGCGCAACGAGGCCACCAGGTCACGCAGGCGCGCGGCCTGCTCGAACTCCAGCGCCTCGCTGGCCTGCTGCATCTGGTCGCCCAGTTCTCGGGTCAGCTCATCGCTCTTGCCTTCAAGGAACAGCGACGCCCGGCGCACCGATTCGGCGTAGTCGGCCGGCGCCACCAGCTCAACACAGGGCGCGCTGCAGCGGCCGATCTGATATTGCAAGCAGGGCCGCGACCGGTTGCGGAACACGCTGTCCTCGCAACTGCGCAGCTTGAACAGCTTGTGCATCAGGTTCAGTGTCTCGCGCACCGCGGTCACTCCCGGGTAGGGACCGAAGTAACGCCCCGGCACCGCGCGCGGCCCACGGTGCAGGCTGATCCGTGGCCAGTCCTCGCGGGTCAGCAGCACGTGCGGGTAGGTCTTGTCATCGCGCAGCGACACGTTGTAGCGCGGCGACAGGGATTTGATCAGCTGGTTTTCCAGCAGCAGCGCCTCGGCTTCGGACCGGGTCACGGTCACGTCCATGCGCGCGACCTGGGACAGCATCGAGGTGATGCGCGCGTTCTTCGGGCTGCCGTTGAAATAGCTGCCGACGCGGTTGCGCAGCGCGCGCGCCTTGCCCACGTACAACAACGTGTCATCGGCCGCGTACATGCGGTACACGCCGGGGGCGGTACTCAGCCGGGCGGCGAAGCCCTTGCCATCAAATTCGCTGTAACCCTTCATTCGTAGATCGGAATCTCGCTCAGAACACCACTGTCTGCATCCAGCCGCAGCACCGCGTGGGCATCGGTGTCGGCCACCCACACCGCCCCGGCCCCTGCGGCTACACCGGCTGCGCCGCACAACCGTCGTGGCAGCGCGTGCGCCTGCAACTCACCGCTGCCGATGCGGGTGCTGCGCAACACCCCATTGCCGGCATCGGCGATCCACAGGGTCGAAGTGGCCGGATCCAGGGCCAGCGCCTGCGGGAACTGCAGGCCACCCTCCCCCATCGCCCACGGCCCCTGTCCGATCACCGTCTGCACCATGCCACCGTGCAGGTGCACGCTGCGCAGGGATGAGCCCAGTGCGTCGAGCACGTACAGCACATGGCCAGCCGCCGCCACCGCCGTGGGTTGGGCGAACGCGGCCTGGTCCACCGGGCCATCGGCCTGGGCCAACGCGCCGCTGCCAGCCACCCAGCGCAGGCTGCGCTCGCCCAGGTCGTACCGCCAGAGCCGGTTGTCACCGGCCATGCTGATATGGAGCTGGTTCTGCGCCAAGGCAAGGCCGATCGGATGATCCAACGGCGCCAGCCGCGGCTGTTCCACCGGACCTGCCTGCAGCACGCCGGGACGGCCGTTGCCGCACAGGCTGTCGACCTGCCCGGTCAGCAGGTTGATGCGCCGCAGGGCATGATTGCCGGTGTCGGCCACATACAGGCTGTGGCGATCCAGCGCCAGGCCCTGCGGCCGCTGGAACGCCGCCTCGCTGGCCGGCCCATCCAGCAGGTCCGCCCGGCCGTGGCCGAACTGGCGCACGATGCGCCCGCCATGCGTGCATTCCAGAATGCGATGGTGGCCGCTGTCGGCGATGTACAGCCGCTCTTCGCTGACCGCCAACCCGGTCGGAAAGCGCAGCGCCAGGCCTGGCTCGGGGTGCAGTTCGCCGCTGGCCTCGCCCTGGGGCGGATAGCCGGCATCGGCGATCAGATCGCCCAGCGCCCGCTCCAGCCGTCCTGGCGGGTCCAGGCCCGCCACCCGCGCCTGTTCGATCCCGCGCGCATCGAGCAACACCACCGTGGGCCAGGCCCGCACGCCAAAGCGTCGCCAGGCGCTCCAATCGGCGTCCAGCAGCATCGGCGCGGACACGCCCTGGCGTCGCAGCAGTTTCAAAGCGGCCGCCGGGCCTCGCTCGAAATCGAAGCGTGGCACCTGCACCACCAGCACCTGCGCCCGCCCCGGGTGCCGGCGCTGCCAGTGCGCCAGTTCGGCCAGGCGTTGCGCGCACCAGGCCGAAGCCGCATTGACGAAGGCGAGCACCACCGGCCGTCCACGCAGGTCCGCCAGGGCGGCAGGCACCGTGTCCAGCCAAGGGGAGTGATCCGGCAGTTGCGTTGCGCTGTGCAGATTCATGGGCCGATTATGCCGGACCCGGCCAATCGACACCGTGACCGCGCCACGCCCGGCTTCAGCGGCGGGCCAGCAGCACCTGCTCGGCGCGGGCCAGGTCTTCGGGGGTATCAATGCCCGGCGGGAACGGTTCCGGAGCCAGGGCCACGCTGATCGGGAAGCCCGCTTCCAGCACGCGCAGCTGTTCCAGCGCCTCCACCTGCTCCAGCGCCCCCGGCGGCATCGCCGCGAACTGCTGCAGGAAGCCGGCGCGATAACCGTAGATGCCGATATGGCGCAGCCACGGCATGCCGGCCGGCAACTGCGAACGGTCGCGCGCGAAGGCATCGCGGTGCCAGGCAATCGGCGCGCGGCTGAAGTACATCGCCTCGTTGCGCACGTTGCACACCAGCTTGACCACGTTGGGGTCGAACAGGCTGGCCGCATCCTCCACCACGGTGGCCAGGGTGGACATCGGTGCCTCGCCGCTGGCCAAGGCCTGGGCGACCGCACGGATGCCCGAGGCCGGTGCGAACGGCTCATCGCCCTGCAGGTTCACCACCACGGTCTCATCGCTCCAGCCGGCGATCCGCGTACATTCGGCCAGCCGGTCGGTGCCCGAAGCATGCGCACTGGCGGTCATCGCCACCTTCACCTCGGCCAGGCCGTCGAGCACGCTGGCGATGCGCTCATCGTCGGTGGCCACCCAGACCTCGTCGGCACCGGCCAGCAGCGCGCGCCGGGCCACGTGCAGCACCAGCGGCTCACCACCGAGCAGGCGCAGCGGCTTGCCGGGCAGGCGCGATGCCGCGTAACGGGCAGGAATGGCGACGACGAATCCGGTCATGCAGCACCTCGGCAAAAAAGGAAAGAGAGCCGCCCGCTCAGCGCGCGCGCAGTTTGTCCAAGCGGTCGGTCAAGGCCACCCAGAATGCCGCCGGCAGCTCTGCCTGCAGCGGCACCGCGTAGTGCCAATCGGTGGCAAAGGCACGGCACTTCACCGCGTCTTTTTCGGTCATCAGCACCGGCAACTGGCTGCCGAAGCGCAGGTCCTCGGGCGCATAAGCGTGATGATCGGCGAACGCGTGCGGCACCACGCCGATGCCGCGCAGGCGCAGCATTTCGAAGAACCGCGGCGGGTGGGCGATACCGGCCACGGCATGCACGCGCTGACCTGCAAAGGCGCTCAGTGGCTGCAGCCGGCCACCGGCCAGCGGCCGTGCACTGTCGATCTGCAGGGCCATCGCCCACTGCCCGAAACCACATTCGGTCGCCGCGTCGGCGGTGTTGGACTGGCCCAGGTTGAGCACGCGGAAATCGCACTCGGCCGCACGGGCCAGCGGCTCGCGCAGCGGTCCGGCAGGTAACAGGCGCTGGTTGCCGTAGCGGCGCTGGGCGTCCACGACCTCGATCTCGATGTCACGCGCGAGCCGGTAATGCTGCAGGCCGTCGTCGCAGACAATGACATCACAGCCTTCGTCCACCAGCGCCCGGCACGCCGCCACGCGGTCGCGATCCACCCGCACCGGCACGCCGGTTTTCCACGCGATCAGCACCGGTTCGTCGCCGCCGAGCGCAGTGGGCGTATCGCCCTGCACCCAACGCGGTGTATCGGCCTGTTCGCGGCCATAGCCACGGCTGGCCACGCCCGGCTTCCAGCCGGCGGCGCGCAGGCGCTCCACCAGCGCGATCGTCAGCGGCGTCTTGCCGGTGCCGCCGGCGGTGATGTTGCCCACCACCACGATCGGGACCGGCAGTGCATGTTGCTTGAGCCAACCACGGCGGTAGAGGCGACGGCGCAGGCCGGTCAACGCCCCATACACCGGGCTGAGCGCACGCATCAGCAGCGGCGCGGGCGCCGAGCCATACCAGTACGCCGGGGTCTGTGTGCCCTTGCCCGCCATCACGCCTGCCTTTCGCGGAACTGCATGCCATGCAGGTGCTGGTACAGCCCGCCCATCGCCAGCAGTTCGGCATGGGTGCCCCGTTCAACGATGCGGCCCTGGTCCATCACCAGCACCTGGTCGGCATGTTCGATCGTGGACAGGCGGTGGGCGATCACCAGCGTGGTGCGTTCAGGCATCAGCCGCTGCAGGGCATCCTGCACCAGCCGTTCGGACTCGTTGTCCAGCGCGGCAGTGGCTTCGTCCAGGATCAGGATCGGTGCATCGCGCAGGATGGCGCGGGCGATGGCCAGCCGCTGGCGCTGGCCGCCAGACAGCAGCGCACCGTTCTCGCCCACCGGGGTCTGCAGCTGCTGCGGCAGGCGTTCGATGAACTCCCAGGCGTTGGCAGCTTCGGCCGCGGCGCGGATCTGCGCCTCGCTGGCGTCCATGCCATAGGCGATGTTGTTGCCGATGGTGTCGTCAAACAGCATGACCTTCTGCCCGACCATCGCCACCTGCCGGCGCAGGTCGGCCAGCGGGTAGTCATCCAGCGGTACCCCATCAAGGGTGATGCGGCCGGCGCTGGCCTCGTAGAAGCGCGGCACAAGGCGGATCAGGCTGGTCTTGCCACTGCCGGAACGGCCGACGATGGCGGTCACGCTGCCCGGCTTGGCCACGAAGCTGATGTCTTCCAGGGCCACCCCGGCATCTTCGCGATAGCGCAGCATCACGTGGTCGAAGGCCAGCTCACCGCGCACGCGCTGCACGCGCTGGGTGCCCTGGTCACGTTCGATCGGCATGTCGAGGATGGAGAACAGCCGCTCGGCGGCCGCCACGCCACGGGAAATGGAGGTCTGCACGCTGGTCAGGCGTCGCAGCGAGGGAATGATCGCCATCATCGAGGCCATCAGGCCCATGAACTGACCGGCATTGAGGCGACCGGCCAGCGCTTCGCGGGTGGCCACCCACACGATCACCGCCAGCGCCAGCGCGGCCAGGAACTGGACCGTGCTGGATGCTGCCGCCCGGGTGGTTTCCACCTTCATGTTCAGCCCCAGCATGCGGTTGGCCAGGCGCGCATAGCGGGAGATTTCATGCGCCTGGGTGCCGTGCACCTTGACTTCCTGCTGCGCGGCCAGCGATTGCTCGGCCGTGGCGGCCATGCTGCCCATGCCGTCCTGGATGCCGCGGCTGATGCGCCGGTAGCGCTTGCCCACGTAGGAGACGATGAGGCCGATCAGCGGCACGACCAGCAGCATTGCCAAGGTGACCTTCACGCTCATCTGCATCATCACCACCAGCATGGCGATGATGGTCAGCGTGTCCGAAACCAGGGTCTTGAGCGCATCGGAGCTGGCCTGGGTGACCTGCTCGGTATCGAAGTTCAAGCGGCTGACCATCACCGGGGTGGCTTCGGTATCGAAGTGCGACGAGGGCAGGTGCAGGTATTTTTCCAGCACCTGCTCACGCAGGTCGCGGACCACGCTGCGCCCGGTCCGGGCCAGCGTGTAATCACTGACGAAGGTCGCCAGGCTGCGCAGCACGAACAGGCCCAGGATGGTCAGCGGCAGGATCACCGCCATGCGCGGCTCGGGATTGACGAAGCCGCGGTTGATCAGCGGCTCCATCAGCTTGGTGAAGTGGTAACCGGCAAAGGCTTCCACTCCCATGGCGATGATGCCGGCCACCATGAACACCCAGTAGGTGCGGGTGTAGCCCAGCAGGCGTTGGTAGATGGGCCACACCGGGGCGTGTTTGGAACTCATTGACGCACCTCGGGAGCGGTAGCAATGGCGATACGACGGAAGCCGAGCTGGCCCAGCGCGTCCTGCGCGGTGACCACGGCCTGGTAAGGGGTACGGGCATCGGCGCGCAGCAGCACGCTCTGCGCGCGGTCATCGCCAGCAACGGCGGCGATGGTCTGCTTCACCGATTCCACATCGGTGCGCAGCACTTCCTGGTCATTGACGAAGAAACGCCCTTCGGCGTTGACCAGGATGCTCAGGCCGTGTGCAGGCTCGGTCGCCGCCTGCTGGCTGGCCCTGGGCAATTCCACCCGCAGCGTGGAGCGGGCATCGAAGGTGGTGGTGACCACGAAGAAGATGATCAGGACCAGGATCACGTCGATCAACGGCACGAGGTCGATGACGGGCGCGTCGTCCGCGCGGGCAGTGCCGATGCGCATCGGTCAGCCCCTGGCCGCAGCGGCAGCGTTGGCCACCTGCGGGCTGACGGGCTCGGTGGCGGCCTTGCCACCGTGGCTGCGCAGGGCGTCCAGCAGTGCGGTGGCTTCCTGCTCCATCGCCACCACGTAGCCGTTGACGCGGCCCTTGAAGTAGCGGTGGAAGATCAGTGCCGGGATCGCCACCACCATCCCGGTGGCGGTGCAGACCAGGGCCTTGCCGATGCCACCGGCCAACTGGTTCACATCGCCCACGCCGTGGTCGAGGATGCCCATGAACATCTGGATCATGCCGATCACCGTGCCCAGCAGGCCCAGCAAGGGCCCCGCCGAGGCGATGGTGCCCAAGGCATTGAGGAAGCGTTCCAGCCGATGGACCAGATGGCGGCCGGTATCTTCGATGCGCTCGCGGACTTCATCGCGCGGGCGCCCGCGCACGTCCAGCGCACTGGCCAGCAGCGCACCCAGCGGCGAGTTGCCGCGCAGGGCCTGCAGGTGGGCCGGATCCAGCTTGCCACGTGCTGCCCAGCTGCGGACTTCCTGGCCCAGCCCCGGGGGCAGCACTTCGTTGCGGCGCAGGGACCAGAAGCGCTCCAGGATGATGGCCAGCGCCACCACGCCGAGCAGCAGCAGCGGCAGCATCGGCCAACCGCCGGCTTTAACCAGTTCCCACACGTTTCAATCCTCTGGCCTGGCGGCCGCCTGTTCGTCCGCCGATAGAATAGCAGCCGCCCGCCCTCTCTCTGCCGCATCCCACCAGCGAAGGCGATGCAGGCGCTGTTCACGCACCTGCAGGCCCTGCCGCCCCAGCCATACCCGCAGCGCGCCAGAGCCCGGCGTGCCCAGCACTTCGGCGCCCTGTTGCTGCCAACGGTGCACCACTTCCGCACGCGGATGACCGAAGCGGTTGCCGTGGCCAGCCGATACCAGCGCAAGCTGCGGTGATACCGCCCGCACCCATGCAGCGGTGGACGAGCCGGCACTGCCGTGGTGCGGCACCAGCACCGCATCGGCACGCAACGCCCGCGCATCGGCCTGCAGCAACCACGCTTCGCTGGGCTTGCCGATGTCCCCGGCCAGCAGCAGCGCCCCGGCGGCGGTACGGATGCGCAACACGCAGCTGGCCTCGTTGCCACGCAGGTGGTGCGCAGGCGGCGGGTACAGGTATTCGAACGCCACGCCGTCCCACTGCCAGCGTTGCCCACGCGTGCAGACGCTGGCACCCGTGATCCCGGCATCGGCCGGCGCCTCCACCGGCACCTGCGGGAACGCCTTGCGCACACCGGGCAGGCCGCCGGCGTGATCGGCGTCGCCATGGCTGAGCACGATCCGGTCCGGCACACGGCCATCCAGGGTCCGCAGCACCGGCACCACCACCCGCTCGCCGGTATCGCTGCCCCCGGCCCCGGGTGGGCCAAGGTCATAGAGCAGGCTGTGGTTGCGTGTACGAATCACGCTGGCGGTGCCTTGGCCGACGTCCATCAGCAGCAGTTCCACCTCACCTTCGCCGGGCCGCTGGGTGTCTGGCCAAAGCAGCGGCGCGCAAAGCAGCAACCCGGGCCAGCCGCCACCGCTGCCGCGCGGCAGCAACACCCAGAACACCCCCAGCAGGGCCAATGGCAGCGCCCAGGGCGGCGCTTCAGGCAGCCACCACACGGCACCCTCCAGCGTGGCCAAGGGCTGCAGCAGGCGCCAACTCAGCGCGAAGCACTGCCCTGCCAGCCACCAGGCCCAGTCCCCCATGCCCTCACGGACTGCCGCCAGCGCCGTGCCGAGCAGCGCCAGCGGCACCACGACCAGACTCCACCACGGCACGATCAACAGATTGACCAGCGGCCCCAGCCGCGATGCCTGTCCAAACAGGCTCACCCCCAGCGGCAGCAGCGCCAGGCTGGCCACGCCCTGGGCCTGCAGGAAGGGCTTGATCGTTGCCGGGTTCGCGCCGTGCCCGCCGGGCAGGCACCACAACAGCCACAACACCCCGCCGAAGCTGAGCCAGAACCCCGCCGTCAACACCGATAAAGGCGCCAGCAGCACGATCACCAGCGCGGCCAGTGCCAACGACTGGCCCCAGGGAATACGGCGACGGCTGGCGCAGGCCAACGCAACCACCACGATCATCAGCGCCGTGCGCACCGTAGGCAGGGCCAGCCCGGCCACCAGCGCATAGCCGCTGGCGCCGAGCGCGGCAGCCAACGCCGCCGCCTGCGGGCGGGGCCAGCGTTGTGGCAGCCAGGCGCACACGCGCCACAGAGCGGTGAACAACAGCGCGCAGCCCCCGGCCACCAGCCCGACATGGAAGCCGGAGATGGCGATCAGGTGGGTGAGGCCCAGCGCGCGCAGTTGTTCCCAGTCCGCATCGGACAGGCCACGGGTGTCCCCCAGCGCCAGCGCGCGAACAAACCGTGCCGTGGGTGAGGCCATGGCCGTTTCGACCTGCGCCGCCATCCGCTCGCGCCACGCCGGCAGGCCGGACGCCAGGCTCAGCGCCTGCGCGCTGGCGGGCTCGCGCACCTGTGCCGTCGCAGCGATGCCGAGCAGCAAGGCATGCCGCTCGCTGTCAAAGCCGCCGGGATTGACCCTGCCGCGCGGCGCGCGCAGGCGCAGCGTCATCTGCCAACGCGCACCAGCCTGCACGTGATGGCGCGGGCGATCGACCGCACGCGCGTCCGCCACGGAAAGCGCGGCCCGCGACGTGAAGGGATCGCGCCAATGCACCTGCACACGGCGACCGCGCAGCACTGGCACGATGCTGTCGGCGGTATCGACCTGCAGCAGGAAGCGCGTGTGGTCGGGGCGGTGGTCCGGCAGGTCGATCACCCGCCCACTGACCAGGGCATCCATCGGCGGGCCATCCGGCGGCAGCTGCGCCTGCAGCGCCCAGTGCCCCTGCAGGCTGGTCCAGCACAGTCCGACCAGTAGAGCCCCCGACCAGCGCCATCGTCGGCCACGCCACCACAGGCCAGCGCCCAGCAGCAGACCGGCCCAGCAGGCAGCCACCGGTGCCAGCCAGGGAAGCTGTACACAGGCCGTGGCACCGGCCACCAACGCAGCTGCAGTTGCCCGCCCCAGCAGACCGGCGGCTGGCCACCCGTTCGCCATTGCATCCATGCCACAGCATCAGCCGTGCCCACCCACGCACACCATCAGGAAGTCCCTCGACAGCAGGTCAGCTCAACAGCGCCCGCTGGAAGTTGATGGTAAAGCGGGCACCACCGCCCGGGGCTTCACCGACGCTGACCGTGCCGCCATGGTGCTGCACGATTTCCTTGGTCAGGTGCAGGCCCAGGCCACTGCCCGTGCTCATCGCACGCACCCGATGGAACGGTTCGAAGATCGCTTCGCGCTCGTTCTCCGGCACCCCGGCGCCCTGATCGGACACGTCCAGCACGCCGCTGGTATCCACGCACAGGCGGATGGTGCCGCGCCGGCCACCGTGCACGATGGCGTTATGTACCAGATTAGCCACCACGCGTCCCAGCGCCAGCGCATCGCCCTGGATCCATACCGGCTGCTCGGGCGCATCGACCTCGAACGCGTAGCCTGCGCCGATCACCAGCGGAGCCAGTTCTGCGCCGGCCTCGCGCGCCAGCATGCCCAGATCCACGAGCTGCAGCTTGCCCACGCTGCGATCCAGACGCTGCAGGTCCAGCAGGTGCTCGGCGACATTGGCCAGACGGGCCACATCGGTACTCAGCTGCGCCTTGATGGCACCCGTCGGCAACTCGGACAGACGCGCCTGCACCACCGCAATCGGCACACGCAACTCGTGCGCGGCATCCGCAAGGAACTTGTCGCGCGCCGCATAGCCCTGCTGCACCTTGCCGATGGCATCGTTGAACGCCCCGACCAAGGGCGCCACCTCACTGGTCACCAACTGGCTGTCAAGGCGCGCGCCCGGCTGGCCGATGTCCATGCCACGGGCCTGGGTCGCCAGTTGCCGCACGCCACGCATGGCACGGTGGATCACCAGCGGCATCACCAGCAGCGTGACGATGATCAGCGGCAGGAAGAACCACGGCCCGATGATCCGCATCACCGTCCAGGCGCCGTCCCACAGGCCCGCCTTGGGGCGGCCACCGGCGATGACCGTCAGGCGATGACCAAGATCGTTGCTGACAATCACCCGCGCGGCGTCGAGATACGGCGGGGTGAGCGAACCCAGCTCGCTGTAGCCCACGCCCTGCAGGCGCGAAATCAACTCGCGGTGCACCGCCGGCACCTTGCCCCGACTCAGGCGATCGCCCCGTTCATCGATGGCCACGAACCACAGGTTGCCGTTGGCCTTGTGGTTGAGTGCCTGCCAGCGCGCTTCGTCCAGCACGATACCGTCGGCACTGCCGTGCAGCGTCCCAACAATGGCATCGCTGACGAACATGTCCATGTGCACCGTTTCGCGGTCATCCCAGGTCAGGATCAGCGCCATCACCGCCATCAGCACGGTAAACGCCTGCGCCAAGCACACCCGCCAGGCGAGGTTCCAGGTAATGGAACGGGTTTGAATACGCACTCAGGCCTCACTCAACAGATAGCCGACACCCCGGATCACATGGATTTCCACGCCGGCATCGGCTTGCTGCAGGGACTTGCGCAGCTTGGAAATATGCGCATCCAACGCATTGGACTGGATTTCATCATCAAACCCGTACACCGCCGATTCCAGCGCGCTGCGGGTCACGGTACGTCCCTGGCGCATCGCCAGTGCCTGCAGCACCAGCAATTGCCGGCGCGGCAGGGACAGCGGCTGGCCGCTGACCAGCGCCTGCAGCGCATCGAAGTCGAACTGCAGCCGCCCCACCTGCAGCAGCGGCGCATGCAGTTCACTGGGGCGGCGTGCCACCGCGCGGATGCGGGCCATCAATTCCTCGATGGCCACCGGTTTGACCAGGTAATCATCCGCGCCCACGTCAAGTCCTTCCACCTTGTCGCCCAGGCTCCCCATCGCGGTCAGCATGATCACCGGCAGGTGCGGCCGCAGCGCTCGCGCCGTGGCCACGAAGCCGACCCCATCGCCGTCGGGCAGTTGGCGGTCCAGCAGCAGCAACTGGTGCACCGGCTCGCGCAGGGCCGCCCGGGCGTCGGCCAGGGTGCCGACCACATCGGCTACCACGCCTTGGCGCTGCAGGCCCGATTGCAGGGCGCGCGACAGTTCAGAATCGTCTTCGACCAGCAGGATGCGCATGCGGCAGCGAAAGGATGGCAGCGGGAACGAGGATCATAAGCCGATTACGCCGCTGGCAATGTTCCCACAATGTTTTACGGCCAAGCTGTGATCACCGCTTCTGTACCAAGCCGTGACGCCATGGACCTCCCCCTGATTCAGGCCAGCCCCACGCCCGCCAATGATCCTTATGCCGTGCTGCAGGCGCCTGACCTGGTCAGCGCCGAACGCGCCTACCTGAGCCTGCTGCCGGACCGCGCGCATGTGGATGCCCTCGCCCGCCAGGCCGCCAGCCGCGCCGGCCAGACCCCCGGTCGCTATTACGCACTGACCCTGACCCTGCTCGGCATGCGCCTGCAGGAATTCAAGATGGGTGAAGACTGCGCCGCCAGTTGCCGGCAAGAAACCCTGCAGGCATTCCGGCAGGCGTTCGCGGTGGGCTGACGCCGTCACATCGCCGGGTTGCGGATCTCGACCGGGATCGCGCGCGCCGCGGGAACATCGGTCGCGTGCAAGGCGTCATTGGCGCCATCGACCAGTTCACGTCCTGCCAGCACCAGCCCCCTGCAGGACGTGCGCTGCGACCGCCCCCTGTGCGCCCGGCGTTCGGTTGTGCGCCAGCGCGGCCCACAACACCTGCAACACGGTGTTCAGACCGCCCAGGCTGCGGCTGACCTGGGCCAGCGCCTCGCGGCGTTCGTCGCTGACGCCGGCTTCCTGCCACGCGGCATCGCTGGCCTCCAAGGGGTGATGGGCCTGGGACAGGCGCGCCAGCAGCCCGCTGTCGGGGGATGCCACGCCCGTGTCGATCAGTGCCCGCTCGAGCCGGCTGACGATCGGTGCGGGGATGTCGATGACGGCGTCACCAATCAGGGAATGCAGGATGCTGCTGTCAGGCAGGAACGGCGCCACGGGTCACCTCACGAACGAGGCCGCCAGGCATCAGGCCGGGCGGCAGACGGTGCGGGTTGACATACCGGCGTCAAAGCAAGCAATTAACCGGCGGATCGTGCGATCCCCCGCACCGTCCGCCATGGAGGATGGCACGAGGGCGCACGCTCCGCCGTGCCCGAAGGCGACAACGGAACTGCTTGCTGACTGACAGTCGGGATGTCAAACCCGGTCACGACGGGTGCCGTGACAAGAACAGCCTGCCCCCGGGTGCTCGCTGCGTACATGGGCAAAACTGCAAATCCCCCGCCCTCCAGATGCAACCCACCGCTACAGCGGCAGAGCCCCTTCGCATAGCGCAAGGTCGACAGCGACATCACTGGCGCGCGACGACCGGATCCATCGCACCCAAGCCGCCAAGATGCATCCTCGCGCACGCTCAGGCCTGATCGGCATACACGGCTGACATGCCGATCTTCCGAGCAGGAGACATCACGATGCCCCTTCCTTTGGTTTCAACGGTGCTGTTTGCCTTGGCTGTCGGCGCGACCGTGCTCACCCTGAACTACTTCGATCAGCCGCGCCTTCCCGCCAGATCCACCAGCAAGGCCAACATCGCGGCGGGCAGCCCGCTGGCCCTTGCGATCGATGCCTGGTTGGCCGACCAGGCCCCTCAACATCCGTCCCGTATTGACCAGGGGCGTTTCCAGATCAGCCGGACGCTCGAAAGCACTGTCCTACCAGGCCAGCGCGCCATCGCCGCGCTACCTGCCCTGCCCTTGCCGACACGGGGCCGTCGCGGCGAGCGGCTGCAGATCATCAAGCAGCACCCTGGCAAGACGGAGCTGTGGGCGCTGCAGTGGGAGCAAGGCGCGCAGTGGGAGGACTGGCAGGTTGTGGCCTATGAGTACAAAAACAGTCCCAGATAGCGGCACCATCGACACCACTGGGCGCCATGGCGCCGCCACGCCCATGCCCCTGGCCGGAATCGGCGCCTCCCTGTCCATGGGTGCCAGCGCACGCGTCCCGGGCGCACCAACAAGAAAGCCGACCCTGCGGTCGGCTTTCTGCGATATCCACGTTTCCACTGTTGCCAGGTACTGCGTGGTGGGCGGTACAGGGTTCGAACCTGTGACCCCTACCATGTCAAGGTAGTGCTCTACCGCTGAGCTAACCGCCCAAAGTGTTTCTGCCGCCCGAAAGCCGGCCTTGCTACGTAAAAACCCGGCGCCAGGGCCGGGCTTTTCAGATCACGACTGCACCTCTGGGAGGAACGTCGTGGTGGGCGGTACAGGGTTCGAACCTGTGACCCCTACCATGTCAAGGTAGTGCT
>DALZLW010000033.1:0-27966 GCA_032007425.1 Stenotrophomonas sp.
GCAGGGCCGGCGGGCGCCGGCCGTGCGCGGCCAGATGAGTGCCGAGGCGGCCGCCGCGCTGGCGCTGCAGGGCAGCGGTCTTACCTTGGCTACCCTGCCCAGCGGGGCGTTGACCGTCCGTGCAGCCACCGACGTCGATGGTGGCAGCAACGGTGTCCGCCAGATCGGCACGTTGCGGGTGCAGGGGGCGGGCGGCAACCGTACCCAGCTCGGTGATGACAGCATCGCGCCCAAGGATGTGCCGTTTCGTTCTGCCCAGTCCGGCGCGCACATCTCGCGCGCACAGATAGAGCACTATCGCGGCAGCCAGGCCGGTGACATCTTCAAGAGCGTGGCCGGTGTCATCAACGGTGATAACCGCAACTCCGGTGCGCTCGACCTCAATATCCGCGGCATGCAGGGATTCAGCCGCGTGCCGGTGGTCATCGATGGCAGCCAGCAGCAGGTCACCGTGTACCGTGGCTACGCCGGTGTTGCCGGCCGCAGCTACATCGATCCCGACATGATCGGTGGCGTGGACATCCGCAAGGGCCCGACCAGCGGTGCCGAAGGGGTGGGGGCGATCGGCGGCGTGGTCAGCATGCGCACGCTCAACGCCACAGACCTGATTACCGGTGACAAGGATTGGGCCATCCGGGTCAAGGGTGGTTTCAGTGATAACAACAAGTCCCCTCCGCCGGCCTACACCACCGGCGGGCTGCGCAACGGTGGGCGATTCGTGACGGCCTGCGGCGGCGGCGCGACGTGCCGGCCGGTCACCGTGCCGGCGGAGTTTGCCGATGAAACCGGCATGGACCGGCCTTCGTTCGGAACGCCGGGCGGTGGCAACGGCAGCATCGCCGCAGCCAAGCGCTGGGACCAGTTCGAACTGGTCGGCGTCTACGCACGGCGCAAGAGCGGCAACTATTACGCCGGCGAGAGCGGTTCGAACGTGCCCCGGCCGTTGATCACCAGCACCCGGACCACCGATGCGCGCGGCCGCTGGACTGAGACCACGAACGTGAGCTTCGTGGGCCTGAACCGCTTCCGCGCCGGTGAACAGGTGCTCAACTCTTCGGTGGACAACCAGTCGTGGCTGTTCAAGGCGACCTGGCGTCCCAGCGATGACCAGGCGCTGGAACTGGGGCGGATGAAGTACCAGAGCCGTTACGGCGAACTGATGCCTTCGGCGATCCTGCGCGGCGAAGGCGCCCTGCAGTCCGCATTGAGTGACATGGATGCCGACACCCTGACGGCGCGCTACCAGTGGGATCCGGCCAACCCGTTGATCGACCTGAAAGCCATTCTGTGGCGCACCGATCTGGACAGCACCGTGCGCAACGCCTACTCGTTCCCGGCGCTGCCGCCGGAGTTCACGTATATCGAGACGACCTACAGGCAGGCCGAGCGCTGGGGCGTGGATGCGACCAACACCTCGCGCTTCATCACCGGCTGGGGCGACTTCGCCGTGCAGTACGGCTTGACCCACAGCAAGGAAGACGTGCACCCCATCAGTGCCACCCAGAGCTTCAGCAGCAACAATGCCAAGCGCGATGAAAGCAGCGCATTTGCGGGCGTGGAGTGGGTGCCGGTGGACTGGCTGAAGGTCGAAGGGTCGCTGCGGCATACCCGTTACAACAGCTATGACCGCGAGATCACCCGGGTGCCCTCGACCAGCCGGCCGGTGACCTTCACCGACGTCAACATGCGTGGCCGTGCAAGCGGCAATGCGCCGATTGCCGCGCTCACCTTCACTCCCTGGGAGGGGCTGCAGTTCTACGCACGTTACGCCGAGGCGCTGCGCATGCCGGGCCTGTTTGAAACCAGTGTCGGCCCGGTGCCCAACCAGTTCGCTGCCGATCTGCGTCCCGAACACGCCAAGAACCGTGAGTTCGGCATCAACCTGTCGCGCGATGGCCTGTTCCGCGAGGGCGACGAAGCGCGGGTCAAGCTGGCCTGGTTCGACAACCATGTCCGCGATTACCTGACCCGCACCACCATCCAGCTCGATGGCTATGTCAGCTCGCCGGTGATCGAGAACATCGACCGCGCCGACTTCAAGGGCTACGAGCTGAGCGTGGCCTACAGCACGCCACGCTGGTTCAGCGACCTCACCGGCAGTTACTACACGCACAGCAACTTCTGCCACAAGGACCGCGCGTATCCCAAGAGCAACGCTGAATGCCATGCCGGCGGGGTGGTGGACAGCTACGCCAGCAACCACATTCCGCCCCGCAGCCAGGCCGTGCTGAACCTGGGCGTGAACCTGTTCGACAAGGCCTTGAGCGCCGGTACACGGGTGAGCTACATGGGCCATCGGCCGCAGGCACCGCGCGCGTCGAGCATCATCCCGGTGGTGGAATGGGGTTCGTACGTGCTGGTGGATGCGTTTGCCGATTATCGGTTGAACGAAAAAGTGTCCTTCGACCTGGCGGTGGAAAACCTGACCGATCGCTATTACATGGACGCGATGACGCTGGGCCTGATGCCGTCGCCGGGCCGCACCGTGCGGGTCGGTTTCACCATCAATTTCTGAGGACATGACGATGATCGCCAGCCCCGTGACCGCGCTGTCGCGCAGCCAGCAGCTGAAATCCGCCACCCACGGCGCTCATGAGCGGCTGGACCAACGCATCCTGCGGGGCGACCCGTTTGCCTCGGTCGAGCGTTACCGCCGCTTCCTGCGCGTGCAGTATCGCTTCCATCGCGATATTGCGGGCTTGTACGCCTTGCCCGCCGCTCAGGCGGTCGTGCCCGATCTGCTGCAGCGGCAACGCCTGCAGGATCTGGTCTGCGACCTGCAGGCCGTGGGTGAACCGCTGCCGGTTGCCGATGCGCCGGTGCTCGACGCCCAACCCCGCCTGGCCACCGCGCTGGGCTGGCTCTACGTGGCGGAAGGCTCCAACCTCGGCGCGGCCATCCTGTTCAAGATGGCGGCGAAGCTGGGATTGGACGAGACCCATGGAGCCCGCCACCTGGCGGGTCATCCGGACGGACGCGCGCGGCATTGGCGTAGCTTCACCGCTGCGCTGGACGCCGTGCCGCTCGATGCCGCACAGGAACAGGAACTGGTCGCCGCGGCCACGCAGGCCTTCCTGCGCGTGCATGCCTTCGTCGAGCAGGCGTTCGAGGCATGTGTCGCAGGTGGGCAGGGTGATGGCTGGCGGTGGCCGGCAGGCATGGGCCGAACGCTGGCCGCGCGCAGCGGCGGCCGTCCTGTCGTTCGTGCTGCACGGTGGGGTGCTGGCAGCGCTGCTGTGGGCGCCAGCACCTGCCGCCCCATTGTCCGAGCCGGTGGAGGAGGCCGAACGCATCCAACTGCTATTGCTGCCGCCGCGTGCACCGGAGATCGTGCCGGAAGAACAGGTCGCGCCGACGCCCAGCACGGCGGCGGCGGTGACGCTGCCCCAGCAGCCCAAATCACCGCCGTTGCCGCCGACGCCGCCCAGGGCGACGGCGCAGTGGGCTCTGCCACCGCCGCAACCACCGGCACCCGTCATGCCGCAGGACGCGCCGCCCAGCCCGGAAGCGTCGGTGGCGGCCGCGCCCGTGATGCCGGCCTTGCCACCTGGGGCGCAGGCGAGTACGCCCGGCCGTGACATTGGGAAGGCCGGGTCATGGCAGCGTTGGAGAAACATCGCCGTTATCCGAACGCGGCGCGTGCCAGGCGCGAGCAGGGCACCAGCCTCGTGCGGGTCAGCATTGCCCGCGATGGACGCGTGCTGGCCCTGGCCCTGGAGCGCGGCAGTGGCTCGGCGCGGTTGGATGAAGCTGCGCTGCAGACCTTCCGCCGCGCCCAGCCCTTGCCGCCCGTCCCCGATACGCTGGCCGCGCCGCAGGAGCTGGCAGTGCCGGTGGAGTTCTTCCTCTAGCGTCGCCAGGGTTTACATGACCAATGGGGCTGGGCGCGCTGTGCAGCAGGCCGCACTGTGAGTGCCAGTTCATGACAACCCAAACAGGAAGATGCAATGAAGGGAAGCGCCATCGCCATACTGTCCTTTGGCCTGTGGGCCGCCACTGCCACGGCGGCTCCTGTCGAATCGGGCTATGCACCCGCTTTCGCGCCGCAGACATTGAAAGCCCCCGAAGGCATCGTGCGCAACCAGGTGTTGGTGTTGGGTTCACCGCACCTGTCCCAGTTACCGGATACGTTCAAGCCCGAGCAACTGGCGCCGTTGCTGGACCGCCTGCAGGCCTGGCAACCCACTGCGATAGCCGTGGAGGCGGTGCCCGGCCTGCAATGTGATTACATGCGCCGTTATCCCTCGCGCTACGCCGACAGCGTGCGCAGCTACTGCCCGGACCTCAGTGCCGCGCAGGCCGCAACCGGCCTGGATGTGCCGGCAGCCAATGCCGAGGCCGAGCGTGTGCTGGCCAGTTGGCCTGCCGCGCCCACCGCGGCGCAGCGGCGTCGTCTCGCGGCGCTGTGGTTGGCCGCCGGTGAGCGCAATTCGGCGATGGTGCAGTGGCTGCGCCTGTCGCAGGCCGAGCGGATTGCCGCCGACAGCCTCACCCCAGGCCTGGTCGATGACCTGAATGCACGCCTGCAGCGCCGCGATGAATCGATCATCGTCGCCGCCGCATTGGCAGCACAGCTGGGCCTGGATCGCGTGTGGGCCGTCGATGACCATACCGCCGATACCGATACGCCTGAGGCACAGCGGCCGGCGGCGCGCGCGGCGATGCAGGCCGCCTGGGACAATCCGCACACAGCGGCCCGCTTTGCCGCCGATGAGCCACTGCATGCCAGGCTTGGTACGGCTGATGGTGTGCTGGCCATTTACCGCGCCTACAACACAGACGAAAACGCCCTGCTGGCCTACCGCAGCGACTTCGGTGCGGCGCTGGCCGAGCCTTCGTCGCAACGGTTCGGACGCCGTTATCTGGGCTATTGGGAAACCCGCAACCTGCGCATGGTCGCCAACATCCGCGATGCGCTGGCGCAGCGCCCAGGCACGCGGATGCTGGCGATCGTCGGCGCCTCGCACAAGGGTTACTACGAGGCGTACTTGAACCTGATGCATGACGTGGAGCTGGTCAGTTCGGCGCAGGTGCTGGACTGAGTTTGCCATCGGCCGTGGAGCTTGCCCATCGGTGAAAGGGACGGCGGTACGGGCGGTCCGGTGATGGCAGCATTTCACTGCGATGCATGCGGACGATGGCGATCAATCCATGCCGCCGTCTGCGCAACGCCACCGAACGGATAGAAGTGTAGCGCTACATCGCCGTGGGTGTGGTCCAGGCCCTGGCGCAGTTGTTCGACGAACAGGTCCGGGCCTGTACTGCCGAGCAGCCGGCCCAACGAGATGCCATAACGGGATAGCATGGACGCAGAGGCGCTGACACCGCACATCGCCGCGTAACGGAGCAGGGTGGCAACACCCGCCGGACCGGGTACGCCGATCCTCACGGGATGAGGGAGGCCCCGGCCACGCAGCGCCTGCAGCCACTGCAGCACCGTTGTGGCATCGAACACGAACTGGGTGATGATGAGGGGTGCCATGCCACGCTGCAGGATGGCATCGCATTTCTGCTCCAGTACGTACCAGCCCTGCGCCTCGTCCATCATCGGATGGCCCTGTGGATGTGCGCCCACGCCGACCGTCTTGATGCCAGCCGCTTCCAGCAGCCCGCTGTTGATCAGGGTGGCACTGTCCGCAAATGGGCCATGAGGCGTCGACGGATCGCCGGCGATGACCAGGCAAGCCTCGACGCCGGCTGCGGCAGCGCAGCCAAGCATGCGCTCCAACGCATGCATGGAGGGGATGCGCCGGGCCGCCAGGTGCAGGAGAGGATTGAATCCCAGCAGGCGCACGGCACGCGCGGCCTGCAACCGTGCGTCATCGCTCTCGGACGGGAGGTAGGGCAGGGCGATCGTGGTGCCGGGCGGCAGGTGCTCCGCGGCGGCCTGCAGCGCGGGAATGCCCTTTGCACTCACTTCCAGCGAGACCGCCTCCATGAGCACGGCGGCCGTTCCAAAGTCCTTGCTGCGCACGTTTCGTGGTTCGCCATGGGTTACACCAGCAGCGGCGGTCACGGTGCCAGGCCCGCCGGGTTGCCTGCGACCGAACTGCCCTGCGCCAGCGCCACGAACGCCCGCAGGTAGTCGATCCCGGTATCGGCTTCGCGTGCGCCGAGGTAGATCTGCTTGGGAATCCCGTCTTCACCGAGGCGGACCGGCACGACGTCCATGCGCTTGGCATATTCTTCCACCAGCCAGCGCGGCATGGCGGCCACGCCGCGACCGCTGGCCACCATCTGCATCATGATGTCGGTGGTCTCGATGGCCTTGTGCCGCCTGGGGGTCACCCCGGCCGGCTGCAGGAACTGGTTGTAGATGTCCAACCGCTCGAAAGGCACCGGATAGCTGATCAACACCTCACGGGTCATCTGCTGAGGCGTCACGAACGCCGCCGTGGCCAGCGGGTGCCGACTGGATACCACCAGCACCTGCTCGTAATCGAACACCGGCACAAAGCTCAGACCAGGCTTGAGCAGCGGATCGGGGGTGACCAGCAGGTCGATCTCGTAACCGAACAGGGCACCGATGCCGCCGAACTGGAACTTCTGCTTGACGTCCACATCGACATCCGGCCAGGCCGCCAGATACGGCGAGACGATCTTCAGCAGCCACTGGTAGCACGGGTGGCACTCCATGCCGATGCGCAGCGCGCCGCGCTCGCCCTGGGCAAACTGCCCCAGCCGCTCTTCGGCCAGATCCAGTTGTGGCAGGACCCGGTTGGCCACCGCCAGCAGGTATTGCCCGGCCTGGGTCAGGCGCAGGCTGCGGCCTTCGCGTAGCCAGATGTCCGTTCCCAGCTGCTGTTCCAGCTTCTTGATGCTGTGGCTCAGCGCAGACTGGGTCAGGTTCAGCACACCGGCCGCAGCGGTCAGCGAGCCCTGCTGCTCGACCTGCTGGACAATGCTGAGGTGGATGCGCTCAAGCATGGATATGAGCCCGACTCATGGAATGTTGAATTATCACCACTTTACCTCATTGGTCAGCCCGGATAGCATCGGTTCCTGCATTCATGCATCCATCGCGATGAAAGTGAAAACACCCGATGACCCAGCCCCTGCGCACCGTAGCCGTCTCTGGCGGACTCCATTCCCACTCCCGCTCTGCCGCGCTGAGCCGGCACCTGCTCGGGCTGGTGGGGGAGGCGCACGCCTCGACGCCGCAGCTGCTTGAGTTGGGTCAGCTGGCGCCGCAGTTCTCCGGGGCGATCTGGCGCTCGCAGGTGCCCGCTGCGGTCGAACAGGCCCTGCAGGCCGTGGAACAGGCGGATGTGCTGGTGGTCACCACGCCGGTCTACCGCGGCGCCTATACAGGGCTGTTCAAGCATTTCTTCGATTTCGTTGATCAGGACGCCCTGGTCGACACGCCCATCCTTCTGGCCGCTACAGGCGGCAGTGAGCGCCATGCGCTGGTGATCGACCACCAACTGCGTCCGCTTTTCAGCTTCTTCCAGGCCCGCACCTTGCCGTTGGGTGTGTATGCCACTGATACAGACTTCGTTGACGGGCGTGTGCACAGCCCGGCCTTGCAGGAGCGGGCGCGCTTGGCCGTCGAACGCGCCGGGCCCTTGCTGGAACTTGCCAGCCGCCGCGCCGCCTTGGCGGCTTGAGGCTGCCATCCCGCCCAACGTCACACCATCGTACTAACCGCCGCCGGCCCAGCTGCCCGGCCGCCATTGAGGCCCCCCATGAGCAACAACTTTACCTTCAGCATCAAGCGCATCCGTTTCGATGAGCACTATCAGCCAGCAGACGGCACGCGTATCACCACCAATTTCGCCAACTTGGCGCGTGGCGATGCGCGCGAGCAGAACCTGCGCAACACGCTGCGGATGATCGATAACCGGTTCAATGACCTCGCGCATTGGGACAACCCGAATGCTGACCGCTACCACGTCGAGCTCGACATCGTTTCGGTAGAGATGCGTGTGGATGCGGCGGCCAGCGAGGCGCCGTTCCCGTTGATCGAGATCCTGCAGAACACGGTGGTGGACAGCAGGACAGGGACACGCAGTGCCGGCATCGTCGGCAACAACTTCTCCTCGTATGTGCGCGACTACGATTTCAGCGTTGTGTTGCCTGCCTACAACGCGGGCCGGGCCGAGTTCTCCGCGCCCGCCGATTTTGGTGACCTCCACGGCAAGCTGTTCCAGCATTTCCTGGCATCGCCCGCCTATAAGGCGCAGTTCAACAAGTCGCCGGTGATCTGCATCAGCGTCTCCAGCAGCCAGACGTACCGGCGTACCGGCAACCAGCACCCGATTCTCGGCATTGAGTATGGCCAGAGTGCGTACTCCGCCACGGATGCTTACTTCGCCAAGATGGGTTTGCAGGTGCGGTACTTCATGCCGCCGGGCAGCGTGGCGCCGCTCGCTCTCTATTTCCAGGGGGATCTGCTCGGCGATTACAGCGACCTGGAGCTGATCGGCACCATCAGCACCATGGAAGCGTTCCAGAAGATTTACCGTCCGGAGATCTACAACGCCAACTCCGCGGCCGGTGCGGTCTACCAGCCCAGCCTGAAGCATCAGGACTATTCCTCGACGCGCATTGTCTACGACCGCGAAGAGCGCAGCCAACTGGCAGTGAAACAAGGACGCTTCACCGAAGAACAGTTCATCAAACCCTACGGTCCGGTCCTCGCCCAATGGGCTGCCCGCTGATTCCGGCCACTTTTCCCTGCATAAGAACACACACCATGACCCAAACGCTTCTCCCCACTTCCACTGCCGGCAGCCTGCCCAAACCGTCCTGGCTGGCCGAACCTGAAAAATTGTGGTCGCCCTGGAAGCTGGAGGGCGATGCGCTGGTCGAGGGCAAGCAGGACGCCCTGCGGCTCTCGCTGCAGGAGCAGCAGCACGCAGGCATCGACATCGTCAGCGATGGCGAACAGACCCGCCAGCATTTCGTGACCACCTTCATCGAAGGCCTCAGCGGCGTTGATTTCGCCAAGCGCGAGACGGTACGGATCCGTAACCGTTACGATGCCAGCGTGCCCACTGTGGTCGGCGCGGTCAGCCGGCCCAAGCCGGTGTTCGTCGAGGACGCACGCTTCCTGCGCCAACAGACCACGCAGCCGATCAAATGGGCCTTGCCCGGTCCGATGACCATGATCGATACCCTCTACGATGCGCACTACAAGAGTCGCGAGAAGCTGGCCTGGGAGTTCGCCAAGCTGCTCAATGAAGAGGCGCTGGAGCTGGAAGCGGCCGGCGTGGACATCATCCAGTTCGACGAGCCTGCATTCAATGTGTTCTTCGACGAAGTGAACGACTGGGGCGTCGCCGCGCTGGAGCGCGCCATCCAGGGGCTGAAATGCGAAACCGCCGTGCACATCTGCTATGGCTACGGCATCAAGGCCAACACGGATTGGAAGCAGACGCTGGGCTCGGAATGGCGTCAGTATGAAGAATCCTTCCCCAAGCTGCAGCAGTCCAAGTTGGACATCATCTCGCTGGAATGCCAGAACTCGCATGTTCCGATGGACCTGATCGAGTTGGTGCGTGGCAAGAAGGTGATGGTGGGCGCGATCGACGTGGCGTCCAACACGGTGGAAACCGCCGATGAGGTAGCCAACACCCTGCGCAAGGCGCTGCGGTTCGTCGATGCGGACAAACTGTACCCTTCGACCAACTGCGGCATGGCACCGTTGGCGCGGAACGTGGCGCGGGGCAAGCTGCAGGCGCTCAGTGCCGGTGCGGCGATCGTGCGCGCGGAGCTGGTCGGCACGCGTTGAGGCCCGTCGTGGCAGGTCGGCGGCGACTGTGGGGCCGGGCTGGGTGTCGTGGCTGGCGCGCTCGGGGCTGCCCTCCGATCGGCCGCGGGGCGGAGGGGCCTGATTGTCAGATGAGGGTCCGGCTGCTTTTTGCCCCAAGGCCTGGCGGATGCGCTTTTTGAAGATTTGCCCATATCCGCAAGGCGTTGAGGCTGGTGGGATGGCACTGCCAGTGACCTGTGTTGCTGGCCGGGATTGGCGTCCCGTTTCGTAACTTTTTCACCGCAACTCTGTTGCTGCCCTCGGGCACCGGCGGAGAATGCATTGTCCTGCCACTCTTACGGCGGGCGATGCGCGGGGATGCTTTTCCCGATCCGCCGGGTTTTTGAAAAGTTACACCGGTACGCCAACCCGCATCGCCCGCCACCTCGCGCCACGGCGCAGGTGGCTTATTGCTAACGGGGAGACTATCGATGTGTAGTGAAACCTTGGATTCGTCGCGGCTGTATGGGGTGATCGGTGAGGACGCTCGGCTGCTGCCGGGCAATGCGGCCGCCTCGCTTGAAGTCATGCCGGCGCTGTTGGAGAAGCAGGAGCGCCGTCTTGCGCCACGTGGTATTGGGAACGCTGTGAGTGTTGCCATCGCGCAGGTTGAGGGCCGTGGTGATGCTCTCGGGTGTCAGGAGCGGGAAGCCTTGAGCAGCATTCTGGAAATCCTGCATTCGTCGCACCAAGCGGATGGGGAAGGATTTGGTGGAGAGCTCAACGGCCGGCTGGTGGAAGGGCTGATTGTGGCTGGGCGGTTGATTGTTGAAGGGCGGGAGGGAGCGAACTGAGTTCGCGTTCTCAACGCTGGCGGCTCCGAAAACGAACAGAGTGCCGACAAACGGCACGTTGACCTTCGTATCGGTAGGCGCCTGAGCTGAGCAGGCAGGCACCACGCATCCAGGCGAAACATATCTTGCTGGACGCTGATTGTTGTGCCCGGCGAGCACTTCACCCGATCGCTGGATGTCAGCCCGACGACGTAACTGAAGCGTATGAGCGACGCGCAGTACGCTGAAGGAACGTAGTGAGGTGTACTAAGCTTGTATGCCATGTGCCGCTGTCTGCATTGACGCTGCATCAGGCGCAAGGTTGTATCGTCAGTAGCGGCTGCATTGATCCATCTGATAGAGCTCGCCGTACTGATTGAAATGCAGTTTGGTCGTGGTATCAATCTGCAACCAGCTGCGCACTGCGGCCGCACCGGCAACGCCATCCTTCGACTCCCGGCCAATGGCCAGATGGAGTGGTAGTTATGGAAAAACGTGCAATTGTCTGCAGCAGTGCGATCGCCTTCATTCTTGCGGTGCAGGGGGCGAACGCTGCCCCTGTCGCGGTCCGTGATGCGGAGATGGACCGGCTGCTGACGCAGAGGCTGAACAGGAATCTAGCCTTGGAGAAGCGTTTCGATGGGCAAGCCAAGCATGTGATGGGGCGCGCGCGAATCGACCTGAGTACATGCGCGTTCACTGTCGATTTGCCGGCCTCGTTTATACCCAATGAGGACTCGGAAGATTTTCGCGATCAGCTTCGTGGTATGGAGAGCTCGCTGTGGTCCAGGGCGCGTGATCTTGGTTGTGATGGAGCTGGCGGATCTATCCTGTTCGACGGCAAGAGTCTCGAGCACTACTTTCCACATGATGAAAACGAGCCAGCAGTCTCCACCGTCAAAGCAACACCGACAAATGAAGCTTTAACGGTGGTCTCGGCGGGTCATGGACTTTATTACCACCATAGGTACAGCGATTGGCGCTATCAACGGGACCCTACGAACTCGATTCTCGAGGATGAGCTGACGCCCCTTCTGGCTGATGACTTGCAACGCTTCGTGCGCGAGCGCAGTGAGCATGAAGTCAGAAGGACGCGTTCCAGCAGTGGACACGTCCATGAGGGAAGTGGCCAGGCATGGTGGAAACTCGCCGCCCGATACGAGCTCAAAGAGAAATATCCAGAGCTGCCGGCAATCTGGAATTCACTGCCCAACTCAACTGCGGGCGATCGCGAGCGTAAGGAGGATATTCGGAGTCGGCCGCTGTTTGCTAATCACCTTGGAGCGGGAGGGCTGATCCATGTGCATACAAATGCTTATGAAGTTGACCCTTCAACGCGGGGCGCGCGTGTCTATATTCACCCTAAGCAGATGCAGAATGCGCCGCTTGCTCGCAGCATGCTCTGTTACATGAAGGAGCTGATCACCGCGCAACCTGGTTACGAAGGATTCCCTGTGGCGCTCACGCCAAATACGGATGACCACGGTGAAAACCGCCTCGCCAACATGCCCTCTGTCGTCGTCGAAACCGCGTTCCATACGAATGCGGATGACGCCCGTGCCCTGCAGGACCCTGTCTTCCGCGCCGCGGCCATGAAAGGCGTCGAAAAAGGCTACCGCCTGCACCGGGAAGGCAAGGGCTGCACGCCGCTGAAGCTCAATCCCATCGCCGATCTCGCGGTGCCGTCTTGGGACAGTGCCGAGGTCGAGTTGAAGTTCGACGGTTACCCGCAGTATCCAGTCGTTGCCACCACCACAGCCCTCAGTTGCCCAGAGGGTTGGGAGTGTCGTGACGACAAAACAACGCAGGGTGATCCCAATTGGCCGGTCAAGCTCAGCCTGCGCTGCGAGAACAGCGCAGCCGGGCGTATTGTCTGGCAGACGGAGTTGGTGGACGACGACGGCGTGCGCGCCAAGCCGGTCACCCACGCTGTTGATTGCGGAGGCTCAGTCTAGCGCCAGATGCCGGTCCCGGTACCGCCGGGACCGGCAAGCGCAGCAGCCGACGCGCGTGCCAGTGCGGTGCATGCGTCGGTCCACTGGGCAGACGGCGCAAGCTCAGCGGATGATCAGGAAGGCATCAGCCAGTCGCCAGGGTGTCCCGATGCATCTGCCTTGCCAGCAACGCCGCGCCATAGTGTGGCTCATGCAATGGCGCGCGCAGTTCAAAATCCGGACTCGCCGCACCGAGCGCTGCCACGAACGGCGCCATCAGCATTTTGCCTGCGCCGAATGCACCACCGGAGTAAGACACCGGCACGGTTTCGCCGGCCACGAACCCCAGCGACACACGCAGCGCCTGGGCAATTGCCGCCAGCTCCTGTGCAGCGCGCTGGAAGATGCCTGCGGCCACGGTATCGCCTGCGGCGGCAGCCTGGCCGATCACCGGTGACAGCCTGGCCAGGTCGCCGCGCGCGCCCTTGCCCTCGCCATAGACATGCGCGCAGAGGTCCAGATCCTGATCGCCGAGCTGGAAGTGCTCGCGCAGCAGCGCATGCAGCGGACCACGCGGCAGGCGGCCGTCGCTCATTCGCGAGAAGGCATTCAAACCCTGGATGGCGATCCAGTAGGCCGAGCCTTCATCGGAGAAGGCTTCGCCCCAGCCTCCGGCACGCGCGGAGGCATCGCCGCGCCGTCCGTAGCCCATCGAGCCGGTGCCAGCGATGATGTTGATGCCGTCGGCGCAGCCCAGCGATCCGGCCCAGCCGCACACCATGTCGTTGTCGCAGGCATAGCGGGCATGCCCAAGCACCTGGCCCGGAATCTGCTGCAGGGCCTGTGTCGCACGGCTGTCCTCACCGTAGGCGGGCAGGCCGAAGAACGCCATGGCGATGGCCTCCGACGTAGCGCCAGCCTGGGTCAACACTGAAGCCATCCCGCTGGCCAACACCGCACGCACGCCATCCAGGCCGATCTGCGGGTGATAGGTGGTTCCCTGCTGGGCCTCGGCCAGCAGGGTTCCCTGCGCATCGACAAGGGCGAAACGGGTCTTGGTCCCGCCACCATCGACGCCGAGATAGAGCGGCGCGGTCATGCGTCCAGCGCGTACAACTGCACGCCCTGCACCACACGGTTGACGATGCCGGCCGGATTCGGGTTGTCCGGGGTCACGCCCCGTGCCAGCGACTGGAACAGGGCATACACCTGTGCGGCCGCCACGTAGGGCCAGAGCAGGTCGATGGCCGGCGCGTCACTGAGGCCGGGCACGGCCAGGGTGTCGGCCGCAGCGGCATCGCGCGGATGGGCAGTGATCTCGATCACCCGTGCGGCGACGCCATCACGGCGCAGTTCGTCGATCAGGTCGTGGTCATATCGGCGGGTATAGGCGTCGCCGGAGACAAACACCACTACCAGCGTATCGGCGGTGACGAAGGTCTTGGGCCCGTGGCGGAAGCCGAGGGTGGAATCAAAGCAGGTCACCACGGCGCCGTTGGTCAGTTCGCCCAGCTTCAGGGTGGCCTCGCGGGCCAGCCCCTGCAAGGCACCGCTGCCGAGGTACACCACGCGGCCGTGCCCCGCATCAGCCAGTTCACGCAGCAGCGGCAGGCCCTGCTCAAGGACATGCGCGGTCGCCGTGGCAAGGGCGTCCAGGCGCTGGTCGAAACGGCCGGCCGGTGACAGCGCGGCCAACGTCGCGTACATCATGCAGCTGAAGCTGGACGTCATCGCGAAGCTGGTGTCGTGGGTCTGTTCGGGCAGCAGCAGGGTCATCTTCTGTGCGACATCGGCGGTCACCAGCGCACCACGCGGGTTGCAGGTCACTACCAGGTGGCGCACGTCCGTGACCAGTTGTTCCACCAGGGCGACGGCGGCAATGCTCTCCGGGCTGTTGCCGGAGCGGCCGAACGAGACCAGCAGCAGGGGCTGTTCTGGATCCAGGTACAGCTGCGGCGCACAGACAAGATCGGTGGTCGGCACGGCATCCACCCGAGCGGCATGCTGGCGATCCAGCTCGGGTGCCAGGCACTGGCCGATGTAGGCCGAGGTGCCGGCGCCGGTCAGGATCACCCGAGCGCGCGGGTCCTGCAGCACCGGGCCGGCGAACTGCTGCAGCTGTGCATGCAGGCCGGCCACCAGGGCGTGGGTCTGCCGCAGCATCTCCGGCTGCTGGGCGATTTCCCGCGCCGTCCACAGCGCGCCATCGGCCTCCAGTGCGGCTTCGGCGATGCCCAGGGTGTCAGGCGAGGTCATGGTCATGGCTTGCATGGTGGTAGTCATCGAGAACGGCGCAGAGGTGGGCGATGGTCAGGGAGCGCGGGTCAGCCGTTGCGGTGCCGGTGCGCAGGGCATGCAGCGCGTGCGGCAGGTATTGGCTGATCAGCGGCAGTGGCGGCGGATCACGCTGCAGGTTGTCGAACAACTGCACACGCGCCGCTTCGATCTGCGGATCGGGCCAGTAATAGCGGATGCGGTCGCTGAGGCTGTATTGCAGGTCGGTGTCCAGGGTGCGGCCGCTGCCGTGGTAATAGCGCTGCCAGTAGCCCGGCGCGGCACGCATGCGCTCGACCGCGGTATCGCGCAGGCCGGCACGTTGGTCGGCTGGTATCCACTCGCGCTCGATCGCGTCCAGCGCCCACAGCGCTTCACGCAGGGCAAAGGTGAGCCCGGGACCGACCTTGAGGATGGCGAAATGATCACGCACGAGGGCGCGCAGGGCGTGGCGGGTCTGGTAATCGGTGGAATGGGCTTCAAAGACCATGCCGGGGACGGTGCTGATGGCCTGGCTCAGGGCGCGGGCTTTCTCCGGCTGGTAGTCGATGACATCGTGATGGTCGAACTCCACGCCGGGCTGCACCACCGATGCCACCACGCGTTGCCAGGCATCGCCCAGTCCGGCTTCGACGAAGGCCACGTGATGCGCGGCGATGGTCGCCAGTGCGGCCTCCGGCGTCGTGACGGCCAGGCCTTCGATGGCTTCGGTAGCGCCACCGGGCACTGGCACTTCCGTGCCGATCACATAGACGGGCGGCTCGCCACCGGCGCTGGCCCAGGCGGTTTCCGCGGCCTGGCACAGGCGCACGGCGCGCTTGACGATCTCCGCTTCGGGCAGCGGTTCCGGGTCGCCGCTGCAGGCCATCGAGCAATCCAGATGGATCTTCCGGAAGCCAGCGTCGACGTAGGACGCCACCATCACTTCGGCTTTATCCATGGCGTAAGTGGCGTCGTGCCCTGTCCACGGGTTCGGGCCGAGGTGGTCGCCGCCCAAGGCGATGCGGCTGCGATCAAAGCCCACCGCATCGGCGATGCCATGGACGAAGGCCACGAAGTCGGCCGGTTTCATGCCGGTGTAGCCGCCATCCTGGTTGACCTGGTTGCAGGTGGCCTCAAACAGCACCAGCGGCTGCTGCGTGCGCTGCGCATGGCGCAAGGTAGCTTCGATGACGAGGGGGTGGGCCGAGCAGACCGAGGTCACGCCGGTGGCGTGGCCCTCGCGATGCCGGGCGACAAGGTCGAGCAGAGCGTGCATGGCGGTTCCTGTCAGGAAAGAGGGCGCTGGTCCGGCGCGCGTTCCGGTTCCAGCACGAGCAGCAAAGAAGCGATGAGCGCCAGCAGCAGGCCCAGGCCTTTCAGCGGGCCGGGCAGTACGCCGGCAAACAGCAGGGACAGCACGGCGGTGACCAGCGGGGCGCCGGCATTGCTCAGCGGTGCCACCACCATGGCCTTGCCGTGGCGGAAGGCGAACACCAGGGTCAGCGCGCCGATGGCGTTGAGGATCTGGATGGCGGCCGCCAGCCACGGACCGCTCAGTCCCGTGTTGATCGGCTGGTTCCAGTCGGTCATGGCCAGGGCCACCGGCACCAGCAGCAGCGCGCCCAGCGCCATGTAGGCGAAGATGCTTTCGGCGCTGACGCTGTGGTTGGCCAGTTTCATGAAATAGGCCTGCAGGCCCCATGCGGCCATGATCAGCAGGGACTGCAGGAACCAACCGAGGCCATCGCCACCGCGCCCGAAGGACAGGTCCAGCATGGGCAGCGCGACCAGCGCGAGCACGATGCCCAATGTGCCTTGCCAGCCAGTGCGCTCACGCAGCAACAGGAAGGACAGCGCGATGGTCACCACCGGCGACAGCGAGATGACCGGAAACACGAAGTAGGCCGGTCCCACGGTCAGCGTATGGAACAACAGCATCTGCCCACCGGCACCGAGCAGGCCGATCAGCAGGCCGTAGCCGATCGCGCGTGGAGAGCGTTCCAACTGCCAACCGTTACGCCAGAGGATGTACAGGGCGGGCGGCAGCATGGTCAACGCCCACACCGCGTACACCAGGGTATCGGGGAAGCCTGCCGCCGCTGACAACGGTGACAGCGCTCCCCACACCCCCCACAGGGCGACGGTGGTCAGTGCGTAGGCCAGCCACGGGCGGCGCGTACCGCTGGTGGGCAACACCCCTGCGTTCATGCGGCGGCTCCGGCCGGGGTGGCCTGCAGGAACAGGAAGCGCTTGAAACGGGCGGGCAGGGTGGCCACCTTGCCGCCGTCGACCACGCCCAGCGCCTGCTCGTTGAACAGGTCCTGGACCTGCCAGCGACCCGGTGGCAGGCCGCGCAGTTCGACCTTGCCGTCCCAGTCGGCGGCGTAGAAGGTGTAATAGCGCGCCCCGTCCTTGGCGATGACATGGGCCTCGGGTGCGTCGAAACCGATGTCGTACAGATCGCCCAGGTACTCGCCCTTGGGCAGCATGTGGGTGGTGTACAGCTTCACCCAGTGCCGCCACAGTTTCTCGCGCTCGGCGGTGAGCACATACCCGCCCGGTGGCATCGGCATGGACGGGCGGTCGGTGTCCTTGGGCCAGGTGAACTTGCTGGAGATCACCGCGCCGATACCCACGCTGGAAGCAAAGTCATCGCGGCCATCGGCCAGCTCGACGTGGTCGCCGGCATAGCTGCTGCGGTCGCCGATCAGTGCCTTGATGGCCTTGCCCTTGCTGCGGACCTGCCAGGACGAAAGTGGATCGGATGACGGGTACTGGTCGGTAGCCGGCAGGTTATGGAAGGCGAAGGCCGTGCCGCAGGGGCACAGCTCCACCACCGCTTCCGGATTGGCATCGTGGGCCGCCTTGTAGATGGCTTCCCAGAACGTGGCCAGGCCTTCGACGGAATCTTCCGGGCGTGCGTGCTTGTGCGCGGGGTTGTAGCAGGGTGCCACCGCGTTGAGGTGCTGGCCATCGAGCTTGATGCCCTCGAAGCCCCAGTCCCCGATGGCCTTTTTGGTGAGCGCCACGTAAAAATCGATGGTCGGCTGGTAGGCCGGGCACTGGGTCAGTGCATTCCACCAGGTAACGGTCTGGAAAGCGCCTTCCTTGTCCAGCAGCAGCATGTCCACGTGCTCGTACAGCACGCGACTGCCAGGATCGGCGGCCAGCGGCGCCAGCCACAGGCGCGGGCGCAGGCCCTGTTCGCGTACTTTGGCAGTGAAGGCGCGCATGTCCGCATCGCCGCGGGGGAACTTGCGCAGGTCGATTTCCCAATCGCCTTCGTTGGTCTGCCAGCCATCGTCCAGCACCGCCCATTCGAAGCCAAGCTCGCGGGCCTTGGGCAGGGTGGCGTAGATCTGTTCGACGGTGAAGTCGCGCTCATACCCCCACGCGCACCAGATCGGCGCATACGCCGACTCCGGCGGACGCGGTCCTTCGATGCCTTCGCCGCGCATGAAGGTCTGGTACTGCTGCAGCGGGGCGAAGAAATCACCGCTGTGCAACGCCAGCAGGGTGCGCTCGGTCACCAGCGTCTGGCCGGGTGCCAGGGTGGTTTCGGCGGTGGAGGCGATCGCGATGCGGGCACCGTTGTCGGTCGCTGCCACCGGCATGTCCAACGGACGCGGCACCACTTCGACGTGGCCGACAGCCAGGCCGAGGTCACGTCGCCAGATATTGCTGACCGGGGTGCCGCCACCGTAATCGGAAGAGTCCATGGCCAGCGTGTTGCGCTGCTGGAAGCCCGCTTTCAGCGGCTGCGCCCAATCGCGGCGATCGGTGTGGGTGGCGCCGGAGAAGGTCCACAGGTCGCCAGGTGCGGCGTCGAGTTCATAACTGCTGTTGCGCCAGCCACTGACCTGCAGTGTGGATTTGCCGGTGTTGCGGTAACGCACCTGGATCAGCACCAGCCCGGGCAAGGTATCGAAGCGGCTGATCGCCACCTGTTTTTCCACCCCGGCGGCAGCGTTGTGACCGGTGAACACCACCTGGTGGCCGCGGCCGTGGCGTGCATCGTCAAGCGCATGGTCCTGCTGGTCGGCCAGCACGAAATCGGTGACCGGCCCGGCGGCGAGCAGCAGCACTTCGCTCGGCTGCCAGGCAGTAACCGGCTTGCCGGCGCGCGACAGCCGCGTGTGCATGCGTGCATCGATCGCCAGTCCCAGCGCATCGTCACCGGCGCTACGGTCCTTGCCGCGGGTCAGTGCAGCGCGGGCCCAGGGGGCGGCGCTCCAGGCGAGAGTGCCGGCGACACCACCGACAAAGAGCTTCAGTGCAGTACGGCGTCCAATCGGGGGCATGGCGGGCAGTCCGGTGGATAGGCCTGCATTCTGCGCATGCTCGATCGGTTGATGCAAGCGTTTTGTTTCGCTATTGTCGAATCAATGTTTCGGTTCGTTACTTGGAGAGAGGTGACTGTGATTGGCATCAACCCGAAACCCCTGATGGGGTGTCTGCTGCTGGCGCTTGCAGCATGTTCGAACACGACGCCCGGTGCAGGGCGGGCCGCCGACGTGGCGGCGAGCGGGCCTGCCGAGGACCTGCCTTACACGATGGCGGACTTCAGCAAGGTGCCCAAGTTTGATGCGCACGTCCATGCCAACAGCGCCGATCCGGCCCTGCTGCAGCAGGCGGCCGCCGACAACATGGAGCTGCTGTCGATCAACGTGGACTACCCGGATTTTCCGCCGCTGCAGACCCAGCACGACCTTGCCCTGGCGCTGGCCAAGCGTGAGCCGGGCCATTTCCATTGGGCCGCCACGTTTTCAATGAAAGGCCATGGCACGCCGGGCTGGGCGCAGGCGGTCAATGCCTCGCTGGATGCGGCCAAAGGGGAGGGCGCCCGCGCGGTCAAGGTCTGGAAGAACATCGGCATGGTGGAGCGCGATGGCGACGGCAAGCTGGTCATGCTCGACGATCCGGAACTGGCGCCGGTGGCCGAGCATGTGCGTGCGCTTGGCCTGCCGCTGATCGCGCACCAAGGGGAGCCGTACAACTGCTGGCTGCCGTTGGAGCAGATGACGACCAACAATGACCGCGAATACTTCAGCAAGCATCCGCAGTATCACATGTACCTGCACCCGGAGATGCCCAGCCACGGTGATCTGATGGCGGCGCGCGACCGCTTCGTTGCCGCGCATCCGCAGTTGCATGTCATTGGCGCGCACATGGCAAGCCTGGAATACGATGTCGACGTGCTGGCCGGTTTTCTCGACCGGTTCCCGCTGGCAACCGTGGACCTGGCCGCGCGCATGAGCCAGGTGCAATACCAGTCCAACCGCGATCGGCAGAAAGTGCGCGAGTTCTTCATCCGCTACCAGGACCGCCTGCTGTACGGCACCGACCTGACCCAGTCGCCCGGCGCCGATCCGAAGGCTTTCCGTGCCGAGGCGCACCAGGTCTGGACATCGGACTGGCGTTATCTGGCCACCGACGAATCGCAGCCGGTGGCGGTGCTGGAAGCGGACGTGAAGGGCCTGGCGTTGCCGCGCAGTGTCATCGACAAGGTGTACTACAGCAATGCACGCCGTGAGCTGGGACTGACCGCAGCCCCTTGAGCCAGCGCCGGCGCGGGGCGCTCAGGCCAATTGCAGATCCACGCCCAGCGCCTTGCAGGCCTGGGCGATCTCTTCCGGTGCGCCGCTGTCGGTGATCAGTGCGTCCAGCTCGACCACCGGAATGATGCGGTGCAGGCAGATGCGGCCGAATTTCGAGCTGTCGGTCACCGCGACCACGGCGCGCGCCGCCTCGACCATCTTGCGGTTGAGCATGGCTTCGGGCTCGTAGTGGGTGGTGATGCCGCGCTCCAGGTCGAAGCCATCGACGCCCAGGAACAGCAGGTCCACGTGCAAGGCGCCCAGGGCTTCCACGGTCAGGCCGCCATAGAAGGCCATGTTCTTGCGCCGCAGTTCGCCGCCCAGCATGACCAGGTTGATCTGGGTCTTGGGGCTAAGTGCGGTCAGTACGCCGAAATCGTTGGTCACCACGGTGACGTCGATGTCCGGCAAGGCCTCGGCCAGGGCGATGGCCGTGGTGCCTGAATCGATGGCGATGGTGTCACCGGGGCGCACCATGGCGGCGGCCAGCGCACCGATGCGGCGCTTTTCCGCCAGATGCTCGGTGCGCTTGGTCTCGAAATGCGGTTCGGCGA
This sequence comes from Stenotrophomonas sp., assembly GCA_032007425.1. Taxonomy (GTDB): domain Bacteria; phylum Pseudomonadota; class Gammaproteobacteria; order Xanthomonadales; family Xanthomonadaceae; genus Stenotrophomonas. The sequence goes on from DALZLW010000033.1 coordinate 20,869, forward strand.
CGGTCTGCGACGCGCCCACGGCACCGCTGTCGATGCCGCCACCGTAGGCGCGTGCCATCACTCCGCGATCGGCCAGGTAGCGCAGGTCTTTGCGGACGGTCTGCACACTGACCCCGAACTGCTGGGCCAGGGTGGCGACCTGGACGCTGCCGTGCTGGCGGACCAGTTCACTGATCTGCAGGCGGCGCTGGCTGGTGTCTCGCATGACCGGCATGGCAGGGGCTCCATTCAAACGTTCCAGAGTATGCGCCTTTTCGTTACATTTCGCTATTGATACGAAACGAAACCTCATATACGCTCGCTTTCGTTGCATCACCAGCCAGGCCCCCACGCCCGTCCTACGCTCCACGCCTCAGGAGATCGCCCGTGAATGCTGTCCGCCGCCTGCACCGTCGCTGTCTGTACACCGGAATCACCCTTGCCTTGATGGCGCCGGCTGCGGCCTACGCCCAGGACCCCGCCGTCCCCCCTGCGTCCGCAGACCCGACCGAACTCGATGCCGTCCAGGTCACCGGTGTCCGCGCCGCCCTGGCCCGCGCCACTGAACTCAAGCGCGATGCTGCCACGGTGCAGGATTCGATCAGCGCGCTGGAGCTGGGGCGCTTTCCCGATGACAACGTCGCCGATTCATTGAGCCACATCACCGGCGTGTCCATCACCCGCACCGCAGGTGGTGAAGGGCAGAAAGTCAGCGTGCGTGGCCTTGGCCCGGAATACACGCTGACGACCTTCAATGGCCGCATTCTCGCCACCGATGGGGCTGGCCGTGATTTTGCCTACGACGTGTTGCCGTCCGATGTCATCAACGGCGCCGATGTGGTGAAGGGCGCGCAGTCGGTCCTGACCGAAGGTGCCATTGGTGGCCTGGTGAACCTGCGTTCGGCCAGTCCGTTCGACCAGAAGGGCCAGCATGCCATCGTGCGCCTGGAAGGCGACCGCAACCAGATGTCCGAGCTCAATGGACAGAAGTTCTCTGCCACCTACAGCAACACCTTTGCCGAAGGCACGATGGGCATCCTGCTGGGGGCGGTCGTCGCCGAGCGCAAGGACCGCACCGACATCGCTGGCAATGACGGCGGCTGGACGCGTAACCCGGTGCCGGGCGATGAAAGCTGGAGCGGAAATGCCTGGGGCGGCAACATCGACCCCAATGGCAATGGTGAGCTGGACCCGGACGAGTACGGCCTGATCGCACCGGGGCAGTTCCGCGTCGGTTCGATCATGGAAGAGAAGAAGCGTCGCGCCTTCTCCGGCAAGTTCGAATGGCGACCCAATGACGATGTGCGCATCGTGGTCGATGGCCTGAAGACCAAGCTGGACTCACCGCAGGTGTCTTACCAGCAGTCGTTCTATCCGCTGTTCGCACCTGGGCGCTGGTCGGACATCACGGTGAACAACGGCATCGTCACCGGCTTCACCATGGATAATCCGGATCCGGAGCAGCGGATGAACCCGGAACTGCTCAACCAGACCGAGCATCGCGTGGTCGATACTGACCTGTACGGGATCAACGGTACCTGGAATGTCAGCCCGGACCTGACCTTGACCGGCGACCTGTACCGCTCCACCTCCAAGCGCTATTCGGGCGGGCAGGACACCTACGTGGTACTGCGCATGAACCAGCCCAACACCACCCGCATCACCCTGGGGGGTGGGCCGGTGCCCAATGTGGAGACCATCTTCGATGATGGCCGCGAACTCTCCAGCGGCCTGGCCAATGGGCAGTTCGGTGATTCGGATTTCAACACGCACTACATGGAACTGCGTGGCGACAACATCGTCGATGAAATCACCGGTGGCACCGTCGGTGGCAAACTCTACGTCGGCCAGTGGGGCGTGGACACCCTGCATTTCGGGCTCAGCCGCACCGAGCGCAGCAAGCGCCGCGACCTGATCAACAACACGCTCAACGCCGGTGCGGATTATTACTCCGGCGACAATGCGATCAACGTGGGTGACCTGGGCACGGCGGTCATCGACCGCACACTGCGCCTGCCGCACTTCATGAACAACGTCGGTGGCAGCTTCCCGCGCACCTTCCTCGGCTTTGATGTGCCGGGCTATCTGGAGGCGCTGCGCGCCTACAACGGGCAGCCGCGGCCGGATGGCAGCAGTTACGATTTCGCCAATGCGCAGCCGCAGTGGAACCCGCTGGAAAGCTACCGCGTGTCCGAAGACACCAACGCATTCCATGTCCAGGCCGATCTTTCCGGCGACCGCTGGAGCGCCGATGTCGGTGTGCGCGTGGTGAGTACCCGCACCCGTGCCCAGGCCTGGGACGCGAAGATCGTCAGCATCACCGAGAACGGTGCGTTCAACTACACCGCCCAGTACGCCGCGCCGACGCCGATCCTGCAGGACGGCAGTTACCGCTATGTCCTGCCTTCGGGTAACTTCACCTGGCGCTTCCGTGATGACCTGCTGCTGCGCCTGGGCGCGGCCAAGACCATGGCGCGCCCGCCGGTGGACAAGCTGGCCCCGACCAACACCACGGCCAGCGTGTCGTGGGGGGAATTCACCCAGATCTACGGCGGCAACGTCGACCTGAAGCCCTACACCGCCAAGCAGGGCGACGTCTCGCTGGAGTGGTACTTCGCCGAGCAGTCCATCGCCAACATGGCGGTGTTCTACAAGCGCATCGATAACCAGATCACCACCAGTTGGGAGCCCGGCCAGGACATTGGCGTGCCAGGGTATCTGTTCAACGTAACCCGCCCGATCAACGGCGACTACGCCAAGGTGCACGGGATCGAAGCCGGCCTGCAGCACTTCTGGCAGAACGGTTTCGGCTTCCGGGCGCAGTACACCCGCAACTGGTCCAAGAGCTTCGTCAACGGTGAAGAGCGGCCGCTGGAAGGCATCGCGCCGGCGGTGTATTCACTGGGCCTGATGTATGAGAAGGGTCCGTGGTCGATCAGTACCACCGCCGACCACAGTGATGGCTTCGTTACTGCGGTCAACGTGCTCGGTGCCGGCTACAACGAACACGCCGACAAGATCACCTGGTTGACGGCAAGCATCGCTTACGAGGTCAACGACATGCTGTCGATCACCCTGCAGGGCCAGAACCTGTTGGATGACGAACAGACCTACAGCATCAACGGCAATCCGCTGCTGTCCCAGGGGTACTACCGCTATGGGCGCTCGTTCAACCTGGGCTTGAGTCTGCGTTTCTGACCTGATCCACCACGCACCCGGCAGCGCCGGGCCCCGCCCGGCCGATCCACCATCGGCCGGGCGGCGTGGTGCGCGCCGGCCCTTCTCTGATGTTCGGCGACTGTCGCCGCGCGTGGCCCGGCGATCCGGCCGGGATGTTGTCTGTCTGTCTTGTCCCATCTCAAGGAGAAGCACATGTCATTGACCGCACACCGTTGTTCACGCCGTCTCGCCCCGATGTCCGCGCTGGCCTTCGCCATGCTCAGCGCCTGTGCCCAGGCCGGTACGCTGACGCCGGCGATCTCATCGGCACAGCTGGATAATCCACATCGCGGCTTCATGCTGTGGGGCAGTTCGTACGCCGCCGATGGGGGAGTGGATAATTTCCACGGTGCCCACATCTACCACGTCTACCTGCCGTGGCGCATGATCGAAACGGCTGACGAGGTGTTCGACTGGCAGGCAGTGGAAACGCATTACCTGCAGCCGATCCTGGCCGATGATCCGTTGGCAACCTTCGTGTTGCGACCTGTCGCCGATTATCCGGACAGTGCCGGCAGCCAGATTGACGCCCATTACAGCGGCGGCGAGAACGAGCGCGATTACCCGAAGTTCCTCGAGCAGGCGCCGCTGTCGATCCCGTTTGCCACCCGCACGCAGTGCGACGGTGATGGGCCGGTGCGCAGCCTGGATTACAACCACCCCGTGGCGCGACAGCAGATGCAGCAGTTCGTACACGCACTGGCCGAGCGCTTCGATGGCGATCCGCGCATCACCGCCATCCAGGTGGGTCTGCTCGGTTTCTGGGGCGAGTGGCATACAAGTGGTTGCGAGGACCTGCAACCCAATGCACAGACGCGCACCCTGATTCGTGACGCCTACACCGCCGCCTTCGTCAAGACGCCCTTGCAGACCCGTTACGCCCGCCAGTCCGACGTCGGCAACGCATTGTTTGGCTTCCACGAAGACTATTTCCCATCGTTCACGGCCAAGTGCAACCTCTTCAGCACCCAGATGCCAAGCTGCAGCGATACCGGCTGGTGGAACCTGGAATACGCTTTTACCCATGAAGCGCCTTCCGCCCGGCAGAACTGGATGGTGAACCCGGTCAGTGGCGAAAGCCCGAACACCAACCAGAAGAATACGTGGACCAACCGCACCGCCGACGTGCGCAAACTGCTGCGCGACTACCATTTCAGCTTCCTGGGCCCGGCCGGCAAGCACGAAAGCCAGGGCAATGCGGCGAAGATGCAGCAGATCAAGCGTGACCTCGGCTACCGGCTGGGCTACACGAAGGTGACCTGGCCGGATGTGCTCACCCGCGGCCAGCCTGCCACGCTGCAGGTGACGATCAACAACAGCGGTTCGGCACCGCTGTACCACGGCTACCATGTGGAACTGCACTGGATCGCTGCCGACGGCACGACGCAGGCCAAGGCGGTGGTGGACGGTGTTGATCTGAACGAGGTGATGCCGGGCGCGACCATCACCCACACTGCGACGGTCACGGTGCCCGCCACACTGGCACCCGGTGGTTACCGCCTACGCCTTGCGATGGCCGACGACGCACCGGGACGCCGGCACATCGCGCCGCAGAACGACGGCCTGGATGCCGAGCGGCGCCTGCCATTGGGGCAGGCCACGGTCAACTGAACCACGGGCCCCGTGCAGCGGCATGCTGCACGGGGCGACGGCGTAGTGGCGATCCAGCGGCAGGCTCAGTCCTGCTCTGCGTAGATCGGGTAGGTCCATTGGCTGCGTGCAAAGTAGGGGGTCCTGGCTTCCCACCAGCGCAGTCGAGCCTCAGGGTCGGCCGCGAACGCCGCATCGCCGGCCAGCGCCCGCTCGAATGCGCGTCGCGCCTCCGGATCCGAGGCCATCAGGGCGTCAGCCATGGGGGCCAGCAAGTGCCGGGACAACGGCGACTCGGCTGGCTGTGCGCGGTCGAACCAGCCCATCGCCAGCACCGAGTCCGGGCTTTCGGGCAGCAGCAGTGCTGCGGCCAAGCGCCCGAGTGGCTGGCGGGAGGGGACCCGGACCGACCCGGCGGGGAGCTGCACGCGCGCAGGGGTTCGTGCGCTGACCTTTCTTTCGCTGCCGTTTCGCAGTTGCGCTTGCTCCACCTGCACTGTCCGCGGTGCGGCGAGGGTTTCCATCTGCACGCCGTGCGCTTTGAGCAGTTCCACCACGCGCGTGTTTCCAGCGGGGATCCACCAGGCACTGGGCACGGTGCCGTACTGCGTGGTGCGGGTGCCATAGACCGGCAGGTCCTGTACCTGCGGCTCCCCCGTCCATTTCAGTTCGCGCGCGCCCGAGGCGGCGGAGACATAGGTGTCGTATCGGAAGCCCTTGAAAGGCCGCCACTCCAAGGGCACGGGGTCGCGCTCCCAGGCCACGGCCAGGGTTTCCACCTGTTCGCCGCGGTCGGCATTCTTGGCCTCGCTGATTTTGGCCGCATCGCGTGCGACGCTGCGCAATGACTGCAGGAACAGGGCATAGGTGCCCAGCACGCGCTGGCGATACGGTTTGAACGTGTGGTTTTCAACCAGGACGGTGGGTACACCGATGAAATCGCCGTAACCCGTGGAATAGCGGGGGCTTTCGATACTGATGCGCAACCCCTGCGATGGCACGTCTTCATTGATCCAGCTGGGATAGACGCCTGGTACATGGCCGGCGGCAGTCAGTGCAGCGTCGAGGTCACGGCTGTAAGGCCCCATCAGCCATGCCGCTGTCTGCTGCGAGCGTGCATACGTACCCCAGCCGGCAAATGCGTAGGTCACGTCATACTGGTAGTCGGTGCCGTCACTGACATGCACGTCGACGTACAGGGCGGGATCGAACTGCTGCAGCAGCTTGACCACGGCGGCGATTTCCGGTGATTCCAGCCGCGCATAATCACGGTTGAGGTCCAGGCCCTGGCTGTTGGTGCGAGCGCCCTTGATCGCCGGTCCGCGCTGTATCGGACGGCCGTTCGCGCTGGCGTTCTCATGCGCGTCTGGATTGAGCACCGGCACGAAGACGATATCGACTGCTTCGAGCAATGCGGCATGGTCGCCTGCGGCGATATCGCGCAGGAGCAGTGTGCCGGCATCCTTGCCGTCGATTTCACCGGCGTGGATGCCACCCTGGAGCAGGACAACCGGACGCGCCGCGCCGCCTTGCCGTGTGCTCACTCTCGCGTAATACAGGGGGCGCCCTTGGGTGCTGGTGCCGAAGCGGTGCAGCGTGATCGCCGGGCTCCGCTGTTCAAGTGACCGCAGGTAGTCGATCGTGGTGGCGTAGTCCGGTGAAATGCGGAAGCCGCTCCGTTCAATGGGGGTCTGCGGCGTGTGGGCCGCCGGTGCCACGGTCGGGCCGGGCCAGTCGATCACCGGAGGCAGGGGGTCCGGTGAAGGGACCGCATGGGCCATGGGGGATAGCGCGGCCAACAGGCCGAGCAGCAGCGAAGAACGAGAAACCAGTGGAACCACCCGGGAAGCCTCAGTGTCGAATGTAACCACATAACATAACAGACCAAGGAGTCTGCAGGGTTACACGACAGCGCGATGGACCATGCGCCCCGCTGGGTGTAATGTTATACCGTATCATTCAAGGCTAAACCCCCATGCACATCATTCCATGGCTGTCCCTGCTCATGCTCGCGCCCACCGCGATGGCCCATGACCACCGCCATCACGACGCCCACGTCCATGGCGAGGCGCACATCGATCTCGCCGTGGACGGCGCCTCGGTGGAACTCGCACTGACCGCGCCGGGCATCGGCATCCTCGATTTCGAGCGACCGCCAGCCAATGCAGCAGAACAGGCCACACTGGACAAGGCGCTGGCCGTGCTGCGCAAGGGCGAATGGGTGCTGGCGCCGGCAGCGGCGGGATGTCGCCGGGAGCGGGCCGTCGCTGGGGCTGAAGGGTTCGCCGCCGCGGCCGCGTCGCCGGCTGC
>DALZLW010000034.1:0-27440 GCA_032007425.1 Stenotrophomonas sp.
TTTCCGCCAGGCGGACTCGGCCGCCAAGGGCTTTGACACCCTGTACTACACCGCCGCACTGCACACCGGCGTGCTGGTGACGCCGCCGTTCGTGAAGGCGGCCCAGGTTGGTTGAGGCAAGGCCGGGGTTTCCCGGCCTGCGTTGGCCGCTGCGCTCGCCGGGACATGCCCGGCGCCGCTTCTGCTGACCACGGTACTCGCCGGGCACGGCCCGGCGGGCACGGTCAGATGGCCCAGATGCCGGCAATCACCGCCAGCACCAGGCCCCACTTGATCACCTGGTAAGCCACCACGCTGCGTTCGCGCAGCGCCTTGGCCTTGAGCCGCACCTTGTACAGGCCACCAAAGGCCTTGTTCACCCCGCCGGTGGGATCGCCCGGCAGGTTCGGCGAAGCACCACCAGCGAGCAGCGTCGCGGCCACCGCGCGGTTGAACAGACCCGGCAAGCCGAAGCGCAGCGGACGGGCGATATCGCAGAACAGGATCACCCGGTCCTGGTCGGTTTCGTTGTGCGCATGGTGGATGTACGTCTCGTCGAACATCATCCACTCACCGTCGCGCCAGCTCTTCTTCACTCCGTCCACTTCGATGTAGCAGCGGTCGTCGTTGGGCGTGGCCAGGCCCAGGTGCAGGCGCAGCGAACCGGCGAAGGGATCGCGGTGCGGGCGCAGTTCGCTGCCCGGCGGCAGCTGGGCGAACATCGCCGCACGCACGTCCGGAATCGATTCGATCAGCGCCACCGTCTGCGGGCACAAGGTGCGGGCAGACGGGTGCGAGGGGCCGTACCAGCGCAGGTAGAAGCGCTTCCAGCCACGCCGGAAGAACGAATTGAAGCCGGCATCATTGAAGCTGCTGGAGGCCGCGATCTTCTGCGCATCGCGCAGGGCCAGCGCCTCGTCGCGGATCACCTGCCAGTTCTGCCGCAGCGGTTCCAATTGGGGGAACGCCTTGCCGGGGTCGAGGAACGGGGTGGTCGGCACCTTGGAAAACAGGTACATCACCACGTTGATCGGCGCCATGAAGCTGGAATGATCCAGCAACTGCCGCGACCAGCGCGCGCGCACCTTGCCGCGGTAGTGGATGTACAGCACGCAGGCGATGAACAGGCCTGCCAGCACGAGTTTGATCATTGGTCTTCCTCCGACAGCGGCCGGATGCAGGGAAACAGAGGGGCCAGACCCTGCCTTGCGGGCGGGTCCAGAGCCCCGCGCAAGGCTGGCGCAGGCCGTGCAGGCGAGCGATGGCGGACGCGGGTCAACAGCGCATGGTCCCCAGCTGGATGCTTCGGGTCAAGCACATTGATAGACAGCGACAACTGGTGGCAGGTTTTGCGATTTACCTGCTCCCAGATCAAACACGCTGCCCATGGCAGGGAAAAAAACGCAATCAAATCATTGAATTAAGCACTGCTGATACACAACTGTCCGGAAAAGTGCGACAGATTGTTCCGCCTATGGCGCAGTAAATCCCGACATCTTCGCTGGAATAGCAAACTCCCGGGTACTAAAATTAACGAAAAGTTAGCTCCTCCCCCGTAGTACCGGTTCGCTTGACGCTCTGCGCCGCCCACCGGGTCGCCTGAGATTGCTCATGACCAGCCTGACCTCCCCCGACGCCGCCTGTGGCGACATCGTCGATCCCGTCATCCTCAAGCGTGGTGAACGCTTCCTGGAACCGGACGTCTACCGCACCTGCCTCCAGGGCCAGCCGGCCGTGGTGAAAGACTACGCCCGCTACCGCGGTACCCCGCTGGCGCTGCTGGCCCGCCTGCTGGTACGCCGTGAAGCGCGCATGCTCGCGCGACTGCAGGGCTGGAAACACGCGCCCGCGCTGCTGGGTACCCTCGGCGGCCTGGCCGTCGGCATGGAGTTCATCCCCGGCCAGACCCTGAGCAGTGCCCAGGCCGTCGGCGGCGAGGTGTTCGAACAGCTGCAGCAGGCATTGGGCCGCCTGCACGAGGCCGGCATCACCCACAACGACCTGCACGGCACCAACGTGGTGGTCAGCGGTGGCGTCCCGGTGCTGCTGGATTTCACCTCGGCCCTGCGTACGCCGCGCTGGCTGCGCCGCGGCCCGCTGACCCGTCAACTGCGTCGCAGCGACATGAAGAACCTGCTGAAGATGCGCCAGCGCCTGACCGGCCAGCGACCGGATGCCGACCAGGCCGCGTTGGTGGCTGATCCGGGCTGGGTTGCCGCCGTCCGCCAGGGCTGGAAGCGCTTCTACCGCTGGGCCAAGCAGCGCGCCGACGTCGCCTGAGCCGACGCGGCGGTGCCGGCGCGCGTGCGCTGGCGCGCCGCCAACCCGCCGCGAGCCCACTTACCGCTTACAGCGCGTCCGCGTCCAGTTCACCGGTTCGGATGCGCACGACGCCTCCCAGGTCGTAGACGAAGACCTTGCCGTCGCCGATCCGGCCAGTGCCGGCGGCCTTGACGATGGCCTCGACCACCGCTTCGACCTGGTCGTCGGTGATCGCCACTTCCAGCTTCACCTTGGGCAGGAAATCCACCACGTATTCGGCGCCCCGGTACAGTTCGGTGTGGCCCTTCTGGCGCCCGAACCCTTTTACTTCAGTTACGGTGATCCCGGTGACCCCGCGTTCGGCCAATGCCTCGCGGACATCATCAAGCTTGAACGGCTTGATCACCGCCATGACCATCTTCATCGTCGCTCTCCTCGTTCCAGCAGCGAGGATACCGCCTGCCACAGGTGCAGGCGATCCACCCACGCTGTTCGCACCTGCAACGCAGCAGTATCCTTGTCGCTCATTCCGCTCTGCCGATGGCCCCTGCCATGATCGATCTCACCCACCTCGACGACCTGGCCCGCCGCCTCAGCGACCTGGTTCCGCCCGGCCTGCGCGAGCAGCGGCAGGAACTGCAGGCCACCTTCAAGACCGCGCTGCAGGCTGGTCTTTCCAGACTGGACCTGGTCACCCGCGAAGAGTTCGACGTACAGCGCGCGGTGCTGCTGCGCACCCGCGAAAAGCTCGAAGCCCTGCAGCAACAGGTAGCGGCGCTGGAAGCACGCGACGACAAGGCATGAGGGGCTGGGCCCGCCAGGCACCGGTGCTCGCGGCCCTGCTGCTGGCGCTGCCGCTGTCCACGTTCGCTCGTCCAACGAGCCACACGCCAACCGCCGCCGTTACGGTCGATGGCAGCGACCAAGCCAGTCGCCAGCTGGCACAACGCTTGTTCCCGGCCCTTACCGCGTTGGACCCGTCCCGGTTGCCGGCCAGCACCCGCGCGGGGCTGGCCGAGCGTGCACGGCTACGCAGCGCATGCAACGGCGATGCGCCCTGCGTGGTCACTGCCAGCCGTTGGAGTGGTGAACAGATCGCCGCACTCAGTGCCGGTGTCGGCACCGGACATGCCGATGCGGTGGCGCATGAACTCAGCGGCCTGAACATCATCCTCGCCGAGTACGCGCAAGGCCGTCCGCCACTGTACCCGGCGATCGATGGCCCACGTGGCGTGGCCGGCAGCGCGCGCCAGGCCAAGGACGTACGCACCGCCGTGGAACTGGCCACGCTGGACGCACAGGCCGATTACACAGCGCTGGATGCCAGCATCGCGCTCGCCGTCGCCCTGCTCGATGCCAACGACCGCCTGGAGGCCATCCAGTTCCAACCCCTGGACGCCGGCCTCAATGCCGCCGCGTTCCAGCGCGCGCAGGCCCTGGACTGGGAACGCTGGCCGCACAGCGCGCTGATCGTGCTCGGTTCCGGACCGGCCGACGACCAGCCCCTGAGCGCGATCAGCAAGCTGAGGGTCCGGCTGGCGGCACACCTGTATGCCGCTGGCCAGGCGCCTTACATCATCGTCTCCGGCGGCGCCGTGCATCCGCGCGGCACGCGCACCGTGGAAGCGGTGGAGATGCGCCGGGCATTGCTGGAACGCTACGGCGTTCCAGCCGATGCGGTGATCATCGAGCCGCACGCGCGCCACACCACCACGAACGTACGCAACGCCGCCCGCCTGCTGTTGGCGCTGCGTGCGCCGGCCACGCGTGATGCGCTGGTGGTGAGCAGCGCCGACCACATCGACTACGTGTCCGGGCCACGCTTCATCCAGCGCCTGCACGATGAACTGGGCCAAGTGCCCGGGCAGATCGGCGCGCGGGTGAGCGCCAATGCCGTCGCGTTCCGACCGGCGGCAACCGCGCTGCAGCGCAATCCTGCCGATCCGCTGGATCCGTGAGCAGCAAGCGCCGCAAGACGCTGTGAATGCGGCGCTTCTCGGACATACTGGCCGGCACTCCCTGCGTCAATGATCATTCCCCCATGACCCTGAAGACGCCTGCAAGCAGCCCCCCACTGGGGCGTGGGTGGGATGACCCACGGTTCCAGGACGGTGAAGGCAAGCAGAAAGCGCAACGGATCCTGTTGCTGTCCGGACTGAGCTGCCTGCTCATCGGCCTCGTGCTGGCGGCGTGCCATACGGCGCTCGGACGCAACGACCTGGCCGTGTTCTTTGCCCTCTTCGCGGTGACCGGACTGGCCGCGATCGCCTGCATCCGCCACTGCGACCACCGCCATATGGTGGTGGTCACCCATGCCATGCTGCTGCTGGTCACCTGCACCGCCGCGATCGATGCACCCACGGCCGATATCCCGCGCTCGGCCCATCTGTTCTACCTGCCGCTGGCAGCCGCGGCGGTCTTTGTGTTCGGCAGCAAGAGCCGCTACATGGGCGAGCTGTTCCCCGCCTTGTGCGTCGTGTTGTTCGTGCTGTTCGGTGCCCGCCTGCTCGGTGTGCCGCTGCCGGAGCACGTGCCGCCGCCGGTCACGCGGTTTGGCTGGAGCGTGCTCAACAACATCGCCAGTGCCGCCCTGCTGGCCGGCGTGTTGATCATCTACCGCACCGACAAGGCCCGTCAGGTCGCCCGCGCGCGCGATCTGGCCAAGGCGGTCAGCGGGCAACAGATCCAGGTGGTCTACCAGCCACAGGTCTGCGCGCAGGGGCGTCCCATCGGCGCCGAGGCCCTGGTGCGCTGGCAGCACCCGACACGTGGCCTGCTCGGGCCGCAGGCGTTCATTCCGCTGGCCGAAGAAACCCACCTCATCCATGACATCGGCCTGGAGGTGCTGCGCCAGGCCTGCCTGATGCTGCGCCGCTGGGACGCCGATCCTGCGCTGCGAACGCTCACCATCGCAGTCAACGTCAGCCCGGTGCAGTTGTATGACCCGGATTTCGCCAGCGCCGTGCAGCGCGTGCTCGATGCCACCGGCGCCGATCCGGCACGGCTGGAGCTGGAACTGACCGAATCGGCGCTCGGTGCCGACCGCGAAACCGCCCGGGCCACGATGTGGCGCCTGCGCGACATGGGCATCGCTTGGGCGCTGGATGATTTCGGCACCGGTTTTTCGTCGCTCAGCCTGCTGCGCACCCTGCCGGTACAGAAGATCAAGATCGACCGCCGCTTCGTCGCTGATGCCGATGACAGCGAATCCGGGCGCCTGCTGTTGGCCAAGATCATCGAAATCTCCGATGTGCTCGGCATGGCCGCGCTGGCCGAAGGCGTGGAACAGGCCAGCCAACAACAGATGCTGGTTGCCTTGGGCTGCCGACGGTTCCAAGGCTTCCTTTTCAGCCGGCCGCTCGCCGAGGATGCCATTAGCGGCTATCTGCGGGACACTGCCTGCAAGCCGCTTCGTTGAACGGCACGCGCAGGGCCAGGGCAGTAGGCCGCCCCGGCCCCACGCAAAGCTCAGCCGGGTGTCACGGCTGATGTGTGCACGGGCAGACGTGCCTCACGCGCTTGCCGTCGCCGGTGCACCCAGTAGTACAACGTAGGCAACACCAGCAGGGTCAGCGACATCGCCGAAAGCAGGCCACCGATCACCACCACGGCCAGCGGCTTCTGGGTTTCGGCGCCGATGGCATGCGAGGTGGCCATCGGTACCAGCCCGAACATCGCCAGCAGCGCCGTCATCAACACGGTTCGCAGACGTTGCAGCGAGCCCTGGATGACTGCATCGAGCAGTTCCATGCCTTGCTCGCGTAGTTGCGAAAACCGGCTCAACATCACCACGCCGTTCAACACCGCTTGCCCAAACAGCGCAATGAAGCCGATGGCCGCCGACACGGAGAGGGGGATCCCGGTCAACCACAGCGCCAGGATGCCGCCGATCATCGCCAGTGGAACGTTGGCCAGGATCAGCGCTGCGCTGCTGACATCCTTGAAGGCATCGAACAGCAGCACGAAGATGATCAGCACCGAAAGCGGGATCACCCAGCCCAGACGCGCCATGGCCCGCTGTTGGTTCTCGAACTCGCCCGACCACTGCAGGCTGTAGCCATCGGGCAACTGCACCGTGGCTTCCACCTGGCGGCGCATGTCGGCCACCACGCTGCCCATGTCACGGCCGGCGATGAAAATGCTCACGGCCTTCACACGCTGTGCGTTCTCGCGGGAGATGTTGATCGCGCCGCTGGCCATGGCAAATTCCGCAACGTCACCCAGCGTCACTGTCTGGCCATCGGCAAGGGCCACCGGCAAGGTACGCAGTCGCTGCAGGTCACGGTCGGCCTCGTCCAACCGCAAGCTGATCGGGAAGCGGCGCTCGCCCTCCCACAATTCACCCACCTCACGCCCGGCCAGCGCCGTTTCGATCACCGTATCGACATCCTTCACGTTCAGTCCATAACGCGCAGCACGGTCACGGTCGATGTCGATGCGCAGCTGTGGCAGGGTGCCATCGCGGTCGATGAAGGCGCTCTCCACCCCGTCGATGCCGCGTACCTGCGCCAGGATCGCCTGCGCCTGCGCACCGAGCACCTGCAGATCCGCGCCACTGACCTTGATCACGACCTGGCCTTTGATCTGGGAGATGCTTTCCAGGATGTTGTCGCGTACCGGCTGGGAAATGGAAAACTCCGGCCCGGGGATGTGCTGTTCGAGCAGCCGCTGCATCTGCGCCACCAGCTCGGCTTTGCCAACACCACGCGGCCATTCGTTTTCCGGCTTCAAGGCCACCAGCGCTTCGATCTGGTTGGCACCCTTCGCATCGGAGCCATCTTCCGGGCGCCCTAGTTTGGCCACCACCGTGGAGACTTCGGGGAAGGTGTTGACCAGCGCGCGGATCCGTCCCGACTGCAACTGCGCCTCGCCCAGGCTGGTGCTGGGGTCCAACGTCGCCGTCAACCAGATCGAGCCCTCGTCCAGTTCCGGCAGGAACTCCGAACCCAGCCGCGTTCCCAGCGCCAAGGTCGCCAGCAGCAGGACAGTGGCCGTCAGCAGCACCGCGCGCGGGCGGGCGATGGCCTTCTCCAACAGCGGCCGGTACCCCCGGGTCAAACGCTGCATCAGCGGGTTCTCGCCCTTCAGGCGTTCACTCTTCAGCCACCACAGGCACAACAAGGGCACGACGGTGAGGGCCAGGATGAGTGCACCGATCAGCGCCGATGTCACCGAATAGGCCATCGGTGCGAACATGCGTCCTTCCTGCCGCTGCAGGGTGAAGATCGGAATATGCGCGGCGATGATGATGAGCATCGAAAAGAACGTCGGCCGCCCGACTTCCGACGCCGCCGACAGCACGGTGGCAAAGCGCGTGCGCCGGTCGCTGCCCTTGGGCAGCGCGCCCAGTCGCGAAACGATGTGCTCGGTCACGATCACCGCACCGTCGATGATGATGCCGAAGTCCATCGCCCCCAAAGACAGCAGGTTGGCCGGTACCCCCCACAAATGCAGGCCCAGGAAGGTGGACAGCAGCGCCAACGGCATCATCGCGGCCACGATCAGCGCCGCCCGCGCGTTGTACAGGAACAGCCAAAGCACCAGGAATACCAGCACCGCACCTTCCAGCAGGTTGCGGAAGACGGTCTTGAGCGTGGTCGCCACCAGCCAGGAGCGGTCGTAGAACGGCTCGATGCTGACCCCGGCGGGCAACTGGCCGGCCTGGATCTGCTTGATGCGCGCGTGCAGTGCATCGAGCACCGCAGAGGGGTTTTCACCCTTGCGCATCAGCACCATGCCAAACACCGCATCATCATTGCCGTCCTGGCCGACCAGGCCCTGCCGGGGCAGGCCGGTATCGGCGATGGTCGCCAGATCGCGCACCAGCAGCGGGCTGCCCCCGTGCTGTGCCACCACCACGTTGCCGATGTCCTGCGGTGAACGCATCAGCCCCACGCCACGGATCAGGAATTGCTGCTGGCCGCGCTCCACGTAGCCGCCACCGGCATTGGAGCTGCCGTTTTCCAGTGCTTCGGCGAACTCGGCCAGGCTCACCCCGCGATCGCGCAGCTTGTCCAGGTCCGGCTTGACCTGGAAGGTGCGCACGAACCCACCAAAGCTCACCACATCGGCCACGCCCGGCACCGTGCGCAGGCCGCGCTCCATCACCCATTCCTGCACCGTGCGCAGCTCGGTGGCGCTCATGTGGGGGGCCTTGAGCACGTAACGGTAGATCTCGCCGACCGCTGAGCTCATCGCCTCCAGTTCCGGCTGCACGCCCTCGGGCAGGTCCACGCCCTGCAGCCGCTCCAGAACCTGCTGGCGTGCGAAGTAATCATCGGCCGCATCGTCGAAGGTGATGATGATCATCGACAGGCCGAACTGGGTATGCGAGAACACGCGCACTGAATGCGGAATGCCGGACAGCGCCACCTCCAGCGGCATCGTGACCTCGCGTTCCACTTCCTCAGCCGCACGCCCCGGATGCAGGCTGACCACGGTCACCTGGGTATCGGAGACATCCGGGAAGGCCTCCACGGGCAGCCCCCTGAAGGCCGCGATGCCCGCTCCGATGAACAGCAGCAGCGCCAGCATCACCATCAGCGGCTGGCGCAGGCAGTAGGCAATCAGGCGATCGATCATGGTGCCGCCCGCCCGGCATCGGCCACGGTGGCCGGCTGGCTGTCCAGCAACTGCTGCAGCAGCAGGCCACCTTCGGTGACCACGCGGGTGCCCTCGGCGAGGCCCTCACGCACCCACAGGCGGCCGTCGCCCAGTTCCTCGGCCTGCACGGCGTGCCGCGTGTAACGGCCACCGCCCTGGTCGACGAACACGGCCTGGTGGCCGTTGATCAGCAGCACGGCGGCGTCAGGGACCGTGACCCCGCCCTGGCCCGGAATTACGATGCCGGCACGTACATACTGGCCGGCCTTGAAGCGCCGCGTGGTGTTGTCCAACAGCGCGCGGGCCTGCACCACATGGCGTTCGCTGTCGATGAAATCATCCACGTGCTGCACAGTGCTTCTGGTCACTCCGACCTGCAGATCGTTGACCTCCACCTGCTGTCCCACCTGCACGCGCGCGGCCAGCCGCTCGGGCACGTCCACCAGCAGCCACAGGCGATCCGGATCGCCCACCACCGCCAACGGCTGCTCCGCATCCGGGCTGACCGCCATGCCCGGGCTCATCCGCCGCTCCACCAGCACACCATCGATGGGCGCGCGCAGCGGCAGCCGCTGGTCGATCCGGTTGCCGTTGCCATAGGCGGTGGCGAAGGCCAACGCGCGCGCATGCTCGGCCTGGCTGGCAGCGAACGCAACCTCGGCTTCCCCCAGCTCACGCCCGGACACCACCCCTGCCTCGTGCAGCTCACGCACGCGGGACAACTCCGCACGTGCCTGCTGCAGCTCCGCACGGCCCTTGGCCCCTTCTGCCTGGGCCTGGCCGAACTCCGGCGAAATGATCCAGGCGATCACCTGCCCCGCCTTCAACCGCTGCCCGGGCTCGGCTTCAAGTGCCTGCACCTGCCCGGCCAGCGGCGTGCGCAACGCACTGGAACGGGTTGCGTCCCAGGCCACGCGCGCCGGCAACTGCAGCGTGCTGCGTGCACCAGGCTGCACCGGCGTGCTGCGCAGCACTTCCAACTGCCGGCTGCCTTCGTTGAAGGTGATCTGCCCGTCGCGCACCAGCGGAGCATCGTCGGTCAGCGCCACAGGTGGGCGCGCGCACCCGCCGAGCGCCACGGCGACCATCAGCGTGGCTCCCCCCAGCGGGATTCCTGCAAAGCGGCGGATGGAACAGCTCATGGGGTTTCTCCTTCATCAACGGATGCCGCGGCTTCCCAGCGCGCCAAGGCGATGGCATGGTCGGTACGCGCCTGTATCAGCGCGGCTTCGAACTCACGCCAGCTACGGCGCGCGTCCAACAGATCGGTCAGGCTGGCGGCACCACGGCGATAGGCCAGTTCCATGCCCTGCAGGCCCTTGCCTGCGGCATCACCGTGCAGGCCCTCGTAGTCCAGGCGCCGCTTTGCCGCCATGTCAGCGGCGCGCCGCAACTGCGCCAGTTGCAGGCGGGCTTCGCGTTCGTGCTGCTGCAGGGCCAGTGCGGCCGCATCGCGGTCGGCCTCGGCGCGCTGCGCTTCACCCCGCCAGCGCTCACGACCGCCCAACGGGATGGTCAGCGAGATCCCCCAGGTCACCCCGTTGATGTCCTGCGGCTCACGCTCGGCCTCAACGCCCCACTGCACATCACGGTGACGCTGGCTGTGGGCCAGCGCCAGTCCGGCATCCGCCGCCTGCAGCTGCGCCCGTGCCGCACGCAGGTCCACGCGCCGCTCCAGTGCAACATCGCCCGTTTCGGGCAACACGCGTGCCTGCGGCCAAGCATCGTCGGCGCGCAGGACCTGCGCATCCTCACGCCCCAGCAGCAGGGCCAGTGCGGCCTGGGCATCGGCCAGTTCCAACATCGCTTCGCGGGCGGCATCGGCCACGGCCAGGTCGTCCACCGCAAGCCGTCCGGCCTCCACCGGCGCCATCGCACCCGTCGCGACCTGGTGCTGCGCAGCCTGCATCTGTTCCGAAGACGCGCGACGATTCTGCTCGGCCAGCGCCACCTGCGCCTGCGCTGCCTTCAGCCCGAAGTAGGTTTCCTGCAACGCCAGACGTTGCTGGCGTCGCACATCCAACTGTTGCAGGCCCGCCACGGCCACCAGGGCATCGGCCTGTCGGACGCGTAACGCGCGTTTTCCTCCGCGTTCCCAGGTGAAGCCAAGCCCCACCGTGCCGTCGGCACGCTTGTCCTTCCACGGCCCAGGACCGACACCGTGCTTCGCACTCAACTTACTTGTGCCCAGGGACAGCTCAGGCGCGGGGCGCGATGCCGCCGTCCGCGCATCACCTTGGGTGCCACGCAGTTCAAGCGCGGCGGCGATCAGGTCGGGGTTGTGGGCCTCCATGGCCCGTTGTGCCTCCGCCAGGGTCATCGCCGAGGCGGTGGAGGTGCACAGGCATGCCGCCATCAGGAGCATGCATCGAGTGGATGGATTCATGCGCGCCACGGTAAGGTGCAGCCCTTGCGCCAAGCTTTCCCCAACCTTGCGCCAACCTTGCAATGCGAATCCTGCTGATCGAAGACGATGCTGCGCTGGCCGATGGCCTGGTCCGTGCCCTGCACGGCGCCGGGCATCTGTGCGACGCCTTGCCGCGCGGCCTGTCCGCCCCGCATGCCCTGGCCAGTGCCCCGTATGACGTGGTGGTGCTGGACCTTTCACTGCCCGATATCGATGGCCTGGAACTGCTGGCCCGCCTGCGCCAGGACGGACTGACCGTGCCGGTACTGATCCTCACCGCGCGTGATGGCGTTGAAGACCGCATCCTCGGCCTGGACAGTGGCGGCGATGACTACCTGGCCAAGCCTTTTGCCCTTGGCGAACTGGAAGCGCGGCTGCGCGCCCTGTCACGCCGCCGCGCCGATGCACCGACCATGAAACAGATCGGCCAGTTGTGCCTGGATGGCAACCGTCGCGAGGCCTCGGTGAGCGGACAACGGCTGGAGCTCACCGCGCGTGAACTGGCACTGGTGGAGGTGCTGATGCTGCAACCGGGCCGCATCGTCACCAAGCAGCGGCTGTTCGATACGCTGTACAGCTGGGACCACGACGCCAGCCTGAGCGTGATCGAGGTCCACATAAGCCGGTTGCGCCGCAAGTTGGAACAGGCCCAGGCCGACGTGGGCATCCGCATGCTGCGCGGCCTGGGCTATCGCCTCGAACTGCAGCATGGCTGAGCCGACGTACAGCCTGCGCGGGCTGCTGCTGCGGCGCCTGTGGCTGCCCCTGCTGGCCCTGCTGCTGTGCAGCGCCGTGGGCTCCTACGCACTCGCCAGGCACTATGCCGGCCAGGTCTACGACCGCTGGTTGTTTGATTCGGCCATGTCGCTGTCGGTGCTGGTTCACCATGTCGATGGCCACGCCCGCATGGACATCACCCCGGCGGTATCGCGCATGTTCACCTGGGACACCGCCGATGCCGTGCACGGTGAAGTGGTGGATGCACAGGGCAAGCGCCTGTACGGCGACCTTGCGCAGGCCCTGCCCGCACCGGCGCGGCGTGCCGCACCCGGTGAAGCCATCTACTACGACAGCGTGCTTGAAGGCCTGCCCGTGCGCATGGTGGAAGTCACCCTCGACGCGGCGGAAGGGCCGGCGGTCCACCTGCGCGTGGCCGAAACATTGCGCAAGCGCCAACACCTGGAGCGCAGGCTGCTGCTGGCCAGCATCCCGCTGCAGGCGGCCATCTTCACCCTGGCAGCGTGGCTGGCGTGGTCGGGGACCGGCACGGCCGCACGCCAGGCCAACGCCGTGGCCAAGCGACTGGCCAGCCCGCGTCCCGATCTTCTGGCGCCGCTGGATCCGCGCAGGGAAGCACCGCGCGAGCTGTGGCCGGCGGTGCAGGCCTTCAACGATCTGCTGCATCGGCTCGATGCCATGCAGGATGCCCAGCGCCGTTTCGTCAGCAATGCCGCCCACCAGCTGCGTACACCGCTGGCCACCATGCAGGTAGAGCTGGAAAACGCCCTGCGCCAGCACGATCCACACGCACAGCAACTGGCCCTGTCGGGCACGCTGCGCGGGCTGACGCGGCTGCGCCACCTGGTGCATCAGCTGTTGATGCTCAGCCGGTCGGAAGAAGGCAATGGCGCGGTACTGCCCACCACCACGGTGGACCTGGCCGAACTGGCACGCGATACGCTGGAACGCTTCGCCGACCGGGCCCTTGGCCTGCGCGTCGACCTCGGCTACGAGGGTCCCGATACCGGTGTGCACGTGCAGGGCGACCCACAACTGCTGCGCGAAGCATTGGGCAATCTGCTGGACAACGCACTGCGCTATGGCGGCGCCGATGGCATCGTCACCCTGTCACTGCAGCAGGCTGCAGATGAGGTGATCCTGCAGGTGGAAGATGCCGGGCCCGGGATCCCCGCCGGGGAGCGCGCCCGGGTCGTCGAGCGTTTCTACCGCAGCGCGAGTGGCGGTGACGGCTGCGGACTGGGACTGGCCATCGTCGCCGAAATCGCCCAACGCCAAGGTGCGCATTTGGAGATTGGCGACTCGGCACTAGGTGGCGCACGGCTGGCACTGCGGTGGTGAGTGCGGCAACCGCTGCAGTCGAACGGGGAGGCCGCCTGGCGGCCTCCCCATTGGTGTGACGCGGGCTACCTGCTCGGTCGCTGATCGCGACTATTCCACCGGTTGATTGTAGGCCTCGGCCAACTGTTGCTTGTACTGCGCCAAGGTCGGCAATCCCATCTGCCGGCGCCGTGCATCCAGCCCCGGCAGATCTTCGGTGGGCTGCAGCACCATCGCGCCGGCAGCATTCGTTTTGAACTGCGTGCCATATACCTGCGGCTTGCCTTGTGCCACGCGAACACGGTCGGTGAGCAGGGCGAATTTTCCGGGCTCGGCCTCTTGCTGATCCACGGCCACGGCCATCAGCGCCAGGGCCTGTTGCTGGAACGCCGGATCACGGTCCGAGTGCTGCACGATCAACCACGCCGCGGCGGCGCCATCGCGCCCGACCATTGAAAAGCCCGGCCAGCCCTTTTCGGCCAACACCTGCTTGAACCAGGCCGTGTTGCTGTCGGCCACCGGCACGACGCTTTGCCAGGCCTCGCCACCACCGGCATCGATGGCCGCCTGCTGCACGCGCTGGTCTTC
Source organism: Stenotrophomonas sp. (assembly GCA_032007425.1). GTDB lineage: Bacteria > Pseudomonadota > Gammaproteobacteria > Xanthomonadales > Xanthomonadaceae > Stenotrophomonas. Next base: position 13,898 of record DALZLW010000034.1, read on the forward strand.
GGCCTCGCGCCGCAGCAGTTCAGTGCGCAGCGCGGTATCCAGCTTGGCGGCCGTGGCCGCCTGCAGCTGCGTGACCTCGGCCAGCAACGGTGGCCAGTGCGTCGAAGCACGCAGCGCCGCCAGGCCCGGCCGGTCCTTTTCTTTCAGCTCCTGCAGGTCCAAGGTCCCGGCCGGCAGCATCAGCCGGACCTGCGCGGCGGCGCGCCCAAGATCACCCGCGGCGGCGATGCATTCCACCAGCAGAAGATCGCCGCCTTGTGGCAGCACATCGCCTGCATCGCGCAGTGCGGTGAGCACCTTGGCACAGCGGCTGAACTGCTGGTCGCCGTAGGCTTCCACCGCCGTGTAGAAGTCTTCAGCCTCGGGCTGCAATGGCTGGCCATGGCCCTGCAGCGGCAGGGCGGCGGCCAGCGCGACGACCAACAGACGACGGGAGCTCACTTTGCTGATCCAGTGCATGACCGTTCCTTTCCTTGGTAGTCCAGCCTACACCACGTGGGCGTTGTGCTGCCCATCAGGCAGACCGCGTCCACCGTCAGCGCAGCAGGCCTTGCTCACTGGCGATACCCTGCTTCGCCACACGCGAAGCCTGCCGCTTCGGTCGGCGCGCCTGCTGCTGCAGATGGTCGACCAACTGGCGGCCGATTTGCGGCAGCGCATCAAGGCTTCTCACGCAGATCTGCATCCGCCGTTGCGCCCAGCCGTCCTTCAACTGCAGCGCGCGCACGCGGCGCCCTTCCACATAGGGACGCACCACGTTTTCCGGCAGGATGGCCACGCCCAGGCCGGCTTCGACCATCCTGCACACCGCCTCGAAGCTGCGTACCTGCACGCGCAGCCGCAGCACCTGCCCCCGTCCCAGGGCTTCCAGTTGCAGGCGCCGGGTCAGCGCGGTGCTGCTTTCCAGCGCGACGAAGTCATGCCGCAGCAGTTCGGCGAAATCGATGGCCTTCTGCCGCAGGTTGAAGGCCGTGGGCGCGATCGCCACCAGGTTGTCCTGGCGGTAATCGAGCAGGCAGACATCATCGTAGCCTTGGCCTTCGACGATGATGCCGACATCAGCGCTGCCGTCGCGGATCGATTGCAGGATCTCGCTGCTCAAGCGCTCCTCCAGGTCCAGCCGCACGTCCGGATGGGCCGCGGCGAAGGCGGCGAAATCATCGGCCAGGAACTGCGCCAGCGCGGACATGTTGGCGTGGATGCGGATGTGTCCCTTGACCCCGCGCGCGTAGTCCACGAGATCGGCATCGAGCTTGCGCATCAAGTTGAGCATCTGCCGGGCCTGCAGCAGCGCGGCACGGCCGGCGGCGGTGGGTTCCACGCCCTGCGAGGTGCGGGTAAGCAGCTTCACCCGGTAGTGGTGCTCCAACAGCGAGATGCGCCGACTCGCCGCCGCCAGCGCGATGTGCGAGACCTCCGCGGCCTTGGAGATGCTGCCGAGTTCGACTGCATTGACGAACAGCGCCAGCGACGTGGTGTCTGGAAGCATCGCAACCCCCTGTGATTGCTGCGGCGCAGCAGGCCCATCCCGCCGTCCACCGTGCCGGCGAGCATAGCGCTTGCCTTCGCATTTGGCGAAACAGGGACGCCCCGTATTCGAATGGAACGCAGGCCGCCAGCGCCGCACCCTTGCCCTGTCCAATTGCCCGGGAGGGGGTATGACACACAATCCGTCCACCATGCTGCGCCCATCACGCCTGAAGTTCGGCGCACTGGCCGCCCTGGCCTTGGCCTGCGGCCTGGCCTGTTCCACGGCGCAGGCCGTGTCCATCGATGCCGGCGACTATGTGCCGGCGCCGCCGGGCACCCACCTGTTCTTGTTCTATGGCCAGCATTCGGAAGGCAAGGGCCTGTGGGCCGGCGGCAAGGAAGTCGACCCTGACGCCCGTCTCAACGTGGACATCGCCATGGCGCGCTACGTCTACTTCACCACGCTGGGCGACCATACGCTGGACCTGCAGGTGCTGCTGCCCTGGGGCCATCTCAGTGGCGGCGGCTCCACCGCCAGCCTGGGCAAGACCAGTGGCATGGGCGATGTGATCCTGGTCAGCACGTTGTGGCTGCATGAAGACCGCGAAAAACGCCGCTTCTTCGGCATCACCCCGTACGTGTGGGCGCCGACCGGCAGCTATGACCGCGACCGTTCGTTGAACGTCGGCGAGAACCGCTGGAAATACGCACTGCAGGGCGTGTACTCGCACGGCCTGGGCGAGAAGGTCACCGCCGAGTTGTCCTTCGACGTGCAGGGGTTTGGACGCAATGACGACCTGGCCGGCGGCGGCACCTTGAAGCAGGACCTGCTGTACGACACCCAGGGCTTCCTGCGCTACACCTTCAACCCCGCCAACGAAGTATCGCTGCGCGTGCGCTACCTGGACGGCGGCGAGACCCGCATCAACGGCGTGGACCAGGACAACGCCTCGCGCAACTGGTCGGTCCTGGCCACGTATGCGCGCGCGTTGCCGGGCAACACCCAGCTGCTGTTCCAGCTCGGCAAGGACACCCACATCGAGAACGGCTTCAAGGAAGAAAGCCGCGCCCAGATTCGATTCCTCAAGGTCTTCTGACACGGCCTGCGCCGCTGCTCACGGGAGTAAACACGATGAAAATTGGTGACGACGACGCAAGCGTCGAACGCGCAGTACGCGATTTCCGCAAGGGCGAGATGGACCGTCGCTCCTTCCTCAAGGCCCTCACCGGCGCAGGTGTCGGCCTGGCCATGGCCGGCAGCATCGCCTCGCTGTGGCCCAGCGCTGCGCATGGCCAGTCCACGCGCCGCACCACCCCGCCGAAAGGACGATTCGATTACATCGTTGTCGGCGGCGGCTCTTCCGGGGCGACCCTGGCCGCGCAGCTGGCGCTCAACAGCGAGGCGCGCGTACTGCTGCTGGAAGCCGGCCTTGCCGATGAGGCGCCGCAGATCCATGACCCGCGGCAATGGCCGACGGTGCTGGGCATGCCCTCACTGACGAAGAACTTCCACACCACGCCACAGGCGGCCGCCGACAACCGCTCGGTCGCCTGGCCACGCACGCAGACCCTGGGAGGCTGCAGTGCGGTGAACTGCATGATCTACTGCCGCGGCGACCGTTCCGACTACGACGACTGGGCCGCTGCCGGCGGCACAGGCTGGGATTGGGACAGCGTGCTGCCGATGTACAAGGCGCTGGAAACCTGGGAAGGCGGTGCCAGCGACCTGCGCGGCGGCAGTGGTCCACTGTATGTCACCCAGCCGGCGCCCGGCCGCCGCCATCCCGGCGCCGAAGCGTTCATGGCCTCGGCCAAGGCGTTGGGCTATACGGAAACGCCCGATTTCAACGGCACCACGCTGGAAGGCCCGACCTGGGTCAACTTCACCCTCAGCGGCGGCAAGCGCCAGAGCTCGGCGGTGGCGTTCCTGCATCCGGCGATGGAAACACGGCGCAACCTCACCGTGCTGACCGAAGCGCCGGCGGTGGGCCTGGTGATGGAGCGCGGTCGCTGCGTCGGCGTGCGTTACCTGCACGATGGCAAGCCGACCGTGGTGCGCGCCGGGCAGGAAGTCGTGCTCAGTGCCGGCGCACTGACCTCCCCCCACCTGCTGCTGCTTTCCGGGATCGGCCCGGAGGCGCAACTGCGCCAGCACGGTATCGCCGTGCAGCACCACCTGGCCGGCGTCGGCCAGAACCTGCACGACCACGTGCTGGGCGGTGGCCTGAACTACGAGGCCAAGGAGCCGGTGCCGGCGTCGAACTACAACATGTCAGAGACCTATTTCTGGTCGAAGTCCGATCCCTCGCAGAAGGTGCCGGACATCAACACCCTGTACGTCAGCCTGCCCTTCACCACGCCCGAGCTCGCCACCCCGTTCGCGAACGGCTACTCCATCCTGACCGGGGTGATGCGCCCCACGTCGCGCGGTGCGCTCACCCTGGCCTCGGCCGACCCCAAGGTCGACCCGATCATCGACCCGGCCTACCTGCGCACCGAGCAGGACCGCAAGGCCTTCCTCGCCGCCACCAAGCTGGGCCGCGAGATCGGCAACGGCGCGGCCTTCGATGGCATCCGCAAGCGCGAAGTGCTGCCGGGCCCAGCGGTCACCACCGACGACCAGCTCAACGCCTTCCTGCGCAAGGCCTGCTCGACCTTCTTCCATCCGGTCGGCACCTGCGCCATGGGCAACGACCGCGACGCGGTGGTCGATGCGCAGCTGCGTGTGCACGGGGTGCCGGGGCTGCGCGTGGCCGACGCATCGGTCATGCCCACCATCACCACCGGCAACACCAATGCGCCATCGATCCTGATCGGCTGGAAGGCCGCCGACCTGATCCTCAACGGCTGACCATGCAGCACATCGGCACCCGGGACTCAGCGCCGTCGCAACGGCCCGACTTCCTGACTGACCATGGTCATCAGGTTGCGGGTCATGGCCGATGGCGCCGGGTCGTCGGGGTGGCACAGCCACAGCCGCGCCTTCGGTGCCGGCGACCGCAGCCGCGCGTACACCACGCCGGACGGATGCAGTTGGCGCATCGACGCCGGGACCAATGCAACGCCGGCCCCGGCAGCCACCAGGTTCACGGTCGATCCCAGCTGTGGTGCCTCCTGCACGATCCGCGGGCGGAAACCCGCGTCTGCACAAGCCTCGATGATGCTGTCGTACAACAGCCGGCCGTTCTCCGGCGGGAACAGGATGAAGCCATCCTGCGCCAGTTCGGCCAGTGCAATGCGCGGCGCGCTGGCCAACCGATGGCGGGCAGGCAACGCCGCCAGCATTTCTTCGGCCGGCAGTTCCAAGGCGCTCAGGCCACGTTGTGCACCAGGAGACACCCGGACGAAGGCCGCATCAAGGCGATTGCCATGCAGGTCCTGCAGCAGGGCACTGGTGGCCTGTTCAACCAGGCTGACGGCCACGTTGGGATACAGATCGCGGAACTTCTGGATCATCCCCGGCACCAGTGGGTTGTACGAGGCCGAGCTGGTGAAGCCGATGCGGATATGCCCCTGCTCGCCACGCAGGGCCTGCCGCGCAGCTTCCGCCGCCCGTTGTGCTTCGGCCACCGCCGCTTTGGCGTGCGGCGCGAACGCTTGCCCGGCCTCGGTCAAGCTCACCGCGCGGGCATGGCGCACGAACAAAGCCGCACCCAGTTCCGTTTCCAACTGCTTGATCTGCTGGCTCAGCGGCGGTTGCTCGATGCCCAGCCGTTCGGCCGCCCGCGTGAAGTGCAGTTCTTCGGCGATGGCGAGGAAGTAACGCAGATGCCGCAGTTCCATACTCAAATCTAATGCTTGGAATGTCATGCATATATTGGACGAATCCAAACAGCACGACTACCTTGCAGTCCATGGCAGCAGACCGCCACCCAACTCCAGCAGGACCTGCGATGACCCCCGCTTCCAGCGCTCCCCTCGAACTCCGCGTCCTCTCGCCCACGGCCATCCTCGGCTATGGCTTTCCGCTGGCGTCTTTTGCAGCGGGCATGGCCGAACAGCCGCATGTGATCGCCGTCGATGCCGGCTCCTCTGATCCCGGGCCGCATTACCTGGGCGCCGGTTACTCTTTCACCGACCGCGATTCGGTCAAGCGTGACCTCAGCATCCTGCTGGTCGCCGCACGCCAGGCCGGCATTCCGCTGGTGGTCGGCTCCTGCGGTGGTGCCGGCGGCCAACCACACCTGGATGAAGTCGTGCAGATCGTGCTGGAAATCTCCCGCGAACACGCACTGTCGTTCCGCCTGGCGATCATTGATTCGGAAGTCGATCCGGCACTGGTCAGCCAGGCCCACCAGGCCGCACCGCTGGCCGCGTGTGGTGCCTGGCCGGCCTTGACCGAACAGGACATCGCCGCCAGCACGCGTATCGTCGCCCAACTGGGGATCGAGCCATTCGTGCAGGCGCTGCGCGATGGCGCCGAAGTGATCCTCGCCGGGCGCACCTACGACCCGGTGGTGTTCGCCGCACTGCCCGTGCTGCAGGGTTTCGATGAAGGACTGGCCCTGCACATGGGCAAGGTCTTGGAATGCGCGGCCATCGCCTGCACCCCGGGCAGCGGCAGCGACTGCATGATGGGCTACCTGCGCGCCGACCACTTCCTGCTGCGCCCGCTCAATCCGGCACGTGCGTGCACCGTCGCGTCGGTGGCCGCGCATACGCTGTATGAGAAAAGCGATCCCTTCCACCTGCCCGGTCCCGGCGGCAGCCTGGACCTGTCGGCGACCCGTTTCGAGCAGGACGATCCGCGCACGGTGCGGGTCAGCGGCAGCCGCCACCATGCCGCGCCCTATACCGTGAAGCTGGAAGGCGCCGCCGTCGTCGGCCACCGCACCATCAGCATCGCCGGCGTGCGCGATCCGATCTTCATTGCCCAGGTGGACGACATCGTCGCCGCCGTGCGTGAGCGCATCGCCGACAACTTCCGCGACATCGCCGCCGACAGCTATTCGCTGCTGTTCCGCCTGTATGGCCGCGACGGGGTGATGGGTGCGCTGGAACCGCAGCGGCACACGGTGCCGCACGAACTGGGCATCGTCATCGAAGCGGTGGCGCCGACGCAGAAGCTCGCCGACACCATCTGCGGCTTCGCCCGCTCCACCCTGCTGCATTACGGCTACCCCGGACGCGTGTCCACCGCCGGCAACCTGGCCTTCCCCTACTCCCCGTCCGACCTCAAGGCCGGCGAGGTCTACCGTTTCAGCGTCTACCACCTGCTGCCGGTGAACGACCCGGTGGCACGCTTCCCCGCACGCCATGAAACCGTGTGCTTCAAACGCCAGGAGGCTGCGGCATGAAAGTGCGCCTGATGGACATCGCCAGCGTCATCCGCAGCAAGAACGCCGGCCCGGGCGAGCTCACCCTGGACATCATCTTCGCCAGCCCGCAGTGGTTTGAACGGGTGACCGCCGCCGGCGTGCTCGACAAGCGACTCATCGCCAGCCTCTACGGCCAACAGGAAGCCGATGTGCTGGGCATCATCCCCTTCGCCCCCGCTTCGGCGATCAAGGCGACCCTGCGCCGCCCCATTGCATCCGGCGGCATCGGCGATACAGACATCTACGGCGCGCAGCAGCATGCGCCGCTACTCGACCTGCAGTTGGAACTTGATCCGGAGAACTAGATGCACACGCACGGTAACTACATCAACGGCCAGTGGACCGCCGCGTCAACCGGCGCCACGTTGCCGATGATCGAGCCGGCCACCGGCCGCCATTACGCCAACATCAGCGACAGCACCGCCGCCGACGTCGATGCCGCCGTGCAGGCGGCCCGGCACGCCTACGACAGCGGTGCGTGGGGCAAGACCACCGCGCTGGAGCGCAGCCGCCTGCTGCTCGCTTTCTCGCGCCTGATCGAAGCCAACACCGATGCCCTGGCCGGGATCGAAGCACAGGACACCGGCAAGCCGGCCAGCGTGGCCAAGGCCGATATCATCGCCTTGGTGCGCTACTTCGAGTTCTATGGTGCGGCGGCGGACAAGCTGCACGGCGAAACCATTCCCTACCAGACCGGGCACTTCGTCGCCGTCGTGCGCGAACCACACGGCGTCACCGGCCACATCCTGCCGTGGAACTACCCTGCGCAGATGTTCGGTCGCACCTTGGCCCCGTCGCTGGCAGTCGGCAATGCGGTGGTACTCAAGCCCGCCGAGGACGCCAGTGCCAGCGCCCTGCGCCTGGCTGAACTGGCCAGCGAAGCCGGCTTCCCGCCGGGGGCGATCAACGTGGTCACCGGCAGCGGTGCCGTCGCGGGTGCGGCACTGGCATCGCACAAGGGCGTGGACTTCATGTCCTTCACCGGTTCGCCGCAGGTCGGCCAGATCATCCAGAAGCTGTGCGCCGACCACTTCATCACCTGCACGCTGGAACTGGGCGGCAAGTCGCCGCACCTGGTGTTCGACGATGCCGACCTGGATGCCGCCATCCCGGTGATCGTCAAAGCCATCATCCAGAACAGCGGGCAGACCTGCTCGGCCGGCGCCCGCGTGCTGGTGCAGCAGGGCATCGTCGACCAGGTGCGTGAACGCCTGGCCAGCGCCTTCGCCCAGGTGGTGGTCGGCGCACCCGAAGCCGACCATCCGGCCGGCCCGATCATCACCGCCAAGCAGCAGCAGCGCGTCCAGGGCTTCATCGACCGCGCCAAGGCCGAAGGCATCCCGGTCATCGCCGAAGGCCGCATCGACGCGGCGGCCGATCCGGCCGGTTTCTTCGTCAAGCCCACCCTGTTCGGCCCGGTACCGCGCAACAGCGAGCTGGCCCAGGAAGAAGTGTTCGGCCCGGTGCTGGCCCTGCTGGCGTTCGATGACGAGGCCGATGCCATCGCCCTGGCCAACGCCACCGAATACGGCTTGGTCGCCGCGGTGTGGACGCGCGATGGCGGCCGCCAACTGCGGTTGACCAAGGCGGTACGCAGCGGCCAGGTGTTCGTGAACTGCTACGGCGCCGGTGCCGGCATCGAGCTGCCGTTCGGTGGCGCCGGCAAGAGTGGCCATGGCCGTGAAAAGGGCTTTGCCGCCCTGCACGATTTCAGCATCACCAAGACGATCGTCATCAACCACGGCTGAGTGGTTGACCCCGGAGGAAACACCGTGAGCTTTGAAAACAAGACCGTCATCATCACAGGCGCCGCCAGCGGCTTCGGTGAACGTACCGCCCAGCGTTTCGCCGAACAGGGCGCGCGCGTGGTCATCGTCGACCTGCACCAGGAAAAGGCCCAGGCCGTCGCCGAAGCCCTGGGCGCCGGTCGCGCCATCGCCGTACGCGCCGATGTCTCGAACAAAGCCGATATCGAAGCGGCCGTCGCGGCGACCACGCAGGCCTTCGGCACGCCGGACATCGTGATCAACAACGCCGGCTTTACCCACCGCAACCAACCCTTGCTGGACGTCGACGAAGCCACCTTCGACCGTGTATTGAACGTCAACGTGAAGTCGGTCTTCCACATGGTCAAGGCCGTGGTACCGGCCATGCGGGACAACGGTGGCGGGGTGATCCTCAACGTCGGGTCGGTGGCTGGCATCCGCCCGCGCCCGGGACTGACCTGGTACAACGCCTCCAAGGGCGCCATCAACACCCTGTCCAAGTCCCTGGCCGTGGAACTGGCGCCGTGGAAGATCCGCGTCAACGCCATCTGCCCGGTGATGGGCGTGACCGGCATGCTGGAAGATTTCATGGGCATGCCCGATACACCGGCCAACCGCGAGCGCTTCCTCGGCAGCATTCCGCTGGCCCGCTTCTGCGAGCCTGACGATGTCGCCCAGGCCGCGCTGTACCTGGCCGGCGCCGACTACATCACGGGCGTGGAGCTGCCCGTGGACGGTGGCCGCACGATCTGACCCTCCCCCCCGGCGTCGGTCGCACCATCTCCCCCGAACAAGCGAGGTTTCCCATGAATGCAGTCCACAAGCCGCTACCTGGCATCGACGTGCTGGAGCGCACCTTCAAACTGTCCATCGACGGCAAGCTGGTCGATGCCGAACGCACGTTTGATGTCCTCAACCCGGCCACCAACCAGGTGATCGCGCAGGCGCCGGAAGGTTCGCCGGAACAACTGGAAGCGGCGATCGCCGCCGCCGGCAAGGCCTTCAGCACGTGGTCGGCGCTGCCATGGGCCAAGCGCTCGCAGTACGTGCAGGCCTATGCCGATGCACTGGAAGCGCGCCGCGAGGAACTGATCACCCTGCTCACCCTGGAACAGGGCAAGCCCCGCCACAGCATGGCCAGCTCCGAAGTGGACGCGGCCATTTACTGGGTGCGCGAAGTGGCCAAGCGGGAAATCCCGGTGGAAACGCTGGAAGACACCGACCAGCACGTGGTGGAAGTGCACCACACGCCGCTGGGCGTGGTCGGGGCCATCACCCCGTGGAACTTCCCGGTGCTGCTGGGCCTGTGGAAAGTGGCGCCATGCCTGGTCACCGGCAACACGATGGTGCTCAAGCCCTCGCCCCACACCCCGCTGACCTCGCTGTTCTTCGGTGAGATCGCCCAGCAGGTGCTGCCGCCGGGCGTGCTCAACATCGTGTCCGGTGGCAACGCACTGGGCCAGCAGATGACCGAACACCCGGCACTGGCCAAGATCAGCTTCACCGGCTCCACCGCCACCGGCAAGCGGGTGATGGCCAGCGGTGCCAGCAACCTCAAGCGCATCACTTTGGAACTTGGCGGCAACGATGCCGCCATCGTGCTGGATGACGCCGACTGGGAAGCGATCATCCCGACGCTGTTCTGGGCCGCGTTCGGCAATTCCGGTCAGTGGTGCATCGCCACCAAGCGCCTGTATGTGCACCGCAGCCTGCATGCGCGCTTCGTCGAAGCATTCGTGGCCTTTGCCCGCCAGCAGACGGTGGGCGATGGCATGCAGGAAAGCACCGACCTGGGGCCGATCCAGAACCGGATGCAGTACGACAAACTGCGCAGCCTGTTCGACGACGTGCGCGCCAAGGGCTACAAGGTGCCGCTCGGCGGCACCATCGATGAAACCCTGGCCGGCAACTTCGTGCCGGTGACCATCGTCGACAACCCGCCCGAAGACAGCCGCATCGTGCAGGAAGAACCGTTCGGCCCGATCCTGCCGATCATCGCCTTCGACGAGATCGACGAGGTCGTGGCCAAGGCCAATGCCTCCCCGTTCGGCCTGGCCGGCTCGGTGTGGGGCCGCGACCGCGAACGCGCCATCAGCGTGGCCAAGCGGCTGGAGACCGGCACCGTGTGGGTGAACGAGATCCACATCCACGGCATCGATATCCCGTTCGGGGGCCACAAGCAATCCGGCATGGGCGTGGAAAACGGCCACGAAGGGCTGTGTGAGTTCACCAACACCAAGACCTACATGTTCAGGAAATGATGTCTAGCGTGGCCGGGCAGTCCCGCTGCACAGGGGCTGCCCGGCGCGCGACCAACGCCGAGCCGAGCACCAGCAACAGCGCCACGCCAGCCAATGCCGCACCGGCCACTGGAACCGCGGCGTAACCCAGCCCCTGGCTGATCACCACGCCACCCAATGCAGCGCCCAGCGCATTGCCAAGATTGAAGGCACCTACGTTCACCGAAGACGCCAGCCCCGGTGCACCACTGGCTGCGCGCATCACCCACATCTGCAGCGGCGGCACCAAGGCGAATGCCCCCGCGCCCCACAGGACCAGCACGATGGCCGCACCGGCCTGCGTGGTTGCCACCCACGGGAACAGCAGCATCATCGCCACCAGGAACAGCATCACCCCGGACAACGTGCCGATCAGCGAGCGGTCGGCGAACTTGCCGCCCAGCGTGTTGCCGACGGTGAAGCCGATGCCCACCAGCACCAGCATTCCGGTGATGAAGGCGGGCGAGGCACCGCTGACCGTCTGCAGCACGGGGTTGATGTAGGTGTACAGGGTGAACATGGAACCGGCGCTCATCACCGTGGCCAGCAGGCCCACCAGCACCCGCGGCCGCACCAGCTCGCGCAGCTCCTGGCCCACATCGGGCGCGCTGCCACGCTCACCCACGGGCAGTGCCCAGCGCAGCGCCAGCATGGCCACCACGCCCAACGCCGCAATGGCTGCGAATGCAGGACGCCAGCCGATGGCCTGCCCCATCCAGGTCACCACCGGCACGCCGACGATGTTGGCGATGGTCAGGCCCATGAACATCGTGGCGATGGCACTGGCCTGTTTTTCCCTCGGCACCAGGCTGGCCGCCACCAAGGAGCCCAGTCCAAAGAACGCGCCGTGGCTGAGGCTGGTGACGACCCGCGCGATCATCAGCGACCAATATTCCGGCGCCAGTGCCGAGGCCAGGTTGCCCACGGCAAACAGGCCCATCAGCAACAGCAGCGCCTGGCGACGTGGCCAGCGGGTCAACAGCAGGGTGGTCAGCGGCGCACCGACGGTCACGCCAACCGCGTAGGCCGACACCAACAGGCCGGCGGTGGGAATGGACACCGCCACGCCATCTGCGATGGTGGGCAGCATGCCCATCGGACCAAACTCGGTGGTGCCGATGCCGAAGGCACCCACCGACAACGCGGCAAGCGGCAGGGCGGCACGCGCCTTGGGGGAAGCAGGGGAACTCATGGGGCCAGGCCTTCCGGGGGAGGAAGGCCGGTATGTTCATGCAGGAACGGGAATGGATAAACCCGGTATCGCGCAAAACACTATTGCTGGAATCGCGGGGCCACGCGTCGGTGGCATGGCCCCGCGGCCGCGGCGTCAGCGCTGCCAGGCCGGGAAGGGATCGGCCAACTGCATCCACGAAGATGGGCCGCGTTCGAGCTCGGCATCCGTCAACAACGCCGCATCCAAGGCCCTGCGGGCCACGGCCTCGTCCAGGCCGATGCCGATCACCGCCAGTTCCTGCCGACGATCGCCCCATTGCCTGTGCCACAGACGCTGCAAGGCCGCGTACTCCTGCGCGTCATCCACCTGCCCGGCCGCCGGCAGTGGCGCGGTCCAGTGCTGCAGATCGGACGCTGTTTTCCGCCCACCGCCCAGCATCACGATCGCTTCTGGAGGAATACCGACCATGCCACTTTCCACACGATGGCGGGCAGCGAACCAGAAACCGGCCGCCTCGGTCCGCGTGGAGCCGCCGACGATGGACACCTCGCCCACCCAATCCATGCGGCTGGCCAGCCAGAAGAACCCCTTGGCCCGGATCACGCCGGGGATGCCCTGCAGCAGCAAGGCCGCATAGCGCTGCGGGTGGAAGGGGCGCGCCGTCCGGTAGACGAAACTGCTGATCCCGTATTCCTCTGTTTCCGGCACGTGCTCGCCGCGCAGTTCCTTCATCCAGCCGGGGGCCAGCTGTGCCTTGGCATAGTCGAAACTGCCGGTGTTGAGGATCTGCGCCAGCGGCAGATTGCCACGCACCGCCTCGACCAGCCGTGCATCCTGGTTCAACGAACGGATCACCGCCTTGACCTTGAACATGTCCGCATCGGTGATCAGGTCGCGCTTGCTGATCACCACCACGTTGGCGAACTCGATCTGCTCGGACAACAGGTTCACCAGCCCCCGCGCATCGTCGGGCGTGGCCTGCAGGCCACGATCGCTCAGGCGCTGGGTGGAGCCGAAATCGGCGAGGAAGTGCTGCCCGTCGACCACGGTCACCATCGTATCCAGTCGCGCGATGTCCGACAGCGAGAAGCCATCGGCATCACGCACCGCGAACGTGGCGGCTACCGGCATGGGTTCGCCGATGCCGGTGGATTCAATGAGCAGGTAATCGAAGCGCCGCTGTTCGGCCAACCGCCGCACTTCCTGCAGCAGGTCATCGCGCAGCGTGCAGCAGATGCAGCCGTTGCTGAACTCGACCAGGGCCTCATCGGTGCGGCTCAGTGAAGCGCCGCCATCGCGGATCAGCTGGGCATCGACGTTGATCTCGCTCATGTCGTTGACGATCACGGCAACGCGCAGGCCGGCACGGTTGTTGAGCACGGCATTGAGCAGGGTGGTTTTGCCGGCGCCGAGGAAGCCGGACAGCACGGTGACCGGCAGGCGTGGGTCGTTGGGGAGAACAGACATCGGGGTAAAGCGCCCTGATAAAATGTTACTGTATAACATTCATGGGGCGTGAGGAAGTGACCAAAGCAC